>JAFVOP010000094.1 GCA_017505745.1 Clostridia bacterium
GAGCCTGCGGCAAAGACCGTAAGACGTATCTTTGCGCTTTGCATTGAAGGGCTCGGACCTACCAAGATCGCGCGACGCTTAGAGGCTGAAAGATTTATGAATCCCACATCGTATCAACTTTCAGTGGGAAGAAAAACATCCAATTCAGTTTCGGAGCGTGGGGATTATGCTTGGAAAACAAGCTCTATCGAGCATATATTGGATAACCGCCAATATACGGGATGTACCGTCAATTTCAAAACCTCGCGTGTCAGTTACAAGGTACACAAGACAGTTTACAATCCCGAGGACGAATGGCAGATCATTCCCAATACACAAGAAGCTATTATTGACGAGGATACCTTTAACCGCGTTCAAGAGTTGAGAGAACATCGCAGAAGAAATACGGCTACGGGTAGAGAGAGCCTGTTTTCAGGTTTGTTGTACTGTGCCGATTGTAAATCCAAACTCTACTTCTGTGCGGCTAAAAGTATAAAGCCAAATCAAGAGTTTCATCGGTGTTCCGCTTATAAGGAAAACCTTGGTACTTGCTCCATCCACTTTATTCGTGAGGTGGTGCTTCGGGAAACCATTCTTGAACTTGTGAAAAGGGTGGCTCTGTTCGTTCAGCAATACGAAGCGGTGTTCCTCTATATGTACGCCAAGAAGCACAATATTACGAAAGAGGTCAATTCCCGTAATATGAAGGCTGCTATTGAACGAGATAAGCGAAGAATTAAAGAGCTTGATAAACCGATTGAACGCATTTACGAGGATAACGTCCTTGGCAAAATTCCCGACACTCGCTTTGCAAAGATGATGAGCAGCTATGAAGCGGAGCAAAATCAGTTGATTGAGGAAACAGCCAAAGCTGAACAAGCCTTAAAGACGATGGAGCAGGACAAGGTTGATCTCCGCGCTTTCCTTGAAACAATCCGTCAATGTACCGAGATCACAGAGCTGACTCCCGCTATTGTAAATAGGCTCATTCAGCGCATTGAGGTACACAAGAGCGAAAAGATCAACGGAAGAAAGCAGGTGCGTCTTGACGTTTACTTTACGGCGGTAGGTCTGATCAACCTCCCCGACGAAAAGGAACTCTTTGAAATGATGCAGGAAATCCAAAGTGCTAAAAGCGCTTAAAACAAGGTACAAAAACAAGAATACGGCATATCTCTTACGAAATATACCGTATTCTTGTAAAACTGTCCTTTAGCACCCGAGGCTAAATCTCCGGATTTTTATAACGGTGTCTGGGGCAATTCCAATGTGACATACACATTCCATCAAAACGGTGAATTTTCTATTTACATAGCGGACTGGAATGAAGATCATCTTGTTACCTCCCTTTCAGACAAGGAGATAAATGCTGTCAAATACTCCACTACAGCTGTTAGTGCAAACAATGAATGTGCCTTTTTGATTCTAAAACAATTCTATGAGCCTAAAATAACCGTATTAGGTTTTGAAAAGGGTTCCCAAAGTGAAACGGTTGTAAATCTTGATGTTGATGAATTTATCTATAGGGTTAGCGGAGGTTTTATAAACGAAAATGTTGGATATTTGTTTGCCTTTAAAGAGGTATCCGAAGGTCCGGCAGGTGGCTCAAAATTATCTAATTTCTTTAAAACAGAAGATGGTGGAAAAACGTGGGATTCAATTAACGTACAAAACGTACCTTCAATCAGTCTACGGAATCAGATCGAGTTTGCCAAAATGGTATCTGAGGACGTTGGGCTCATTTCCGGAGGAAGTGGTCCTGCTGACTATGATTTTTGCGAACGAACCTTATTGACAACCGACGGAGGTTTGAATTGGGTTCACGTTAATATACCGGAATTGCCACAAGAAGATGATTTACAATGGGCAAAGGTTGCTGATTTTACACAGGTTGATGGATCCTATATTTTAACAATACGGTATGGAACACCCGAAGGAACACATGTCGATGCAAAATATAAATTGATCGACTTGAATACCTGGGTGCGCATCAGCTGATGATCAAGAGGGCGGCAGAAATTCTGCCGCTCAAGGCTTTGATATGCCCGTCATCCTCACCCCCCATAGGCTTTGAAAATCAAAACCCATGGGCTTTTTATGTTTGGAAATTATTTAGAAATTATTCAGTTTCCTCTTCGCACAAATTTTTTGTGTTCATAATTTTTTCCTTTCTTTTTTGTTTATTTTTAATTTGTTTTTCTGTTTGTCCCTCGAGTGACAAGACCATTTTAAAACGAAACCCTGACAAAACCTGTCAATGGTTTGAAGAATATTTTTCAATGAGCACAAAAAAAGAGACAGATTTCGACAATTATCCCGTTGACAGTACAGGAAAACTTTGCTATAATAAAATTGCACAAATAAAGAAAAAAACAAGGAGGTTTGAAATTGAAGAAAAGAATACTAACAATGCTGTTATCTGCCTTATTGGTGGCAAATATAAGTGCGTGTAGTTATGTACCGGAAAATAATATTCAGGGAGAAATTTTAACGAGTGAAAATAGTTCTGCAGAAAATTTATATGTAGATGGCATTCAGAACGAAAAACAACAGAAAGAAGATGACGTCTCAACCTTTGAATCCTTTTCAAACATAAAAAATGATCTAGCGAAAAATGACAATAAAATGACCTTGAGCAAGTATCAAGAAATGGTTGGATGTTGTATAACAACGGAAAGCGACTACAACATTCAACAACTTATGTCCAAGGATGCATCAAAAATAAAAGTAGAACACAAGGATTACGGCTCTAACCTTTTTGACGTTACTACCTTTCAGGATGGAGCGGAATACACAACAAGTATTTCGCTTTCCGAAGGTATCAAAACGTCGGATATCTATTGCGGTTTTACAGATGAACAAAACGGATATGTAATGATTTTTCATATGGAAGGCTATGCAGTCAGCCCAATGGATGATATTGAATTGGCGTGTGTGCTGAGAACGGCTGACGGCGGTAAAACTTGGAATAAAACAGAGTATAGTAATTTTAGAGTTTCCAATAGTCGAGAGTATATTTCAGCCGCTTGCTTTTTTACAGAGGACATTGGCTTTTTTACATCACGGTATACCAATACCGACCATTTTGGTCCGCGAACATATTGGACCGTGAATGGCGGTGAAACATGGATTTCTATGCCAAGATTAGATATCCCGAATATGTTAGCACCGTTTGGCATATGGGGAGATTTTTCGAGTGAAATATCTGACGTATCGGTTGTAGATGGAACATATACCATAACGGTACGTATTTGTCATGGATACTCTATTATGATTGACGAAGAAACAATATATGATATATACATTCAATATTCATCAACAGATTTGGTTAACTGGTCACTGGTATCATAGGTTAACAAAGGGCGGCAGAAATTCTGCCGCCCGTTTGCGTATCAATCATTGAAAATTATCCTTCGCCCCAACGGCTCATGGGAACCACGTCGTACACCTTTTCGGAGAGCGGCGTGTCCTCCTCTGCCAAACGGCAGACCACGGCCATGCGGAGCTTTTCTTTTCCCTCCACCGTCACGGTCAGTGCCTTCAGGTCGCTTCCCTCGGGCTGCGTCACGGCAAATTTTGCGGGGGAGCCTACCCCACACAGGCGGCAAAGCAAGAGCTTTCCGTTTTGCCTCAGCTTTGCGGCTCGTCCGCTCGGATTGATCTCCACGTCGGCGCGCGTCCATGCCGTCCACACCACCGTGGAAGGTGCCGATAGGGTCATTTCATCCTGTATCACAGCCACGCTTCTCTGCTCGGTCAGCAGAACACCGCGTTTTGCGCGCAGGATCGCATCGTTCGTGGAGCTCATATCCACCACCGCGTAGGCGCGGTCGGGCGAGGAGCGCATTTCGGTCAAGGGAACCACCGCGTCGGGATTCTGGTCGGGTGCCGGCTCGGCAACGGGATTCACCACCACCGTGTTCTGCCCGGCCGCGCGACGGCGGAGTAGCACGGGAAGCGTTTCCTCTCCACCCGTTTCCGGGAAGAAGCGTTCGCCGCCCATCTCCAAAATCACACCGCCTGCATCCAAGTCGCCGCCGCGCTCATGGTTGCGTCCGCCATGCAAGCCCACAAAGGTCGCGTCATGGGTCCAACCCGAGCGCATCATGGCAAGCCCTGCACGACGGTAGACCGCGTCAAGCGGCAGATGCGGCGTCAAGGCGTCGTCCACCGGGGTGTAGAAGAGCAGATCCAAGGGCTCCACTTGCTTTTTGCCCGCCAGAAGCTCCTGTCGGCGAAGCCACGCCAACACGGCGTCCTCGGTTTGTCCCGAGAACCATGGCAAAAGCGACGTATCCACCGATTTGGCGGAACAGGTATGATAGTTCCAAGCCCCGTTCGCGCTTTCCGCATAGACGGGGAAATATGCCGTTTGCAAAAATCCGGGAGCCGAAGCCAATCCGTAATCGCTGCCGCAAGCCTTTTGCAGCATAGCAACCGTGAGCGCCAACGCGCGGCTGCTCTTTTCCCAAGCATCAACGCCCTCGGGATATCCTCCGTCGGGCGCGAAGGGCGCAAAGCAGGATTCCACGTTGCGCATCATACGGTCCCAAAGCTTTTGCGCTGTTTGCGGATACACGTCGGCCAGTGCCAACGAAACCGCCAGCGCGCCTGCATTCACCAAGGCACCGGTCACACCTCCCGCATGCCACATGCGAAGATTTCCGTCATACGCATCCAGCATCGGCCGCATTGCGTTGCGCAGCATCGCGCGCTCAAGAAGTGCCTTTCTTCCCTCGCTCCAAACGTGATGGCACCAATCGTAGCCGATCGCCATATCCAGCGCCACCGTTCCAATGCTTGCCGCCGAGCCGTCGACGCTCCAATCCGAAAGCGCCGACAGGGCCTCACATTCCAGCGCCGTCCGTTCGGCATACTGCTTGTCACCCGTCACGCGGTACAGGATCGCAAAGGCCCGGATGCGCTCTGCCGATTCCGCAAGCGCCGCAGGATCGATCTCTCCCGCAAGCGGTGTTGCCGCAAAGGCCTCGCTCTTGCTTCCGTACCGCTCCTTCAAATTCTCGACGTAGGCTTTCAGAGCCGCATCGCTTTTGGCGTTGCGGCGCAGTTGCATCAGCTCGTCAAAGGTGGCAAGCAATCGGCCGCGCCCGGGATTCGGGAACCTGCGGTGCAGATCGTTCCACATCCGCTCGGCATTGGGACGCAGGAAGGTACAGTCGGAAATCAATTGCCAGATCACATTCGCATCGCGCGAGCTGTGAAAAACGTTTTTGCGATTGGAAAGTACCACCAATCCCATGGGGTCCACAAACATCTGCCGCCAATGGAAAAAGGTGCGCACGAAATTGGCCGGGAAGAAGAGCATACCGCTCACAACCGCGGGCGTAAAGCCAAGCTCCACCCGTTCGTCTCCCACCGTCATCGCGCTTTGCTCTGCCGAGAAGAAGTATTTCTTGCGGCGATAGGTAAAGGACAGCGTGCAGGCAAGGTTGTCCACCACGGCCGCGTGCGCGATCCCCGCGGCAACGGGGGCCATCGGGAGCCACAGCGTTCCCTGCTTTTCAAAGGGCTTGGCCTCGCTTGCATCGGGGGTGTTACGGATCCGCTTGCGGTCTACGATCGAAAAGCCTCCGGTGGTGGAAAAGACCGCCGCGCCCTTGAGCTCGGGCATCGAGGCATAAAGCGGAGGAGCAAACGTCTCCCAACCAAAGAGATTGTCGATATACAGCACCGTGTCGGCGCGGTTCGCCTGTCCGCCGGCCACACAGTCAAAGCAAACGCTGCCAACCGACTCCCAACCTTCGGGGGCTCCTACCGCGCGCAGAAACGGAAGCTCCACACGGTAGGAATTCCAGCCGTCATGCGGGATCGGGAGGGTGATCTCATAGCCGTTCTTTCCCTCTCCGCTCGCGCTGCTGTCAAACATCAGGCAAAAGGAGCCGCCCTCTCCTCCCACGGCAAATACCGAAAAGGTCAGATAGCGAAACGTCTTTGCCACGCCGCGCGCAAGTGCAAAGGAGATGCGGGGGCGGTCGGCAAAGCGCCACGCCGCCGTCATATGCGCGCTCTTTTTGTGGCGCAGATCAGGGGTACCCCCTGCGCGCTCGATCTGCGCGTAATCGTTCATATCCAATAAAACACGCGCTTCGTCGTATATAGGAAGCTCCATGCATCCCTTTAAATTCTTTTTCATGTCATTTTATTCCTTTCCTCACGGTGTCTGTGCGCCAAACAACCAATACAGGTATGACCGAAGCATCGCCGCTTCCTTCAAATACCCGTTGGTACCAAGATGGATCACATCATGGATACGCTCCTCGTTGCCATTGGCTGTAGCCACGGTTTTTCTCTGCCAATCGCTCCATCCGTTGATGGAAAGATAGTTGGCAAGCAGATGTACGCCCTCCGCCTCGCGGCCTTCAAACTGCTCGGACAGATAAGCAAAATAGCGGAACTGACGGTCGCGCATAGCGTGCACATCCGTATTATAGGTCTGCGACAGATAATATCCTCTTTCGGGAGACACATACTCTGTCATAACGATTACTTGAATTTCCGCAGAATACGCGTGGATCGATTCGATCATCCGCTCGATATTCTTCACCGAATCCTTGGAAAAGGCATCGTTGGCTCCCAGATTGATCACCACAAAATCAAGCTTCTCCGCCGACACCTTGTTCGTCATGTAATACGCAAAATCGAATCCTTCGATTGCGGGATTGTAAAAGGCGTTTTCCATGACCGTATCTTCCACCTTCAGGGTGGCGTTGTTCAGATAATGCGAGGTGCTCCACGCGCCTCTGCCCTCGTGACATACACCCGAATAGCGCACCGAGCGCGTACCGATCAAGGAAAGCCCCGACATCTTCTCGGCAAGATCGCTCACCAGAGCGCCGTCCGAAATGCGGCTGTCTCCAATGATCAGTCCCGTCAGTGACAGCGCCGCCTGCTTTTCCACAATTACGATCTCCACCGCACGCTCGGCAATGATCCGCAGCTCGCCGTCCACCTGCTTTTCCACGCGAACCGTCAACGTTGCTGTTTCGGGCGGATGAACTCC
Source organism: Clostridia bacterium (assembly GCA_017505745.1). GTDB lineage: Bacteria > Bacillota > Clostridia > Oscillospirales > CAG-272 > UMGS1865. The sequence goes on from JAFVOP010000094.1 coordinate 7,001, forward strand.
GCCGGCTACGGTACCGGTCCATGCAGGAGTGATCGCAAATGCATCCGAGCCGTCAAACACGCGCTCCCCTTTTCCCGAATAGGAGTAGGTAACCTTGAAATCCTCGGTCCGCTCGGGCAGGATCTGGTCGGTCATGAACCACGTCTGTTCACCTGCCGTTAAAACCACGCGTTTCGGCAGATTGATCGGCGGAAGCTCGCCCTCATAGACGTACTTCAATTCAAAATATCTGGAGCGCGCGTAACACTCCACGCCATTGTACAAAAATTTACTGAACCCGTTCTCGGTTCGCTGGTCCCCTATACGCAACAGCTCGGTTCCCTTGACGATTGATGTCAGAATCACGCCGGAATCCGTATCCGGAGTGAGACGAAGATTCAAAGACTGTTCCACGTTTTCCAGAATAACGGTTTCGTATACCGGATAAAAGCCTTGCGCATCCGGCTCCTCTTCCAGAACCCCTTCTCCGCCCACATGCCCCGCATTGACGGTCTTCCCATTCGTCAAAATAACGATCAGGTCTCCTTGTCCGTTGATCCGCACGTCGGCAATTCCCGCGCCATCCGCTCCCGGACGGCCGTCCTTTCCGTCGGCTCCGCGCACGGCAAGCAAGAGAAGCCATTCGTGAAGCGAGCCCTGAAAGCCTTCCTCCACGGCAAGCTCATACGCGCTTTTTCCATTCGCGCCATCCTTGCCGTCCTCCCCGTCTTTTCCGTTTTGCCCGTCTTCACCGTCTTTTCCGTCCTTGCCGTCGCTTCCGTCAACGCCGTCGCTTCCGTCAATGCCGTCAGCTCCGTCCAGTCCCCGCACGATCCAAACTCCGCCGTTGGCAAGATTCAGAATCAGCGCGCCAAGGATCAGAATACAAACGATCAATAATGCAATTAATATCCCTTTTTTCATATACATCCTTTAAACAGATTTAATAAAACGCAAAAACGCGTCTCTCCCCTCGGGGGTACATTTGTAAACACCGGCATCCTCAAGCACCTCTTCAAAGGTTTTTCCAATCTCGGCCTGCAAAATTTCGGTAACGTTATCGGCGGTAAATTCGTAACGGTCGGCAAACGCCCGCACCCAATCCGCGTGCGCCGCGATCGCTGCATTGTCACCGATCGTCTCCCCTTTCACCAGGGCGTCGGCAAGCAGCTCCATCTCTTGTTTCAAGCGTGACGGAAGCACGGCTAACCCCATGACCTCGATCAATCCAATGTTCTCTTTTTTGATGTTATGCTTATCCGCGTGCGGATGGAAAAGCCCCAACGGATGCTCCTCGGTGGTCAGGTTGTTGCGCAGCACCAGATCCAGCTCATACGCGTCTCCTCTGCGGCGCGCAATCGGCGTGACCGTGTTGTGGGGTTCTCCGTCGGTCTCGGCAAAAATGGAGACTTGCGGATCGGAGTAACCTCTCCACGCCACCAGAATACGGTCGGCAAGCTCCACCAGGGCGTCCTTATCCGTGGACGTCAGGCGGATCACCGACATCGGCCATTTCACGATCCCTGCCTGCACGCTTTCAAAGCCCGGAAAACGCAAGGGAATTTCAATCCCAGCGCGCTCCATGGCAAAGGTGTAGTGTCCTCCCTGCATGTGATCGTGCGTAAGGATCGATCCGCCAACGATCGGCAGATCTGCATTGGAGCCCAGGAAATAGTGCGGAAACAGCGTTACGAAATCAAGCATTTTGACAAAGGAATCTCGGTCGATCTTCATCGGTGTGTGCGAGGCGGAAAACGCGATGCAATGCTCGTTGTAATACACATAGGGAGAATACTGCAAAAACCAATCCTGTCCTGCCACCGTGATGGGAATGATCCGATGCGACTGTCTTGCCGCCTGTGTCAGACTTCCCGAAAAGCCCTCGTTTTCCCGACAAAGCGCGCATTTGGGGTATCCCGTCTGCTTTTGCTTTTTTGCGGCCGCGATCGCCTTGGGATCCTTTTCGGGCTTGGAAAGATTGACCGTAATGTCCAGCTCGCCGTATTTGCCCGCATAGGTCCACTTAAGATCCTTTTTCACGCGGTAGGTACGGATGTAATCCGAAGCACGGCTCAAGCGGTAATAATACTCGGTTGCCTGCTCGGGAGAGATGGCATAAAGGCGGGAGAACTCGCGCACGACTTCACTCGGACGGGGCGTTAGAATACCCATCAACTTCGTGTCAAACAAGTCGCGGGAGGTAACGCCGCCGTCGGCAAGGATGCCATGCTCCAGGGCATAGTCGCAAAGCCCGCCCAAAATCTCTTCCAAGGGAAGCTCGCGCGCCTCGGAAAGTGCGGGCGCAAAGTCAAACACCTGCAGCTCTTCCATCAAACGGTTTTGAAAAAAGACGCGGTCGTTACGGTCCGCAAGGCCGTTTTTTTCCGCATAGGCTACCAGATCTCGGATCAAATCACACACATTAGCTTTCATAAGGGGTCTCCATTTCTGTTCGGGAATACGCAAAAATTACGCTACACCTATATTATACCATGGCAAGTTTTTTTTGTAAATGGGATTTTTTCTTTTTTCACAGATATTTTGCGGGCAAAGACGAAAAAAACGCCGCTTGTCATGCGGCGCGGCGGTCAGCTTGCTGACAAAGGAATGAGCACTGTCGAAACGGTGAAACGTTTTCGCCCGCCTTTTTCAAAAGGCGGCGCAGTGGAGGCTGCGGAAGCCTCCTCGCCCTCCGCAGAGGGCGAAATCCCCCTTTTGGCGCTTCTCTTTTGCGAGCTTTTCTCTTGCGCCTATATCGCCAAGAGAAAAGCGGCTAACCACTTTGTGCGATTTCTCGAACCGTTATTCCGCCTGCGGATCCATGGCGTTTATCTCGGCAAGCGAGCGCTCCCAAAATTCATCAAAATCGGCGGGACGAGGATTTCTCCCCCTCGTAAACTGGCAACTTTTCCAATGGCATATCTACAATCGGCATGATCCATTCCCCCAATATCAGCGTTTTATTTTATAAATTGGCTCTGTCACAGGATAAGACTGATTATTTGCGAGATTCCAAACACGATCAATCGTGTTTGATCCTCCCGACGGTCGGATTTCGACTGCGTCCCGCCCGACACCGAAGGTGTCATCCTGAGCTTGTCGAACTTTTGGGGCATCGCCCCAAAAGCACGAGGCGTAGCCGAAGTGGGATCTCGGCGGGACTCCGCTCAGAATGACACGCAAGCGTGTCGCAAAAAATCGCCCAAAATCAACCGTTTGCTGTGACAGATCCTATAAATTCAATCCAAAAAGGTCTCCACCAGCTTAACGGCCACGTAGGCATGGTACTCGCGGATGGGATGGTTGATGTAGTTTGCGAGCAGATCGGTGGTGTTTACCCCTGCCGCGCTCATCTTTTCCCACACGGCGTAGAGATCGCACACACGCACGCCGTATTCGGCGCACACGCGCTTGGCGGCCTCAAAATAGGCTTTGAGCACACCCTCGGTCTGCACCCGTTGCGACTTCTCCGCCACCTTTTTCAGCTTGGGATCGTCGCCCAGATGCGGACTTTCGACGTCGCACATAAAGTTTTGGGTGAGGAACAGCGTTTCGATCCCCGCCTCGTTGAGCGCGGAAAAGATTCCCGCCAACGCATTGGTATACTTGTCCAATTTGTCAAGTCCGCCCATGCTGTCGTTCAGCCCGTAGGAGATGACTGCGAGATCCGGGTGATAGTCGATCACGTCGCGCTCCAGACGCAACAAGCCGCGGGAGGCCCCGTCACCGCTGATGCCGCTGTTGATGATATTGACCTGTACCTTGGGATACAGACGGTTTAATATCTCTCGCACGCGGGTAGAATAGGCGTTGGGATAATCAAACACCGTTTCAATCTCTCCGCTTAATTCTCGATAGCACTCAAAACAGCCCTGCGTCACGCTGTCACCAAGAAACGCAATGGTAACTGCCTTGTTGGCCCGCATATCCGTCTGCTTGGCTTTCAAAAGCTCTACAATCTTCATAACGTACCTCCGTGTTACAAAACCACATGATACCCGTATTATAGCACAAGAAAAAAAGAATGTCAAGCGACAAACAGCCATACGTGTGAGGAAAATCACCAAAGAAAAAAGATCCCGCACGCGTTCTGACCTCGTACGGGATCTCTGCTTTTTTACGCTTACGTATGCAGCTTTACAAACTCGATCAACCGATGCCAATCGGCACGGCTGAAGTAATGTAAGCCCTCGCGCAAATGATAGCCGATGCTACCTTCAAAATAGGCTTCTCCGACCGCGGCGTATCGGTCGCCGCAAACAAAGCCCCGTTGTCCGCACGCCTCAAAGGCGGGGCTTGCCGCCAGACACGCCAGCATTTCGGCCTCGGGATCGGCCCACAGATCCTCGGAGGCGCTTCCCACGCAAACAAAGCGCGGCGCGATCGAGGCGATCAGCCAATGCTGATCAAAGGGCATCTCGTCCTCTTTATCCATATAGGCACCGTAATTGGGACAAAACCAAAACGGAAATTTCGTATAGATCTTTCTTACGTTCTCTCCCCGCTTGCCGCGGGTGATGGCCGCGCCGCTGCAGCCCGAATCGTTGGAATAGGCAAAGGCAAAGCGATCGTCGGTTGCCGCCGTCAGAAGAGCGGTTTTGCCCAGACGCGAGTGTCCGCAAACGGTCGCGCGGGAAAGATCCAGCACGTCGCCCCTCGTTTCGGCATAATCCATCACACGTTGCGCGGCCCAGGCCCACATGCCGATCTTGCCAACGTCACTTCCCGTCCGCTCCCCGTTCGGAAACAGGACTCCTGCCAGCCCGTCGGTAAAATCTCCGTCGTCGCTCGTTACGTCCTTGTAGCAAAAGGAAAGCACCGCAAAGCCGTTGTCCACCAGCTCCTCAGAGGGCATATAGCGATCGGGAACGTCGTCACGGAAGTTGATGTGAACAAAGAAAGGGTACTTCCCCGGCTTGGTTGGAATGACCGAATAAAAAGGAAATGAAAATTCCTTGCCGCCCAGCACACACGTGGCAACGATCTTGCTTGCATTCGCCTTTCCGGCGCAGAAATTGAGGATATAATTCTCAGTTTCCTCAAACCGGATCTGCTCCGGCTTTTTCGGCAAATAGCCGTATTCCTCGCGTTGCAGGATCTCCAGCATCTCCGCGCTACTTTTCAGAGACGGCAGGCAGCGTTCTCGCAGTGCTTGGTTGATCATGGTCATTCCCTCTCCATTTATTTTTTCTTTTTGAATTCCTTCATTCCGTTGGTGCTTCCGCCGTCACAAAGAACGTCCACTCCGGCAAGATACCCGTTCCGCTCATCTGCAACCGTTGCCAGTGCAAAGCCCAGCTCCTCGGGGCGTCCCATGCGCTCCTCCGCCGAAAATTGGATCAGCATACCGCCGTCCTTTTTCTCCAGATTGCCCATATCGGTGGCAATCAGCCCGGGGCTGAGCGATACCACGCGGATCCCGCGCTTGCCGTATTCAAAGGCGCATTTTTTTGCATACCAAACCACAAAATTTTTGGAAAGCGCGTAGGCAAAGCCCTTGCGCTCGTATTCTCCTTTTGCCAGGCTGCTCTTTTTCACCAGCTTCTTCAAAAATGCCTCTTCATCGGTCTCGGCCAGTGCGTAGGCCTTTTTATTGATCAAAAAGGAAGGCAACACGTACGCGGAGTTGGAAGAAACGTCCACGATCACGCTGCCGGGATTCATCACCTTGGAAAATTCCTGATTGACGTATACCATACCGAGCGCGTTGATTTGAAGGATCCCCTCGGGGGTGCCTTTCATCGCAGGAGATACCCCGGCGGAATTGATGACGTTCTTGATCTCTCCCAGGGATGCCGAGAAGGAGACCAGCTCCTTTACGCTGTCTCTGTTCGAGGTATCGCAGGGCTTGGCATACGCCTCATATCCCAGTGCCTTCAGCTCCTCTACCGCGCCCTCCAGCTTTTTCAGGGTTCTTCCGGAAATGACAAGAATTTTTTCCTTCGGCATACATTTCGCAGCCTCCAGACCCATGCCGCTTCCGCCACCCGTAATTACACATACCGTTTTCATTGTTCTTTTCCCTTTCTTTTTTGAAGTTTTTTCGAACCTATTATAACGAAAATCCGGGCAAATGTCAATAGATTTTTCCATGCGGATTCCCGAAAAAGAAGGTCAAAAAAGAAGTCTTTCCCATTTGCGCGAAAATATCCTGTAAACTTTTTGCAACCGACTTGATTTTTTTCGCACAATTGTTTATAATAGAGGCATCGAGTACCGAAGCGGAACGGAGGATTGCATGAAAATTCTGATCGCATATGCCAGCAAATACGGAACCGCACAAGCCTGTGCCGAACGCTTGGAAAGCGCGCTCAAGGGGAAAGACGTCACCACGGTCGCCCTGGACCGTGAATCGGTCGACCCGGCCGCATTTGACACGGTCATCTTCGGTTCCTCGGTCTATTTCGGAAGAATGCGCCCCTCGGCACGGCAATTTTTGAAAACGTACGAACAAACGCTTTTGCAAAAGAGGACTGCTCTTTTTCTGTGTTGCGGACTGGAAGGCGAATACGAGTACTACCGCGAGAAATTCTTTTCCAAGGAGCTGCTTGCGCACGCCTTTGCCGTAATGCATTTTGGAGGCACCTTGAAGCTGGAGGGCCGCTCCTTTTGGGATAGGCAGATTTTGCGATCGATCCGTTCTTCCCTGTTTGAAGCAGACATGGACAACGGCGAATACACTCCAACCTATCCCGTTATCCTGCCCGAGAATGTAGACAAGCTGGCGTCTCTCATTTCCACCGAGCTCGGGCGCCTTGATAATAGATAAAACGAACAAGACAAGGCGGATATCCCCTCTTGTCTTTTGTTTGTTTTGACGAATCAAAAAAGATTGACAAACACACACAAATATGATATAATATTTTGGCAATAAAAAAAGACCCATTAGCTCAGATGGCAGAGCACATGACTTTTAATCATGGTGTCCGGAGTTCGACTCTCCGATGGGTCACCAAAGAAGCCGATATCCGAACTTGTTTGGATATCGGCTTCTTTTATGCTATCCTTCACGAGCCGTGCTCTGCAAATCCGCAGGATTTGCCGGAACGTGCGCCAATGCGATCCTCTTTTTGTTGTCAAATCGTTGTTAAAAAATATTGCTCCAGCGTCAAATCTCCCGGCTGGATCCACTTGATTTTATAAAGGATCTCACTGAAGAGCAGAGAAAGCACCGCGGGAAGCACAAAGCAGATCAAAATCAAACCGATCCAATCCATCACACCAACCGCTGTGGGATAGGAACCGCTGAACCAACCGAGAATGATGCCCACAGGTCCCAGCAAGCCACAGGTTCCCATGCCCGAGTTGATGGCTTCGCCGTACATCTGCATACCAAATACACAGGTGGCAAGAGGCCCCGTGATGGCAGAGGTCAGCGTAGCAGGGATCCAGATGCGCGGATTGCGAATGATGTTGGGCATTTGCAGCATACTGGTACCAAGTCCCTGCGAAACGAGACCGCCCCATTTATTCTCCTTAAAGCTCATGACAGCAAAGCCGACCATCTGTGCGCAGCAGCCGGCAACCGCCGCACCACCCGCCATGGCAAGTCCGGATGCCAAAGAAGGATCTGCCAAAGCCGCGGGGGAAAGAGCCGAAAGACCGAGGGCTGCGCAGATTGCCGCAGAGCTGATGGGAAGCGTGAGTGCAATTCCTACTACCACGGAAACCAAAACTCCCATCACAAACGGCTGCTGTGTCATTGCAAACGCGATCACGTTACTGAAGAGCGCCACCACTTTTCCTATGTACGGAGCGCACCAGATGCTGAGCAGACCTCCCACGAGCAAGGTTACAAAGGGAGTCACCAGAATATCGATCTTGGTCTTTTTCGAAACCAGCATGCCAATCTCCGCCGCGATGATCGCAATCACAAGCACTGCCAAGGGGCCGCCTGCGCCGCCGTTGGAATTGGCAAGTGCACCTACGGCCGCGCAGCTGTAAATGACTAACGGAGATGCCTTGAGCGATACTGCAATTGCAACTGCCATGGCAGGTCCGGCTACGCCCTGTGCACCCACACCGATTTTAGCGAGAATGTCCAGGCCCGGGATCATTCCCAGCGCCTTAAAAATAGTGCCGATCAGCAATGAGGCAAACAAACCGAGCGCCATGGCGCCCATGGCGTCAATAAAATAGCGTTTTGCGTACTTTTTCAAAACTTCTTTCATACCGTATTCCTCCAAATAATGAGCCATATTGTCTTACAGTATATCACAATCTCTTTTTCTGCGCAAGTAAAAAAATGACAGAATTGGGAAATGCAATGCAAATTCCTTTGATATTTTGTCCAAAAAGCGAAGAAACCTGTTAAAAAAGGCTGCGGAAACAAAATGTCCGCCCGATTCTGACACAGCGGAATCGGGCGGACTCTGTGCAATCTTCATGCGGTTCAACTGCTTGAACGCCTCCGAGGATTGCACAGCCCCGGTTATTTCCTCACGAAAATAACCTTCTTTTCACCGAGCAATGCTCCCGTGTTGGGAGTCCCTTCTCTCGGTCGGAAAGCATCCATTTGGAAATGCTTTCAAATTATTTCGTCTTCAGAGAGTTCTCGTAGGATTCGATCATCTTCTTCATCGTGACACCCGTACGACCTCTACTCCTTGCACTGAGCTTTTTGAGCCATTTTTCAGTGCTTTTGCCCGTAAATATCTTGATTTCAAGCTTCGCCGTATCATCATCGGTTAATGTGACGAAGATTTTGTCGATATACTGAGCCACAAATTCGTTTGATATAACGCCCGTGCTTGCATCCCTAACTGCCGCATCGAGCCTTGCTTTTACCTCTGCGATATGCTTGCGGTATTCCTCTTTGGTGAATAACTGTTCCTCAAGCTCCGCGAGAGTTCTTTTCGCTTCTTCCACCTCTCGGTCACAGGTTGCGGTCATAGATTTGAAATTTGCCGTCGTAATAGCCCCTGTCGTAACAAGCTCCAAGAGCTTGTTTTTCTTTTGGTCGGCAAGTTCTATGATACGCTGCTGTTCTTCCATCTGCTTGGTGGTTTCATCGTCCGCCTCCATTGATCTGAACATTTCCTCATAGCTTTTCAGCAGAGCTTCAATCTCAACTCGCGTTTCGCTGAACACCTCGAACAATACGGGTTTGATTTCGTCCTCGTATATCGGGAAGGACGGGCAGGCATCCGCGCCGTTGTTGATCTTATTGGAGCATACCCATTTGGAGTTCACCTTACCGTCCTTACTCTTGGACTCTCTGCGATAATATGCCGTGCCACAATGAGCGCAGTATAATTTACCCGTGAGCAGATTTGCGTGGTTGCAGATGCCTTGGCGGTTCTTTACGTCATCACTTCTACGAGCCAACACCTCGTTTGCCTTATCCCATATTTCCTCGGATACGATGGCAGGCACGATCTCGCCCGTTTCGTCCTTGAACATTACCCATTCCTCTGGCGGTAGGAATTTCTGCTTCTTCGTGAACATATCCACGATACGCACCTTGTTGCCAACGTAATATCCCTTATACTTGGGATTGGAAATAATACCCGACATCGTGGTGTGAGCGATCTTGTTGCCGTTATAATTGCGGTAGCCCTGCTCGTAGAATAGCGTTTCAAGCTGTTTCATACTGTATTCGCCCGTAGCGTACAGACGGAATAGGTCACGTACCATCGGTGCTTGGCTCTCGTCAATGACAAGGCGTTTATCTTCTTTCTTGTATCCGAAGATACGGCTATTGCCAAGCACAACGCTTGATTTGATTGCCTGCTGATGCCCGAATTTAACACGCGAGGACAGCTTGCGAAGCTCGTCTTGTGCGATAGAGGACATAATGGTGAGTCGAAGCTCCGCATCCTCGTCAAGTGTGTTGATGTTGTCGTTTTGGAAGAATACACCGACTCCGCATCCAAGAAGCTCTCTTGTGTGTTGCAGAGAGTCAAGGGTATTACGAGCAAATCGGGAGATTTCCTTCGTAATAATGAGGTCGAACAATCCCTCCTTTGCATCTGCAATCATCTCATTGAAATGCTTTCTTTTCTTCGTGGAGATACCCGAAAGTCCTTCATCAACGTAGCCGGGAACGTAAGTCCACGCGGCATTTTTCTTAATTAAATCTTCGTAATACGCTATTTGGTTATCAAGCGAGTTGATCTGTTCGTCGGTTTCCGAGGAAACACGTGCGTAATAGGTTACTCGCAAGGGAATATCATATATTGATTTCGTGCGTAGCATTGTTCTGATACTTAATATATCCATACTGTTATCCTTTCTATAAAGTTCGTTTTATCATCATCTATCGACTTCATTATACCACAACCGACCTCATATTGCAATAGAAAAGTCGAAATTCGCCAAAAGATTTTTTCGGCGGTGCTATGTATCGGAAGCACCTTGCGGTAGCTTCCGAGGTGAGTACGCTCACCTTGCATCCCTTTCGGGAGATCGTTTCGATTTTCTAATGGCAATCAGCTCGGTCATTTTCTTATATTCCTTTTCGGAAATTGTGCCGTGTTCAAAGAGATAACGGTTAAAATAATTCAACCATATATCTTCTGCCATACGCTTTTCGCGTTCTTCGTTGGTTAAAACTTTCCCCATTCAATTACCTCGTTCTTTCTTAATTTTCATAGATTATTTTCCTCCCTTCAGAAGAAAAATATACCGATAATGGAAATGGGCGCACCGTCTTGATGCGCCCAATGTTCTTATAATGTGTGTTCCCACTCACGATCTTTCTTACGCTCCTTTCTTGGTCTGTGTTGTGGAATGGTGGTACAATCCTGCGGCTGACGGTAGCTTTCGATATTGGAAAGATTTCCGACAATATTGAGGATGTCCGTTGTGATGGTGAGGAAGGTATTCTGCGCCATCCTTGTCAGAGCAACGGCTGCCGACTCGTTACCTGCCTGCGCTGACCTATTGAGATATTCGATTGCTTTCTCCATATCGAATATATCCGACTCAAAGAGATGGATCTGCGCGAGTCGATAATCTGCAAACATATTGCCGCGCGCCGATGCAATCTCCAAATGCTCTATGGCTTTGGCAATGTCCTTCTTTACGACCTTGCCCTCCATATAATATTTGCCAAGGGTATAGGCGGCGAATTCGTTGCCGTCTTGCTCCGCTTGGAATAGCATACGGAAACCGTCGTTGCGGTTCGCTCCAAAGAAACTGTCCTCAACGTATATCTTTCCGAGCAAGGTCGCGCCGTATAGGTTGCCTCCTATGGCAGAACGCTTGAGCCATTCTTCCGCGTTCTCAATATCTTGCTCGTAGCGGATGCCGAAATAAAGCATCTTACCGATGCGATATTGCGCCACGTGATAACCACCCTCTGCCGAGCGTTCAAGGAAATGATCTCCCCACGCTTCGTGATAATACTTGCAGTTCTCGTCAAAATAAATCCGAGATAGACGGTACATAGCGTAGACATTTCCGTTCCGTGCCTGATACTGAAGGTCACGAAAGCTCTTTATCAGCTCATCGTCCTCGTCATCAAACGGAAGGTCGTCACGCATATTTTCGTCGCCCTCAAAGAAAGCGTTTAGGTCGTCAGCAGACAAATTATCGCGGATACGAGTGCGGAGAGAAGTACCGACGAGAACATCGTCCCGATGATCCACCACTTCATATCCGAGATCAGCTTCGTCAGAGCCGATACCTTCTCGTCCGTAGTCGCGCTGAGCTTCTTCAAAAATTCTTCGCGCTTCTTCCCATCCTGTGACAAGGTTTCCCTGTTTTCCGTGAGAAGATATTGCAGACGGGGGCTTATCGAGTCCACCGAGTTCTTCATATCCCTGCCGAGCGTTTTCGTCCATTCCTCCATCCACTCTTGATGGCTGACGTAATTCATATACATCATTTGGTGCATCTGATCGAGTGTCGCCATCTTGGAAAGCTCCGCGTACAGCTCCGGCTGAAACATCATCACCGCCTGCATATACTCTTGAAACGCTTCCCATTGCTCCTTCGGTATCGGGTACGCCATCGTCGCCCTTTGAGGTGTGTCCATTGTTTGAAGC
>JAFVOP010000095.1 GCA_017505745.1 Clostridia bacterium
ATATTCCCAAAAGGATTTCACTTGATCGGGCTCCTTATATGATCAAAATGAATATAGAGCCTGCTGTATCAACACAGCTTGCGTTGAAAATTTTCGGTATAGATATTTTGTTTGACAAGATGGAAAACAGGGTGAAATTAAGTGACAAGTCCGCGCCTGTTACGCTCACATCAAGCATATGGGAAATCGTACTGATCGTGGATCGATGCAGTGTAGAGCTATACCTTGACGGCGGAAAAATTTATCTTGGTACGGTAGATGAAAAGACATATTGCGATTACAATCTTCCCTACATGGAAATGATATCAACCACGGATTGCACGATAAAGACCATAGAGACTCATTCTCTGAAATCAATTTGGGGGAATTAAAATGAAGCTGCTTTCATTTGGAGAGATTATTTGGGACGTATATAGTGAAAACAAACAGACGTTGGGGGGCGCACCATTGAATTTTGCGGCTTATGCCGCTATGGCTGGGAGTACGGTGTGGTTGGCTTCGGCGGTGGGAGCTGACGAACTTGGGAAAAAAGCTATTGAACAAATAAAAGGGCTTGGCTTAAAAACCGAATATATTTCAATCGCAGACGGCAAAGCAACCGGTCAATGCGAGGTCACCCTCGATCAAAACGGGGTACCATTCTACAAAATTCTGCAAGATGTTGCATACGATCGTATTTTTTTGCCGGACCAATTATTCACATCTTTTGACACAATCGCCTTTGGAACTCTTGCATTGCGTGAGGAGTATAACAGAAAAAAATTAAAAAATATGTTATCGAGTAACATTTTTTCGGAAATATATACTGACTTGAACATTCGTTCTCCGTTTTATTCAAAAGAAAGTATTGTTTTTTGCCTTTCCAATGCAACGATCGTAAAAATCAGCGACGAAGAATTACCTTTGGTTACGCAAACGCTATTTTATACTATTCTCGATTTGCATGAAGCCGTCGCTTCTATCGCTGAAAAATATCCTCAAATTAAACTGTTGTTAATTACCTGCGGAGCAAAAGGGGCTTTTTGCTATGATTGCCTAAGCGGTAAAACACATTACTGTCCCGCAGAAGCAGTTTCCGTTGTCTCAACCGTTGGAGCAGGAGACAGCTTTGGCGCAACCTTTTTGACACTGTATGATAAAACAAAAGACATACCGTATTCTCTCAGATTATCTGCCAAAATCAGCGCTTTTGTTGTGTCTCACAAGGAGGCCATTCCTCCAACCAGTAAAAATTTTATCAATAAACTCTTGTTTGAAGAAAAAAAGTAAGGCCTCAAAAATATTGTAAATGGCAACAAGTGAGGATCGAACTTGCGTGAGTTCAATTCCATACCCCAACAAAGAAATATCGTCCATGTACAAAAGAACCGCCCACGGCAACGCTGTGGGCGGTTCTTTTTGGTCTACCCGACAGGTAAACAGACGTGCGGTGACAGTTTCGGTTTTGCTTGCAAAATGCGCGGCGATATGCTATAATAGTTGCAAAGAAGATGCACGGAGGGGAGCTTGAGATGGAACACAAATGTATGCAATGCCCGCGCAGGTGCGGCGTGGACCGCGCGGCGGGGCAGCTTGGCTATTGCGGCGTGCCGTGGGAGTTCTCGGTGGCGCGCGCCGCGCTCCACCAATGGGAGGAGCCCTCGATCAGCGGCAAAAACGGGTCGGGGACGGTCTTTTTTTCGGGATGCAATCTGCGGTGCGTGTTTTGTCAGAACCGCGAAGTGAGCCACCACGCGCTGGGACAGACCGTCAGCGCGGATCGCCTCGCCGAGCTCATGCTCCGTCTGCGCGACGAGGGCGCCCACAACATCAATCTGGTCACGCCCACGCCCTATGCGCTTCAGCTGGTTGACGTTCTGCGCACGGTCAGACCCAAGCTCGGGATCCCCATCGTCTACAATTGCGGCGGCTACGAAAGCGTGGAAACGCTCCGCCTGCTTGACGGGCTGGTGGACGTCTATCTGCCCGATTTCAAGTATGCGGATGCGGCGCTTGCCTCTGCCTATTCGGGCGCGGGGGACTATTTCGAGGTTGCGCTCGCCGCGCTTTCCGAAATGCTCCGCCAGGTGGGCCCGCCCCGCTTCGATGCCGACGGAATGCTCCTTGGCGGCGTGATCGTGCGCCATCTGGTGCTTCCTTCCCATCGCAAGGACTCGATCGCGGTCCTGCGCGCGCTTGCCGAGCGCTTTGGCTCGGGCGCCTTTCTGCTCTCCCTGATGAGTCAGTACACGCCCGACTTTGCCATGGATTGCCCCGATTCCGCCCTCCACCGCCGCGTGACCACCTTCGAGTACGGATCCGTCCTTGACGAAGCGCAGAATCTCGGCTTTGACGGCTACTTCCAATCCCGCTCGTCCGCTTCCTCTGCCTTTACACCCGATTTTTATGGATCATTATGATTTTTGCGGGGGAAGGGGAACTTTTTTCATTAAAGCTTCATTAGCGTAAAAACAGATAGTTGCTTATATTAAAACTATCTTGTGGAGCGTTTTGGGTGGTGGTACCAAAACGCTAGCGGGAGCTATTGCAGATATAAAGCGCATAGTAGTAAGTATTTTTGTAATAAAAATGTGCGGAAAGTTTTGAAAGGGGTGTGGGGAAAACTTTTCCAAAAGTTTTCCCCACAAAAATATTACGCTAAAAAAGCTTATGCTCGAAAAGTTTCCCCACAAAAAAACCTTTGTCACCAAAGCCCTTGCAGCAGCTCCAGGAGCTTGAAGCGGACCTTGTAGACGGGCTTTTCGGACTCGGTGATGATCTTGTATTGAGACGGCGTGAGGCCTACCGAGATAAAGGCGTCCTCGGCGTCCTCGGACGAGACCGTGGATGTGCCGAGGCAAAGCGGCGGAAAGACGCAGCACCACCAATTTTGTCCGGCGGCCGCCCCGATGCAAACGCGGAGCGAGAGATAGGAGCCCGCGGGGAAGCAGACGCTGTCGTAATTGCGCTGGGGGTAGTCCTCGGTGTCAAGCAGGATCTCCACGGGGTCGGCGCGTCCTGCTTCGGCGATCACCGCCTCGGCGGCGGCTTGCAGGTTCTCGCGGTGCAAAAGCAGCAACGCCTCGGCTTCTTCCTGCGACGCGCAGTTAGCCAGAAGCGGAGAGGTCACCTCCAAAATCGCGTCGCGGACGCGCAGCTTCAGGGCCTGATCCTCCTCGCTGTCCGAATTTGCCAGAACGTGCAGGCGTACAACGGAGCGATAGATCTCGGCCTCGCCGTGAATGGGGAACAACCCCACGAACAGCAGCAAGGCGCACAGTACCAGGGTGACGGTAAGTAAACGTGTTTGCATAATAAAAATCCTCCTGTTTTGGTTGTGCTTATAGCATTTCCCAAGCAGGAGGAGCTTTATTCAAGTTTTTGCGGAAAAGGGATCTCCCCACATCAACCCGTGTGTTTTCACGGCTCAAGCAGCGAAACGATGGCGCGCATGGCCTCCTCCATATCAGAGGCGGTAACGGTGCAGCCGGCGGCTTTTTTGTGCCCGCCGCCGCCAAAGGCGGCGCACACGGCCGAGACGTCCAGCTCGCAGGAGGAGCGCATGGAAACGCGGAATACGCCCTGCGTACCGGGCTGACGGATGCAGACCGCTACCTTTACACCGGCGAGTGAGCGGGCAACGTCCACCAGGCTATCCAGATGAGCATCCTCCAGACCGAGCGCGGCCTTGAGCGCGTAGGGAAAGGTGATCACGGCGATTGCTCCGTTGGCGAAAAGGTGGAGATTGGAGATTCCCGCCGCGCGGGCGCGGAGCTGCTCCATAGAAAAGGAATCGAACAGGCGGTGATTGATCTCGGCGCAATCGATGCCGCTTGCCATCAGCTCGGCGGCCCGCAGATGGGTGTCGGCAGTTACGTTTTGAAAACGGAATCCACCGGTATCCGCGCTGATCGCTCCGTAGATGGCGGTGCAAAGCGATTGGGTGATCTTCACTCGCCCCGCGGTTGCCAGATGCTTGACGATGTCAAACAGGATCTCGCCCGTAGCGGCGGCGTCGGGACGGATATAATGATCGGCATAAGGCTCGCCCATGCCGTGATGGTCGATCATAAGGTCGATCTTTCCCGCGTAGAGCGCGTAGAGCGCGCCGAGCTGTGCGGGGGAGGCGGTGTCCACCGAAACGATGCGCTCCAACGCAAAATCGGCAGGGATCGCCTGCGGGAGCACGCTCTCCTGCTCTTGCCCGTCGGTTAAAAAGAGCAGGCGCGCGGGGATCTCGGATTCGCAAACGCAAAACACCCGTGAGCCCAGATCGGTCAGCACCTTTTTCAGGGCGAACGCCGAGCCCACCGCGTCGGCATCGGGGTTGCGGTGAAAGAGAATGAGCGTGTTGGCGGGACGCACCAGGCGCGTGAGCAATGCGTCAAAGGAAAGGGCAAGAAATTCAGACATCGTTGGAACCGTCCTCTTCCTCGGGCTCCTCGGGACTGATCTCCAAATTTTCCAGGATCGACGCGATGTGCGCGCCGTAGGAGATCGAGGAGTCGGAAATAAAGGTCAATTCGGGCGTGATGCGCAGATTGAGCGAGCGCGCAAGCTCCCGGCGGATAAAGCCGTTGGCGGCACGAAGCCCCTGCGCAACCTCCTTGGGGTCGCCGGAAAGGGCAGAGTAATAAATTTTTGCGTATTTGAGATCTGCCGTACAGTCGGCAGCGGTGACGCTGATAAAGGCGTCGCAAACGCGGGGATCCTTTACCCTGCGCAAAATCGAGGTCATCTCTTTTTGGATCTCTTCGTTGATCCGGTCTCTTCTGTATTTTGCCATAACGGTCTCCGTTCTGTAATTTTCATGATAAAGGGACTGTCCAGCGACAGTCCCGTTTCCATCAGTTTTCAGCCGATTCTTCCATTTCTTCCGCGTTTGCGATCACGGCATCGGCCGCAACCTCAAAAGCTTCTTCTTCCACGGCTTCCGGCTCTGCTTCAATCGCGTCGGCCTCGGCCTCGGCCTCTACAGCCTCGTCGCAGGCTGCGCATTTCTTTTTCTGAAAGAACTTTTGATAGATTTTTGCGGCAACCACGGCTACGGTGCCGATTGCGAGAATAATGGCGATCACCGTCCAGATCTTATTCTTCTTTTTTACAACCACAATATTTTCGTTTGCCATACCAAATCCTCCGTTTCGGGGCGCGAGTTTTCTTTGCTTACACAGTTCTATATATCAGTATACCATGTTTTTCGAAAAATTCAAGAGGAAAACCAAAATTTTTTGAATTTTTTTCAAAATCTCTTCCTTTTCCACCGGTTTTGTGATAAGATATACGGGAAGAACCCCGAGAAGAGAGAGGAAGGAGGCAAGCGCATGACCTATTTGCAGATCTGCGACAAATTCCGCGCGGCGGGAATCGACGGTGCGGAGTGGGATGCGGAGCTGTTGCTGGAGCATTTTTGCGGCGTTGATCGGCTGACGGTTCGCGGCACCCCCGCGCGCGACTATTTGAGCCCCGCGCTGCTGGCCGCTGTGGAGCGCCGCGCGGCGCGCGAGCCGCTTCAATATCTGCTTGGCGAGTGGCCGTTTTATCGGCAGACCTACGAGGTCTCGCCCGATTGCCTGATCCCGCGCTCCGATACCGAAATTCTGGTAGAGGAGGCGATCCGCCGCCTTCCGCCAAACGCCGTGTTTGCCGATCTGTGCACCGGCAGCGGCTGCATTGCGATCTCTACGCTGGCCGAGCGCCCCGATACGCGCGCGGTGGCGGTGGAAAAGTTTGCCCCCACGCTGGCGCTTGCCCTGCGCAATGCGCAAAAAAACGGCGTGGCAGACCGCCTGGAGGGGCGCCTGGGAGACGTGCTTGCCAACGGCTTTTTGCCCGAAGGCGCAAGCTACGACGCGATTTTGTCCAACCCTCCCTATATCCGCCGTGACGTGCTGAGTTCCTTGGCTCCCGAGCTTGAAAAAGAGCCACGGGCAGCGCTTGACGGAGGAGCGGACGGATTGGTCTTTTATCGCGCCATTCTGCAATACGGAGCCGCGCATCTGCGCCCCAACGGGTTTTTCCTGTTTGAGATCGGCTATGATCAGGCCGAGGCACTTCGGGAGCTTGGCGAACAGGCGGGATTTTTGAGGTATGCATTGCTGCGCGATTACGGCGGTTGCGATCGCGTGGTCTGTCTTGCGCGGTGACCGCGGTCTGCGCGTCTGCATACTCTATCAGCAGATGGACGGAGTGGAAGGAGAGAAGACTTGAATATTGTGGTACTTGCGGGCGGATATTCGCCCGAGCGTGAGGTCTCGTTGCTGTCGGGGAGCCTCATTGCCAACGCATTGATCGAAAACAAGCATCGCGTGCTGCTCTTGGACGTTTACGAGGGGATCCCAACCCTTCCAAGCGATCCGCGCACGCTTTTTACCGAAGAAAAGCTCGAGGTACATCCCATTTCCGAAACGGTTCCCGATCTCAAGGCCCTGCGCGAGCGTTGCCAGAACGGCGATGCGCTGATCGGAAAAAACGTATTAAAGCTTTGCGCCCTGGCGGATAAGGTCTTTTTGGCTTTGCACGGCGCCATGGGAGAGAACGGGCAACTGCAGGCAACGCTGGATAGCTACGGCATCTCCTACACGGGCTCGGGATATGCGGGGAGCCTGCTTGCAATGGATAAGGACCTTGCCAAGCGCCTGCTGCGCGATGCGGGAGTTCCAACGCCCGATTGGGTGTATTTTGACGTACACACCGAGCGCGCGCGTGTGAGGGAGATCGGGCTTCCCTGTGTGATCAAGCCATGCGACTGCGGCTCGAGCGTGGGCGTGTCGATCGTGGAGACCGAGAAGGAGCTACAGGCCGCTCTGGACGAGGCGGCAAAATGGGGCTCTCGAGTGCTGGCAGAGCGCAAGATCACGGGACGGGAGCTGACCGTGGGGATCCTTGACGGCGAGACTCTCCCCGTTGTGGAGATCATTCCCCGCGAGGGCTTTTACGATTATCGGAATAAGTACCAGGGAACAACCGAGGAGATCTGCCCCGCAGATCTGGCGCCCGAGATCGCCGCGCGGGCATCCTCGTATGCAAAAATCGGCTTTTCTGCCCTGCGACTCGGCGGATACGCGCGCTTTGATTTTCTGTTGGATGCCACCGGTGAGGTCTGGTGTCTGGAGGCAAACACGTTGCCCGGGATGACGCCTGCCAGCCTCCTTCCCACGGCGGCCAAGGCGGCGGGGATCTCCTACAACGAGCTCTGCGAGCGAATCGTACGGCTTTGACCGTCCAACGCAAAAGCATACCGAGGACCTGCCACGCAGGTCCTCGGCTTTTTTTATGACCCTTCGATCTCGTCAAAGGTTTCGCGTGCGCGGAAGATGAGCGAAATGCACCAAATTCCGGCAAGTCCTACCACGGTATAAATGATGCGGCTGAGCAGAGATGACTGACCGCCGCAGATCCATGCCACAATATCAAATTGGAACAGACCGATGCTGCCCCAGTTGAGCGCGCCGATAACGGTAAGAATCAGCGCAATGCGATCCATAATCATGACCGTAACTCCTTTCTGATCCGGAAACAAAAACCTGTTTGCGTCATACTCCGGAAAACATTCTCCGGCTGGATTTAGTATGTTCCGAATCAAAAAGGTTATGCAATGGAGTTTTTTGTAAGAAAATGAAAAAAATGCGATGCAATACGCGCCCTCCCACCGATGCTCGGTGGGAGGGCGCGTGGCTTGCTTATTCGAGGGAGGGCGAGAGGTCCATACAACCGCTTCCCTGATAATAGCCGTTGGCCACGAAGGGATCGGCAATGCCGTCATCCACAAGCACGGTTCCAACGTTGACGAAGTTGTAGAGTGAGAGGTCTCCGCTGATCACCGTTCCAACCGCGCCGCCCGCCAGCGTGGAGCCTGTCACAAAGGCTTCATTAAAGCAGTCTTTGATGATGCAGGAGTAGGCAACGTTCACCTTTCCAATCATACCTCCAAGCTCGGATCCGGCGGTAACAAGCAATCCGGATACCGTGCAGTTTTCAATCAGGACAGAGTTGGCGGGACCGCGCGAGGTTCCCAGCCGTCCGATCAACCCGCCGGCGGTGTGCCATGCGTCGATCATGCCCTCAAAGGAGCAGTTGCGGATCGTGACGTCCGAATTTACGTCGGTATCTCCCAAAAAGCCGCCCAGGTTTGCATTCCCCGCGTTCACCTCCGTGAGCCAGGCATCCAGCACGTGCACGTTGTCGATCAACACCGTTCCCGAGGCGCGGCGGGCCAGAATGGCGTACTGGTTTGCTTTTCGGTCGGTGGCCGCATAAACGCCGGTTATCGTCAGATCGCAAATCGTGGCGTCGATCAGATCCATAAACAAAAATCCGCAGTTTTCCTCCAGCACCGTTTCGGTATCGTCGGTGTAGACCACCGAGATCGTGTGCCCGTTGCCGTCAAAGGTTCCCGAAAAATCGTGCTTGCAAAGCGAACCGGCAGGGTTGGTGACCGTAAGATCCTTCATCAGCACGTAGTGGCCGGGCTCTGTGATGCCGGCAAGCTCGTGGACCGTATAGATCGGAATGCTGTTTTCGGGATCGGGCTCCGTTTCCTCTTCGGTCTCAGTCTCAGTCTCGGTCTCTGTCTCTGTTTCTGTATTGCTCTCGGTCTCGGTTTCGGACTCCGATCGCAATTCGCTTTCTGATTCCACTTCATTCTCTACCTCAATATCCGTTGTTGCACGAAGCAGCAAAAAGCCCAAGGTGCAGGAGGATGCAGAGAAACAAAGAAGAAGTGTGAGAAGTATCGCAAGCATTCGTTTGATCATGGGGCTTTTTGGATTGATCCTTCGATCAATCGCTCCTTTCTGCGTATCTTGAGTTCTGTTTTCATTATAGCATGTGTCCCGATGGGAAAAAAGTTCTTTTTGATAACAAAATATGAACAAACGGGCAAAATCAAAAAAAGAAAACAAAAACCCACGGAGCGGCAGGTATTTTCCTGCCGCTCCGTGGGTGGATTTGCTCCGTTGTCGGGAAGGGAGCTTACTGCGCTCCGGAAATATCCGTGCAGTTCACCTTGCTTGCCGTTCCCGATGCCACGAAAGCATCCTTCGTGGCTCCTGTGATAACACCCTTATTGGTGCATCCCGAAAGCGTTACGTTGCCGTTGGTTACGCTTCCTACAAAGCCGCTTGCCAGCGCGGAGCCGGTAACGGTTGCTTCATTGGTGCTGTTTTCAATTTTGACGTTGTCGGTAGCGTTCACAATTCCAATCAATCCACCAATTCCGCTGCCGGTGGTGGAAAGCGTTCCCTTTACGGTGGTATTCTGGATCACAACCGATTTTGCCTGCGCAGAGGAGGTTCCAACTCTTCCAATCAGACCGCCCACGTTGTGCTTACAGTTCATCACAACGTCTGCCGAGGAATTTGTGATGGTAACCGTCGATTTGCCCTCGGTGTCACCGAAGAACACGCCGATGTTGGAGTTGCTGGTTGAAGTCTCGGTAATCGTGGAGTTTTTCACATGTACGTTATCCATGGTCACCGTTCCGCCGGCGCGGCCTGCCACCAGTCCGTACTGGCCCGAGGATCCGTTTACTACCAGCTTTGCGCCAGAGATCGTCAGGTTTTTCACAGTGGCGCCGCTGATCTTTGCAAACAGCACGCCGTTGCCCGAGGTCAACGTGGTAGCGCTGACTGTGTTGTATACAAAGGTAATGGTGTGTCCGTTTCCGTTCAGGGTGCCCGTGAAGGTGCTTGCAAACAGCGGACCGGTAACATCGGTCAGGGTAATATCCGCGTTGAGAACGTACGAGCCGGACGGATCCATATTGGCAAAATCACTTGCCGAGCTGATGGTTCCAACGAGCTGGATCCCGGGCATCGGGGTTTTGATCACGTCGCGGTCCTTGGTTACGGTAACCGTGTCGCCCAAGGTAAATACAGTGAGATAGCATCTTGCAAGATATACGTCTCCGCCTGCAGCTCTTGCCTCATCCTGGAGGTGATAGAGAGGATTCCAACCCTTCAGATTGGATTTACTGGAATCCGAAATGTCTTTATCGGGATATGCATTGTCCACGTCATCAAAGTAGCTGGATCTTCCAACGGAGGCCGGCCACAGGATGTATTTTGCGCGTACGTAGCCGTACGAGCCGTCGCCGTCGGGGCTGAAATACGAGCCGAAGCGATTCAGCGTATATTCCTCCTGCCATGCGCCGTACACCGAGCCAAAGAAGTGGTTCACCTGGATTCGGTGGTAATTCTTGATCAGCGGATCGCTTTCGCTTCCGTTGGACATCTGGATGCTTCCGTGGTGAGGCACCTGTACGAAATCACTCTTCATAGCAAAGCCGTACATCTTGTTTACGGTCTCAATGCCAAAGCAGGTATAGTCGCCTCCCCAAAGCGCCTTGTAGGAGGTGTCCTCGTCCACCTTCACGGTTGCCTGGAAAATGATCGAGAAGGAGTTGGTGAAGTCACCGCCGCCGCCGGTCGAGTTCTGCAGCACGCCGGGCTCCTTCATCTGGATGTATGCATCGTTGGTAAAGAACACGTCGGGAAGCTTGGGTGTGAGCAGGTCGTAGGTGAACAGGATCTCCGCCGTCATGTTGCGGATGTAATACATCTGACCCGCGTGTGCCTTGTGGATATTCGTGCCGTTGGCGCGCAGCTCCTCGAGGCAGGCGTTGTAAGTGGAGATCTTGGTCTCGGAAAGCGAATAGTTGGTGCCCGGATCCACGTAGGTCTGCACCTTTACGTTGGGCATATAGCAGATCACGTTCTCCAGGGTAATGTTACAGTCGGGATTGTTCAGGTACTGGTCTACAAACGCCATAAAGCCGCCCATGTGGTCAACGTGCGGGTGCGAGAAGTACCAGCCGGCAATCACAATGTTTTCGGTGGGGCTGTATTTCTTCAGGGTTTGGTAGATGCGCGCCGCGCAATCTCTGTCTTTGGCGCCGGTTCCCAGATTGTCTCCGCCGCCGTCCAGGAGGAAGAAGCTGCCGTCAGACAGGCGATAGGCGTATCCCATATGGCCGCCGGTGGTGTTGGCATCGGTGCCGTCCTCCTTCACCTCGTCCATACCGATCTGGATGATCAGAGACTCCACCTCACCGGTGGTAGCCGATGCGGGATCAAAGATCGAGAGATCGGTGTTGCGAAGCGGTTCAATGGTTACCTTTACCTCGCCAACGCCGTAAATGCTCTTTTCTGCGGAGATCCACAGTACGTTGATCAGGTAGGTTCCGTTGGATTCGGTTTCCTTGGTGTACATCGAAGCCACGTTTCCGGTGGTTCCGAGCACGTCATGAGGAGCTACGATCTCCGTGTAGTTGGAATAGGTAGCAAATTTTGCAATGTATGCCTCGTAATCGGCCTGCGTGGCTCCCTGCACGGTCATGAGGGTGCAATCGTTGTAGACGTCGGTGTAGTCGATCAGCGTGCAGTCTCCCTCATATGCGGGCAAAAGCTCGCTTTCATCGGGCTCGAGCGGGATCTCATCGGTTTCGGTTTCGGTATCGGTCTCGCTATCGGTTTCGGTCTCCGATTCGGACTCGGTTTCCGAAGAGGTTTCGGTATCCTTGGGGTCGGGGGTTTCGGTGGTACATGCAACCGCTGTAAAGCAAAGCAGAACCGCCAAAAGCAGCGCCAGGTACTTTTTGAGCATAGATCTTGTTGATCGATCGTCTTCGATCGGTCTCTCCTTTCTGAAATTAAGATGGTTTTATTATACAACGGGAAGGAAAAAAAGTCAAGAAAAAACCGCAAAATCCATAAAAATTCAAATATTTTTCTCAAAACGATCAAAAAATAAAAGGCGAAAAGCTCCGGTCCGGCCCCGTGCGCAGGGCGCTTTTTTCCGACAGACGGACAAAGGGGCTGTTGCCTTCAGCTGCAACAGCCCCTTTTGGGAATGCTCCGGGATGACGGTAAGAAAGCCGTACTCTGCCTACAGAGCGGTTTTCAGAGCCACTGTCCCATATTCGGTTTGATCACGTCATGATCCTTGGTCACGGATACCTCTTTTCCAAGGGTAAAGACCGTGAGGAAGCATCTGGCGAGATAGGAGTCTCCGCCGGCAAGACGGGCTTCGTCCTGCAGATGGTAAAGAGGATTCCAGGTGGAGAGATTGGAAACGTCGCATTCGTTCACGTCCATGTCGGGCTTGACGTTGTCCATGTCGTCGTAAAAATCGACGCGGTTGATCGAGGAGGGATAGAGCACGTATTTTGCGCGGACGTAGCCGTAGGAGCCGTCGGCATTGTAATGCGTGGGGAAAAGCTCTTTCGGGGTCTTTTCCTGCACGGCCTCGGCAACCGCACCAAAGAAGGCATTGACCTCGATCTGGTGATGATACTTGAGCAACTCGTTCTCTTCATCCTTTGCCGGCGTCATTTGCGTGCCGCCGTGGTGGGGGACCTGTACGAAGTCGCTTTTCATCGCAGGGCCGTACATTTTGTTTACGGTCTCAATGCCAAAGCAGCTTGCGTCTCCCGTCCAGAGCGCCTTGTAGGAGGTGTTGGCGTCCACGGTGACCGTGGCCTGTCCAATGATGGAGAAGGTGTTGGTAAAGTCACGTCCGCCGCCCGTCCAGTTCATCAGCACACCGGGCTCCTTCATCCGTGCATACGAGCCGGAAACAAAGAGCGCGTCGGCAAGGCGGGGGGTGAGAAGATCGTAGGAGAAGAGTACCTCAAAGGTAAGATTGCGCAGATAAAATTTCTGTCCCGCATGCGCCTTGTGGATGCAGGTTCCTTTCGCGCGCAAACATTCAAACTGCGCGTTGTACGCGTCCACCTTTTCGGGCAGGAGCGAGCGGGTCTCTCCGTCCTTCGTAAAGGTTTGGGTATCGAGGTTGGGCATATACGCCAGCACGTTTTCCAGCGTGACGTTGTAGCGGTCGTCCTTCAAATACTTGTTTGCAAAGGCCATAAAGCCGCCCATGTGGTCAATGTGCGGATGCGAGAAATACCAGCCGGCGATCACGATCTTTTCAGTCGGGCTGTATTTTTTCAGCGTTTGATAAATGCGCTCGGCGCAGTCTCTGTCCTTTTCGCTCAGCCCAATGTCGGTGCCGCCTCCGTCCAGGAGGAAGAAGCTTCCGTCGCACAGGCGATAGGCGTAGCCCATACCGCTGCGCATGCGATCGGCATCCAAATAGCCGTTTTCATCCGGGGTGTCGTTGATCCAGTCCTGACCGATCTGGATCAGGAGCGAATCCACGGGGCCGGTGAAGGCCGTTGCAGGATCAAACACCGACAGGTTGGTATTGCGCAGCGGCTCCACCGCGAGCTTTACCTCTCCTACGCCGTAGAGACTGCGCTCTGCGGGGATCCAGAGCAGATTGATCAGCAGAGGGCCGCAATTGCTTTCCAGGGTATACATAGAAGCAAGGCTATCCTCGGTTTCCAGAATCGAGTGGGGCGCCACAACCTCCCGGCATCCCGCAAGCGCGCAAAGGCTTGCAAGATAGGCCTCGTAATCGGCCTTCTCGGTTCCCTGTACCGTCATCAGAAAGCATTCGTTGCCGGTATCGGTAACGTCCAGCTTGGTGTACGTTCCTCCGTAAACGGGAAGATTCGAAAAAATTGGATGGTTCATGGTGTTTCTCGGTCGATTTGCACCGACCGCTCCTTCCTTCGTATTTGTAAATGCTTACAGTTCATTATAGCATACGGCATGAAAAGAATCAACGGTTCGTTAAAAAAATGAAAAAACACCTGCTTTTGTTTGCAAAAAGGGCAAGAATATGCAAAAATAAGGGCCTTTTATTGAATGATTTCCCATGCCATCGCCCTGCCAATGGGGGGCGCCTGACGGAGCAATCCAAGCGCGGAAAGCACACGGACTGCCGAATAGGCGTCGCGGCCGCGGATTTTGGTGAGCGCGGAAAATTGCTTTACGGTGAACACCTTTGGCAGATCGGCGGGGAGAAAGCGGCGGAAATCCTCGGGGGAGGAAAAGACCAGCTCGTCCAGGAGCGCCAAGGGGAGACGCTCGTAAAGCGCGGTGTTTTTGCGCGGATTGCGCGCGCGGGCAGAGCCGATCCGCACGTCCTCGGCCTCCAGCAGCAGGAGAACGAACCGCAGGCGCGGATTTCCGAGATGCGGAAGCAGACAGTAGAGCTCGGGGAGCAGATCCTCGGGCCGCCCCTTTTTCGGGGACTTGACGCGCGGCGCCAGCGGTTCGCCCTCCTTGGAGAGCTTGGTGATCCATTTTACAACGGGAATGGGATGCACCACCGTTACGGTGCAATCGGTTTGGGTGAGGTAGTGGTCGATCTTTTTGCGCATCGGATAAAACGGTCCGGTCTGGACCTCAAACACCTCGTTGCCGATGCGGACGTCGGAAACGTACCGCGTGTTGCGTACACCCACCTCGTGGCAGTCGGGATCTTCGCAAAGATAGCGCTTGACCAACGCGTGCATCCGTTTTTCACCGAGCGTGCCGATGCCGGCTTCGCCTTGGGTCCGCCTTTGCGAGAGCATCTCCCGACAGAGACGGTTGAATCTTGCTTGTTTATGTGCGGGGATCATGGTAGCGGAACTCCTGTTTTTTGCCGTTTTCGCGGCTTTTCTATGTATCATTGTATCACAATGTAGGGACAAAAACAAGAAGGAAAGACCTTTTCTTGCACGGAATTTCCCGGTTTTACAAACCGTGTAGCGGTGGATGCGGTGTCAATGCTTCGCCTCGGCTCCGACAACACGCGCGGTGTGTGCGAGGATGCCGGTCCCTACCGGACTCGAGCGAACATTGCGCACAGGGGGATTCTCCTCATCCACCGCTATCGCGGTCTAATTTGCAAAAACCCCTCCACCGCCCATGGCGGTGGAGGGGTTTATACACCGCTCCGCACAAAAAGAGGGGCAAGCCCCTACCGCAAAAAAGGCCGGAGGACAAAAACTTTACTCACCTACCCCCACGGGTCATTCTGAGTGTAGTCTCCGCTATTGTGGAAAGTCTTTTTCGGTTTCTACGGCGCGGAGACCCACGAAGAATCTACTAACTTTCTTTTTGAAGTAACAAGATTCTTCGCGGGTCTTTCCCCGTTTGAGGGCAAAAATCGGTTCGGGAAATAGGAAAGACGACGCTCAGAATGACCCAAGGAGGAATGAGGGTGAAGATTTTGTGCGGTGGAGATCTTTTCGTCATGCAACGGGCGTGAGAATTGTGCAGATTTGATTCGACTTTGATCTGCATAAAAACCATATGCACCATACCCCCCACGGGTCATTCTGAGTGTAGTCTCCGCTATTGTGGAAAGTCTTTTTCGGTTTCTACGGCGCGGAGACCCACGAAGAATCTACTAACTTTCTTTTTGAAGTAACAAGATTCTTCGCGG
>JAFVOP010000096.1 GCA_017505745.1 Clostridia bacterium
AGCTCCCCCAAAGTGGGAGCCCAATGATAGCCTCTCCCTCTGGGAGAGGTGGCAGGCGTAAGCCTGACGGAGAGGGCAATCTCCCCGACAAATCAAAATTTGAAACACAAAAACCAAATCCAAACAACATAAAAAGCCGTTTTGGGTTAGTGGTCCCAAAACGGCAGCGGGAGCGATTGCTCATTTGGAGCGTACAGATAAAGGCTTTCCTTTCCCCCTTACCCGAAAAGTTTTTGCGGGGGTGTGGGGGAGCTTTTCTCAAAAAGCTTCCCCACAAAAACGCGTCCCCACAAAAAACGCGCCCCACAAAACGCGTCCCCACACAAAAGAGGGAGAGGAGCAAAGCTCCTCTCCCCGAATTGTTATTGAGTCAATCGGTTGAAACGTGATTCAATCGAGCATTAGCCCGCAACAACAGTACCGTTATCGGTGCACTCTTCCACGACGTCAGCTTCGTAGAGAGCGTATGCCAGGAACGCGTCTGCCTTCACGCTGCCGGTGATGGTTGCGTTGTTGGTGCAGCCGGAAACCGTGGTTCCTCCATTACCGAAGGTGACGACTGCCATACCTGCTGCGTGAGCTGCGGTTGCAGTACAAGTCTCATCGGTGGTGCAGTTGAGGATCTTCGCCTCGATGATGAAGCCACAGATGACGCCTGCTGCAGTGCTGCCGGTGTGCTCTGCATCGTAGTTACCGGTGTGGACGTTGACTGCGGTGATGTTCTGAAGGATTGCGCCTGCAGAAACGTTGAACAGTGCGTCGTAATGTCCTACGGCACCCTCTACGGAAGGATCTGCGGGAGGTGCATAGGTGGTTGCAACGGTGTTCTTGTAGTAATCCTTGCCGACGTGGTCAGCCATGCTGACCTTCGCGTTCATGATCTTGAAGCCGTTACCGTCGTAGATACCGCCGAACAGATGGCGCTCACCGCTGGAGGCACCCATGTAGGAGCCGATGGACATGAATTCCATGTTGTTCAGATCGATGTCTGCGGTCTGCTGGAAGTAGAGTCCTGCGAAGACCTTACGAGCTTCTTCGACTCTTCCGGAGAACTCGGCAGCCAGAGCGGCGTCCTCGACCATGCGAGACAGCCAAGCGAGGTGCTGTGCGTTCTCGATGCGGAAGGGATTTTCCTTGGTTCCGAAGCCCTTCGTGGGAGCAGCATAGTCGTTCATGCCCTGCCAAGGAGTGGTCTCCTCATCCTCGTTTCCGCCTTCACCCTCTTCGCGGAGGTTGAAGTCGATCAGAACCGGCTTGTGGTCGGAGGAAGACAAGATGGTCTCGATCGAGAGGTTGCGATAACGCAACGTCTCAAGCTCACCCTCGAAGGTCTCGCGTGCATAAATGTGGTCGATCGAACCCGAGTAAGCATCGCTTGCCGCGCTGTCGGTCAAGCTGGAACTGAAGCCGACGTATGCCTGCAGTTCAGCGTTCCAAGTGGGATAGCCGTTACAAGAGTTGTTGAATGCAGTGTCGCGAGTCTGCTCGCGGCAGTTGAGGAAGCCGTTGGCTCTCAGCTCGTCACAAACGCCCCAGAGATATTCTTTCTGAGTTCCGTCGTGCCAATCGTACACGGTCAGAGCCTTGTTGGGATTTGCCTTGTGATCATCCCAGGATTCTGCATAGCCACCCTTGTGGTTGTTGCGCTTGTCTGCCCAGTCAAAGTACCAGGGGTTGGTGTCACCCTTTGCAGAGTAACCGTTGGTCTTGTAGTCATAGGAGTCTGCGGAGTTGTAGTCACCGCCGATGAGGAGAACTCTGCCGAACTCTTCCTGATAAGCGTTCAGGAAAGGAAGCAGCTTTTCGATTTGCTCCATGCGAAGCGCGTTACCCAAAGGAGCGATCTGCGGGTCAAGAGCACCATTGGACTCGAAGTGCGTGCAGCAAACCGAATATTCCTTCAGAGAGGTCTTATCCTTGAAGGTTGCCACGCTTGCGCAAAGCCATCTGTAGTCGGAGTTGTCGTAGTATCTGCCGGCAAACTCACCGGTGTTGCGTTTGACAGCCTCGCTGATGCCGTCACCGTCGGTGTCTACGGATTTGTAATTACCGTAAGAGAGATATCTTGCGGAATTCTCGACCAGCTCGGTGGTGTTGGTGTTGTAGAAGAGGGTATCGCCCAGATCGTCGATCGTTTTACCGTTCACGATGGGCTTTGCCTCTACGTAGCCGATCTCAGCCATTGCTTCAATAAATCCGCAGGTTCTCCAGTTTCCACCGAAGAACTCGTTGAAGCCGATGACGTCGGGCTGATAGAGTGCAACGAGTGCCAGCTGATACTGATAACCGGTAATATTATTGAAGAGCGGGCTGTTTGCAGCTTGATCGCGGATCCATACGTTCTGGAAGATCACGCGGGTTTCGCCGATCTTGTCCTGGATCATCTCACGAGAATAAACGCCGTTGGTGTTGCATCCATCGTTCAGCTTGATGCGGCCGGACGGGAAGAGCTGCTTCACCAGACGCTGAGAAGCGGCGATGTAACCGAAGGTATCACCCGCAGTCACGATCAGGCGATTGCCCTCGACGGCGGTGGTGAAGGTACCGGGTTCCATGGACGTATCTTCAACGATGACGATCTCATAAGCGTCCGGATCTTCACTTCTCTCAGTCGCGAGAGGCATCTTGATGCCGCGCTTGGAAAGAATGTGGTACTGCAGTGCGACAACCGTGTAGGCGGGAGCCATGACGGAATCGGCGGGATAAACAATGGAGTAAAGTGCAGTGTCGTCATCCTCGGGCTCGGGCTCGACGATGCTCTGGTCGACAAAGTCTCCGTCGGCGTCATAGTTGACGGTCCAAGTGCGGCCGTAAGCAGCCTCGCCGCCCTCGGTCTCCACAAAGAAGGGGGTGACGGTGTAGGTG
>JAFVOP010000097.1 GCA_017505745.1 Clostridia bacterium
ATCGCTTATCATAAAAACGCCCCGTGTTTTCAAAAAAACATCGGTTGATTTATCATAGTATATCTGCTATACTTTACGTATTTGCAACTATCATTTTTAAAGGAGAAGAAACATGATGGAAAGAACATGGCTTTTGAAGGCGCCCGCGTACGATGGCGGTGTGCTTTCCGAGAAGGATTTTAATATCGGCTACGGAAAAAGCATTCAGGAGGACACGCAGACCTCCCGCATGCAGCTGGTGGCAAACACCAACGCGGCGGAATATCTGGCATATCTTTCCAAGCTGGAGCAGGCAGGATACACCAAGATCTTTGAAAACGAGATCAACGGCAATCTGTATGCACAGTTTCGCGCGGATGATTGCACGCTTTACGTTTATTTTGTGCGTAAATTCAAGGAAGTCCGCGTCATCGAGGACCGTGTCAGCACCCCGATCGACCGCTTTGGCTACGAGCTGCCCGCAGGCGAGGGCAAGGACAGCACCGTGATCTATCAGTACGGCATGATGTACACGCCCGGTGACCCCAAGCCCGGACAGTTCATTCGCCGGCATCAAGCGGGCGGTATGTTCTATATCATCCGTCTCGCCGACAGTCGACTCATTTTGATCGACGGCGGTTGGGAATCGCAGTCGACCGAGAAATCGGTTCCCGAGGCGCTCAAGTTCCTCTATGAGGTCAGCGGAACACCTGCGGGCGAGAAAATTAAGATCGCCGCGGTCATCATCACGCACCCCCACGGCGACCACAAGCAGTTCACGCACGATTTGATCAAGTATCACAGCGATTGCCTGGATATCGAGCGCTTCTGCTATAACATCGCGTCTTTCCAAAACATCGGCGGACACAACCCGACCTACCCCGATTTCGGTGCGCTGGTTTGCGAAAAATATCCCAACGCACGCTTCCTCAAGCCCCACACGGGTCAGAGCTTCATGCTGGGAGATATGAAGGTCGACGTGCTGTTCACACACGAGGACATGGTGTTGGCGGACAAGGCGGTGTTGCCTCTGCGCGAAGTCAACAACACCACCGTCGTCATGAAATTCACGATCCACGGCAAGACCTTCATGCTGCTGGGCGACGTGGGAACCGTGGTCGAAAATCCCGACTGGCGCATTGTGGAGGATATGCGTGTGGAGAACCGCTTCCTTGGGATGTATCAGGATGCCCCCGGATCCTATCCCACATTGCAGAGTGATATGGTGCAGGTCTCCCACCACGCGGTCAACTACCGCATGCCGAACTATTACTTTGCGATCCGCGCACGCTATGCGATGCTGCCGGGCTGTGATATGGCATACGAGGACTATCCTTCCAGCTTCTTCTACCGCGTGATCCATCAGCTGATCACGTCGGGTGCCGTTGAGGTTCTCATGGGAAGCAGAAAGACGCAGTGGTTTGAGATTCACAAGGATGGCGAGATCACCATGGGCAACGAGCCTCTGCGCGGTGCTGATGAGGACTATCTCGAATACTTGAAGACCTTCCGCCCCTTCGATATTAAGGAAATTCCTCTTTGGAGTGAATAAATCCAAAGCAAAAACGCAAATGACTCAAAAGGAGACAGAAAAAATGACGGAAGGAGCATGGCTTTTGAAGGCACCGGCGTATGACGGCGGCGTATGCTCCGAGCAGGATTTTAATATTGGCTATGGCAAAAGCATCCAAGAGGACACGCAAACCTCGCGCATGCAGCTGGTGGCAAACACCAACGCGGCGGAGTATCTGGCATATCTTGAAAAGCTGGAAAAGGCGGGATACGTCAAGATCTTTGAGAATGAGATCAACGGCAATTTGTATGCACAGTTTCTTGCGGAGGATGGCACACTTTACGTCTATTACGTACGCAACTTTGGCGAGGTTCGCGTGATCGAGGATCGCGTCAGCACGCCGATTGATCTCTTTGGATATGCGTTGCCGGATGGAGAAGGCGAGGACACGACGGTCATCTATCAGTACGGGATGATGTATCTGTCGGGGAAAATGCAGCCCGAAGCTTTTGTTCGCAGACATCAGGCAGGCGGTATGTTCTATATCATTCGTCTTGCAGACCGCCGATTGATCCTGATCGACGGCGGCTGGATGTCGCAATCCACCGAAAAGTCGGTTCCCGAGGCGCTCAAGTTTCTCTATGAGGTCAGCGGTACGCCCGAGGGCGAGAAGATCAAGGTGGCAGCGGTCATCATCACGCATCCGCACGGAGACCACAAGCAGTTTGTGCATGACTTGATCAAGAATCATAGCGACTGCCTCGACATCGAGCGCTTTTGCTATAACATCGCATCCTTCAACCTGATTGAGGGTCACAACCCAACCTATCCCGATTTTGGTGCGCTATTATGCGAAAAATATCCCGAGGCGCTCTTCCTTAAGCCCCACACGGGTCAAAGTTTTATGCTGGGAGATATGAAGATCGACGTGCTGTTCACGCACGAGGACGTGGTGACGGCAGACAAGGCGGTGCTTGCGATCAAGGAGGTCAACAACACTACCGTGGTGATGAAATTCACGATCCACGGCAAGACCTTTATGCTGTTGGGAGACATTGGGACACAAACGGAGAACCCCGATTGGAAGGTTCGGGAGGACGTGCGCGTCGAAGCACGCTTTCTCGGCATGTATCGGGATGCTCCCGGATCCTATTCCGCACTGCTGAGTGATATGGTTCAGGTTGCGCACCATGCGGTCAACGACCGTATGGGAGATTATTATTTTGCCATTCGTGCGCCCTATGTGATGCATCCCGGAACGGACATGGCGTATGAGAGCTATCATGCCAGCTTCTATTACCGCGTGTTTCATCAGCTCATTGCTGCGGGCGCGGAGGAGATCCTGCCGGGCGGAACGAAAACATATTGGTTTGAAATTGATCGCGAGGGAGCCATTTCGATCGGCAGCGAGCCTTTGCGCGGCGCAGATGACGATTATCTCGAATATATCAAAAGCTTTCCCGCCTTTGACATTCGGCAGATCCCATTCTGAAAAAATGATTGGCATACAAAAGGAGAGGGGTTATGATGGAAAATCAATGGCTTTTGAAGGCACCTATCTACGAGGGCGGCGTGCTTTCCGAACGGGATTTTAATATCGGCTACGGCAAAAGCATCCAGGAGGATACGCAGACCTCTCGGATGCAGCTTGTGTCAGATACCGATGAATCCGAATACGTCGCCTATCTTGCAAAGCTTGCGCAGATGGGCTACCGAAGAATCTTTGAAAATCGCATTGCGGAGAATCGGTTTGCGCAGTTCGTTTGTGAGGATTATACACTCTACGTTTATTTTACCGGCAGATACCGCGAGGTTCGTGTGATCGAGGATCGCGTCAGCACGCCGATCGATTGCTTCGGCGACACGATCTCGGAGGGTGAGGGGAAGGATACCACTGTCATTTATCAGTATGGTATGATGTACGATCCCGAATCTATACAGCCCGGAGGGCAGTTCGCGCGCATTCTTCGAAAGGATGGAATGTTTTACGTCATTCGTCTTGCCGACAGTCGTCTGATCCTGATCGATGGTGGATGGGAGTCGCAGATGACCGAAAAATCGTTGCCCGAGGCACTCGATTTTCTCTATGAAGTCAGCGGAACGCCCAAGGGCGAGAAAATCAAGGTGGCGGCGCTTATTCTCACGCATCCGCACGGAGAGCAGAGTTTGATCCGGCAGTATCATGACCTGCTTGACGTTGAGCGCTTCTGCTATAATTTTGCTTCCTTTGATTTGACCGAAGGTGCCAATACGGCATATTTCGATTATGGCGCGATCTTTTGTGAAAAGTACCCCGATGCGCGTTTCCTCAAGCCGCACACAGGGCAGAGCTTCACGCTCGGCGACGTGAAGATCGACGTGATGTTCACACACGAGGATATGGTGAAGGCAGACACCGGCACTCTGCATCTGCGCGACGTCAACAACACCTCGACGGTTTTGAAGCTGACCGTTCACGGCAAGACTTTTTTGCTTCTCGGTGATCTCGGGACCTCGGTCAAAAACCCCTATCGTCCCATCGTGGAGGATATGCGGCTTGAAGCGAGATTCCTCGGAATGTATTCCGCCAAGCACGGCTCTTATCCGGCGCTGGAGTGTGATATCGTACAGGTTCCGCACCATGCGATCCATTATTTCCGTCAAAGCGAGTTTTATTGCGCCATCCGCGCACGCTATGCGATGCTTCCCATGACAGACGTGGAGTTTGGGGATTATCAGCCAAGCTTCTATTGCCACGTCATTGAGCAGCTCTTTGTGACGGGTGCTGAGCACATTTTGCTTGCGGGACGAAAAACGCAGTGGCTTGAGATCGGACGTGACGGCGAGATCACCGTCGGCAGTGAGCCTTTGCGCGGCGCGGACGACGATTATCTGGAATATCTGAACCGCACCCCCGCGTTTGATATCGAGCAGATTTCGTTTTAAAAATTTGATCGGGTACGAAAAAGATCGCTTATCATAAAAACGCCCCGTGTTTTCAAAAAAACATCGGTTGATTTATCATAGTATATCTGCTATACTTTACGTATTTGCAACTATCATTTTTAAAGGAGAAGAA
>JAFVOP010000098.1 GCA_017505745.1 Clostridia bacterium
AAACGAAGCCCAGTTGGCGGATAATATGAGCTTTATGGAGTGCTTTGAGCCCCTCTCTGAAACCGAGGCGGCCGTTCTTCCCGATGCGGTGAAGATGATCTACGAGGACATTGCGGTGGATTGCACCGCTTGCCGCTACTGTGTAGAGGGATGTCCGCAAAAGATCGAGATTCCAAGCTGCTTTGCCCTGTATAACAAAGCGAAGCATGAGGACGGAAAGGCGGACGAAGCCAAGGCCGAATACCAAGCCCTGATCGCGGATCACGGTGCGGCGTCGACCTGTATCCGTTGTCGGAAATGTGAGAAGATCTGTCCACAGCACATTCGCATTGCAGAGGCACTTCGAAAGGTTGCCGAAGCCTTTGAGCCCTGAAATTAAAGTGGATCAACAATAAAAAAGGAGTGATTTTTGGCGTGAGAAACAACGAATCTGCCGAAATGTATTTGGAAACGATCCAACTGCTCACCGAAAAAAAGCAGTATGT
Source organism: Clostridia bacterium (assembly GCA_017505745.1). Classification (GTDB taxonomy): domain Bacteria; phylum Bacillota; class Clostridia; order Oscillospirales; family CAG-272; genus UMGS1865. The sequence goes on from JAFVOP010000098.1 coordinate 486, forward strand.
GCGTGCCATTGATATCGTGCACGAAACCGGCTACACCAAGCCGAGTGTGAGCCGCGCCATGGGACTGCTGAAAACACGCGGTTGCATTGCCGTGGACGAAAACGGATACATTCGCCTGACCGAGGAGGGAAGTGCACTGGCACAAAAAATTTTGGAGCGTCACCGTGTTCTGACCGCCTTTTTGGAAAAGATCGGGGTGTCTGCCGAAGTAGCGGACGACGATGCTTGCAAGATGGAGCACGTGATCAGCGACGAGACCTTGCAAAAAATAAAAGCGTTTATATCGGAGTGATTCCGATCTGCCACAAGCGGCGTGATCCCGTGGATTTGCGGGACGCGCCGTTTTGTTTTGTTCTTGCGCGCAGGTTCTATTCGTTTTCTTTTTTGCATATCATGGAGCAAGAAATGAATGAAGGAAAGGCGGTTGCAACATGAAAAAGGCAAGTTTGAAATGCGGAGTAGCGGCGGTGGCGGGGGCGCTCTGCCTTGCGGCAGGGAGCTTTTCGATTCTGGCGGCATCGGCGGAGCTTCCTGTGGTTTCCTACGGAGTCAACGTACTTGCGGCAAAAACCGACATGGCCGTGTCCGCACCGATCGGCAATGAGGTCGTGTTCTCGGCAGATGCTTTCGCGCGTGCATTGAATCTTTCCAAGGTGGACTACATTACGGTCAAATCGGTGCCGTCGGCAGAGCAGGGCGAATTACTCTTGGGATCCACGCGTGTGGCAGCGGGGCAGACGGTCTCGGCGGAAAATCTTCCGTATATGACCTTTTGCGCGGCGACAGATGGCGCGGTCCACGCGTCGTTCACCTTTGCGGCAAACGGCTCTCCCACTGCCGTTGTTTGCAATATCTATCTTCTGGACGAGGTCAATTATACGCCAACCGTCAGCATGGCGTCAAGTCTTTCGCTCAACCGCTCTACCTATAAAGGGCTTGCGGTGCACGGTACGCTTTCGGCGTACGATCCCGATGGTGACGGACTGATCTTTGAGATCGTCTCCTATCCCAAAAACGGCTCGGTGAAGCTGACCGATGCAAGCCTTGGAAGCTATATTTACACACCGTCGAGCGGCTACGTGGGGAGCGACAGCCTGACCTACGTGGCGCGCGACAAATACGGCAATTACAGCGCCGCGGCAACGGTGCGCTTTCAGGTGGCGGTTTCGGGAACGTCGGTGACCTATGTGGATATGCAGGATTCCCCCGCCTACGGCGCGGCGTTGGCACTTACCGAAGCCGGGGTGATGAGCGGGACCCAAGTGGGGAATCGCTATTATTTCAACCCTGAGGAGAGTGTGAGCCGGGTCGAGTTTCTGGTCATGGCAATGCACGCGGCGGGCATCCGCGATCTTCCCGTTTCCCAACAAACGGTTTTTGACGACGACGCGGAGATTCCCGAGAGCATGAAGGGTTTTGTTGCAGCGGCGCACGAGTTGGGATATATCAGCGGGACTCTGCACAACGGCAAGCTCTGCTTTTTACCCAATGAATCGATCACCCGCTCGCAGGCTGCGGTGATGCTCGGCAATCTTCTGGAGCTTTCCAACGCCCCGGTTACTCCCACCTTTGCCGACGGTTCTGAGATCCCCGTTTGGGCGCAGGACGCCATCTATTCACTCAATGCCGCGGGCATTATGACCGGCAACCAAGGCTACATTGCTCCCACGGCAACGCTCACACGCGCCCAAACCGCGCAAATGCTCGCCGCCGTGATGGAGTACGTGGAGTGAATGATGCGGTGTTGTGCGGGGGAAGGAAAAACTTTTGAGCAAAAGCTTCCTTAACGTAATGTTTTCTGGGGGAAACTTCTTGAAAGAAGTTTCCCCCAGACCCCTTTCAAGAACTTTACACACATTTTTATTGCGAAATTGGCTACTGTAGTGCTCACCCCCCGTGCGTCATCCTCGCGCGTTTCGCTCAGAATGACACATAGAGTGTTTATGTGGATGGATTCAGGTATCTTTCCAATCGACCGTTAAAAATTGCTTCCTGCGGTTCTTGTAAATCGAAAAAAATATGATTTTTTTATGAATTTTTGAAATCCTCTTGCAAAAAGCGAAAAAATCTGTTATAATATAAAAGCAAAGCAGCATCAAACTGCAAAATGAGGCCATACCAGCCGGGGAATTAGCGGGGCCCTATACCTGAAATCCGCTACAGCAGGGGTGGACTCCTCTTTTGAGGGATGAACTCTTACGAATAGAGTCGTGCCGTCTGTGTTGAAGAATGGGTCTTGCGCAATTGGGAATTGTGAACCATGTCAGGTGGGGGACCAAGCAGCATTAAGCGATGACCCCAATGTGCCGCGAGGGTGCCTGTTCCGAGCAGAAGGTACGAAGATCGCGTGGGCGCGATTTTCGATTTTGAGGTGTATGGTCTTGTTTTGCAGTTCGGTGCTGTTTTTTTGCACCGAACTTTTTCTTTTTTGGGGGATCGTATCATGAAAATCGGAGTGAGCTCTTACAGCTTTGCCAAGTATATGAAACAAACGGGATGCGGCTATTTTGAGATCGTGCCGCTTGCCAAGGAATTGGGCTTTGACGCCATCGAGTTTCTGGAGATTTCGGGTGACGATCCCGTAGCCACGGCAAAGCAGTTGAAGCAGCGTTGCACCGAGGTAGGCTTGGAGATCTCCGCGTACACCGTGGGTGCCAATCTGCTCAAAGGCGACCGCGAGGAGACGGTGAAGCATTTGATGCTTTGTGCAGACGTTGCCGCGGCGTTGGGCGCGCCCGTGATGCGGCACGATATTTGTTCCGCTCTGCCCGAGGGCATGGATTGGGAAGAGGGCATGCGCGAAATGGTGCCGATGATCCGCCGCATTACCGCCTATGCAAAAGAGAAGGGCGTGCGCACCTGCTCCGAGAATCACGGCCGCATCTATCAGGATTCGGTGCGCGTGGAGCGTGTGATCCATGAGGTCAACGACGAAAACTACCGCTGGCTGGTGGACGTTGGCAATTTCCTTTGTGTGGACGAGGATCCCGTGGACGCCGTGCGCCGTGCGTTGCCGTATGCGATCCACGTGCACGTCAAGGACTTCCTCTACCGCAAGGTGGACGAGCTTGCCGTATTACCCGAGGGCTTTTTCAAAACGCGCAACGGCAATCTTCTGCGCGGCACGATTCTGGGGCACGGCGATGTTCCCGTGGTTGAATGCCTCAAGCTTTTCAAAGAGGCGGGCTACGACGGCGTTTGCTCGCTTGAATTTGAGGGTGCGGAAGAGAATTTGGACGCCCTGCGTCTCAGCTTGGCGTATCTCAAACGGGTGGTGGAGTAAGATCAAAATTGGGTTTGTGTTAAGGAAATACGTCGTTTCTTTGGTTTGAAATGAAAAGGAATCCTCGGATTGCCGTAAGGCGGTCCGAGGATTCCTTTTGATAGTACCTGTATTTCCGAAATCACAACCAATTTATATTACCAAAGGGTTGGTTTGCTGTCCACAAAATGCCAAAATTTGTTGGATTCGGTCGGTTCGGTTTCGCTATAATAATAGATAACAGAGTTTTCAAGACTTTTATTTTCCGATTCCGTGAGGATGATCTTTTCCCACTCTTCGTGAGTTTTTCCACCGTAAAACACCGTAAAGCGAGGTTTTTGGTGGGTGGGAATAAAGACGCTGACGCATTGAGGAATGTCAAACGTTAGTTCCGTCCATGCCTCCTTGTTTGAAGATTCACCCGCACGCACGGAGAAGGTGGAATCGTTGTTGTTTATAATTTCAAAATTGCCACTGTTGAATGGGCAATAGCCGTCATCGCTGGCAAAGAAGGTGTTTGGAATCAAGATTTCATTCCCGTTTTCATCGAGATAGTATATTTCAACACCGCTTGCTAAAAGTATGGACCATTCTCGCACAATCAGCATTACCTGGGTGTCGGGAATGAGGACTCTTATATCATCCAGATATTTATCAAAAATATCGTCTTCGATACATGCAAATGCCCACTTGCCGATTTTCTGTACACTTTCGGGTATCACAACGCTTTCTAATTTCTCACAGAGCATAAAAGCTCCATCGCTGATGACAGTTACCGAAGGCGGAAGAACAATACTTTTCAGGCTTGCACAACGAGCAAACGCTGCGTCTCCTATGGTGGATACTGTGGAAGGAATGATAACAGTTTTGAGATCGGCACAGCCGAAAAAAGCGTAACTACCAATCTCGACGTCTTCAGGCTCAAAGTCACTATTGCTAAATCCAATATATCCAATGCTGGTAACGGGCAATCCGTTGTGGTAAGCGGGAATAAATACATCCCCCTCGGTGGCAGTTCCTGCGCTGACGGAATAGGACGTTTCGTCATCCGAAAGGGTAAATAAAAGACCTTCGGTACCTTTTGCATGCAGAAGTCTTGTTTCAACGCAGTCGCAAAGGGAACAGGTTCTTTTCTCTTCGCCATCCTTTCGCTCGGTTGCCGCCTTTGAAACGCTCCACTCGCCAAATGTATGCGTACAAGGAGTGGTTGTATCGGAGGTATCGGAATCGGAGGTGTTGGGATCTGTGGTTTGGGTATCGGACGTGTGGGTATCCAAATTATCCGTTTCGCTATCTGTATCACAAGAAATCATGAAAACAAGCATTGCGCAACAAAGAAATACCAATATTACTTTTTTCATAAAATCACAAATCCTCCTTAGATTATAAAGCCTTTGATAATGCGGTGGAAGATCATCCCCGTAAAGAAATCCTTCTCAATAAGAGACAAGAAATTTGCAACGGTATTCGGTGCCTTTTCGGGATACAGCTCGGCGGTTATTTCACCAAAGTTGCGTACCGTGATTTTGATCACCGGATGTTTCATTCGTATTTTTCCTTTTCACTGCATATTTACATTTTTTATTATACATCTTTTTTCATCCGATGTCAATAAAAACGCAGGAACTCGACTTTTTGTTCTGTGGTGAGATAAGAAATTGATAGATATTCCCCCGCCTCGGAGCAATCCGAGGCGGTTTTTATGTGCTTTTAGTCAATTGCAATAAAAAATGTGTTGACAAGGTGTACTTTCTTTGATATGATATAAATACAGAGTACGCGAAATCAAATCTTGACTTTGTAAAAAATACCAAGAATGGAAGAGGACACAGAGAACCGTCCCCTGTGTTCCTAAAAAAGGATGGTGGTAGTTCTCTATGAAAAAAATACTGATTGTTGTGTTATGTCTGTTTGCTTTTATAAATTTGTTGTACATTATACCTCTGTTTACCATGGGAATCGCAAATGAAAGAGCAAATCAAAAAGAAGAGGCCCTGCTTTCAGAAAAATCTATATGGATAAGTGAAACAGGATCATATAAGTTGATTTTTGATGACGAACAAAAATACATGATATTAGAGGATCAACCTCCCCAAAACTCGCAACTATATATGATATTTGGGATTCCCGGACAAATCAGAATTTTCGATTGTAAGAAAGATCTATCCAATAACAAACATGAAATAAACAGCAATTTAACCGGTGCTTTTATTGGGTATGCAGACTGGATGTATAAAGAACGTGATGGGCGTGAGTGCTTTATAATCAAAATTCATTCAGAAATATCTACCGATTATACTATTTTTTGTGATCAAGAACTCATATTCTATCGCCAATGAGCAGTTTTTTTCTCCGCATTTGAAAGAATTCTTCAAAATTCCGCCAAGTGCGGAGTTTTTATGCTTGCATGGACACATGTACGATGGAAATATTAATCGCAGTATTGACATCCACGCAAAAAAAGAGTATAATTATGAGTACGAAGAAGGTAAAATTATCCGTGCAGCAGAAAGCGATATCACACTCAATGGTGAGCTTGTCATCGGTAGAGCGCTTGTCAATACTGTTCGTTATTACTACAACACCGAAGGTCAGTTGACCAAAAAGGTGATTATGCCTGCGGGAAAAGCATCGTTTACCTATACTTATACCAACACCGAAAATGCCACTACGGTGCAGTTTACAGCGTTTTTTATGGGTGAAACATATAAAGGGTTTAAAACACAAAATTGGTATACGGTTATAAATGGATTAGGCGCAGGTTATTTAACAAGCGCAGTTGCACGAGCAATATCAACAGTAATATCAATATCAAGGTCTTATACTACTTTTAAACTGCAAATAGTAGGATTTGCACATACCCATCCTGTAAATCACTCCAATTCACCGTCAGGTCCAGATGTTTGGATGAAACGTTTGGGATGGATTGTAAGTCTTAGAATTTTTCCAATTGCGGTGTAAAAAAACAAGAAAATCTCAATAAATTATTTTTAAAGGAGCAGGCTCAATATGAACAACAAAACGAAAACTGTATTCTTTTTCTTATTGATTTGTTTAATAATCTTAACTGGCTGTGATCCAATATATCCCCTCGGAAAATTGAAAGTGGAAAAGCTCCCTGTTTTATCCGTAGGTGATTCCGTAGAGATTAACATTGTTTATCCTGATGATGGGTTGATTGTAGATGGATGGAAGAATCAAACTGTAGAAATTATAGAGGGATCTGATGTTATTGCTATTTCAGGTCTTACCATTACTGCATTAAAACCTGGTACAGCTTTAATAAAAGTAAGTGCCACGACCGTTATTTCAGACGAACTTCTAAACCAAGGAAACGAAGAAAGACAGTATTCTACCTATGTTGACATAAAAGTAAAATAAGAGAACGGGTGACTATAGTTTCTCATATGACTATTAATTCATATTTTTGATATATATCTCCTGACCATCTACAACTTTTCGCTCCGCAATTGTTTGGAAACATTCAGTTGCGGAGTTTTTATTTCGCGGCGACGGTATGAAGTATGCCCTTGCATACAATGAGTTTCACAACCTTGAATCCATCGGTATAGAGGGTAAGAGCGAGGTTCTCATCAAGTACGCATACAAGAACGGCAACGGACGTCTTAAGCAGATGACATACGCAAACGGTCACACGATGAAGGCTGTTTACAACTCCATCGGTCAGATGGTCGCTGAAAAGTGGTTTGAGTCCGAGGCAAAGGCTGCTGATTCGACTGCAACTCCTATTGCACATTATAAATATGTCTATGATGGTGACGGAAACATCGTCCGCTTCCCATCTTTTCGTCCCCAAGCCCTTGACACCGCTTGCGAAAAGAGGTATAATAATGTATAAGTGTGCAAACAAAGAGTACGTAAAAGCGAAAGGAGCGTTTTTATGCATCAAGCGTTATATCGGAAATGGCGGCCGCAGACCTTTGACGACGTTTGCGGACAGGAGCATATTACCTCCATTCTGCGCTACGAGGCCGAGCACCGCGCGTTCAGCCACGCCTACCTGTTTTGCGGCTCACGCGGAACGGGAAAAACTACCTGCGCCAAGATTTTAGCCAAGGTAGTGAATTGCGAATCGCCGGTGAACGGCAACCCCTGCGGCAAATGCGAAGCCTGCAAGGCGATTGACAGCGGCGCGGCAACCGACGTTTTGGAAATGGACGCGGCATCCAACAACGGTGTGGACAACATCCGTGACATCCGCGACGAGGTAGTGTATTCGCCCGCCATGTTGCGCTATCGCGTTTATATCATCGACGAGGTGCATATGCTCTCGGCAAGCGCCTTCAACGCCTTGCTCAAAACGCTGGAGGAGCCGCCCGAGCACGTGGTGTTTATTCTGGCAACCACCGAGCTGCAAAAGCTCCCCGCAACCATTATCTCGCGGTGCCAACGCTTTGATTTCCGTCGCATTTCCACCGAGCATCTTATGGCGCGCCTTGCCTATATCGCAAAGGAAGAGAACATCGTTCTGCACACCGATGCGGCGCGGATGCTGGCAAAGCTGGCGCAGGGCGGTATGCGCGATGCGATCAGTCTTTTGGAGCTTTGCGCGGGCGGCGATCGGGAGGTCACTCCCGAAACCGTGGAGCAGGCGGTGGGACTTACCGGGCGCGATGCGATGCTCACCACCGTCCACGCGGTGGCCGAGCGCAATTACGACGCGCTCTTTGGGCAGATCGACGAGGTGGTGCGCTCTTCCAAGGATCTTTCGGTCTTTTGGCAAGACCTGATCTCGCTCTATCGGGATATTCTGGTGATCAAAACCACGCAAAGCGCGGCATCCTATCTGGATCTGACCGATCACGAAACCGAGCAGTTGCTTGCGGCGGCAAAGCTCTTCCGCAAGGAGACCCTGCTTTACCATTGCAAGCTGTTGGAGGACGCCTTTTTTGCGATGCAAAAGGCCAACTCCGTTAAGCGTATCGTTGCCGAAATGACGCTGGTGCGGATGTGTGACGAGGCGTTGGACGATTCGGCCGAGGCGATGCTCTCGCGCATTGCGAAGCTGGAAGAACAGATCGCCACGGGGCGCTTTGCCTTGCAGAGAAGCGAGGCGGCTTCCACGGTGAACGAGGTCCAGCCGAGCCGGGAGGCGCCCGAGGCAGAGCAATCCTCCGCGACCAAGCCACCGGCAGAGGCGGCTACTTCGGTGCAGACTCCTGCGGCACCTCCAAAGATGTCCGCTCCGGCTCCGGCGCAACCCGAAGCGAACAAACGTGTGTTGCGCCCGCTGCGGAACTGGATGGAAGTGGTGGAGCGCATTGGCAGAAGCGCACAGATGGACGCGAGCTTTGTGAAAAACGCCCGGGCGTACGCCATGGAAAACGGGACGGTTGTGGTCCGCTTCGAAAATTCGTTTTCGATGCAAATGATGGAGCGCGACGATTCCCGCGATCGGTTGCGTGCGGCGCTTTCTACCGTTCTCCGCCGCGAGGTGGGAGACCGACAGCTCCTGATGGAGGTGGCGGGCAGAACGCAGGATCCCTCGGTGATCGATGAGATCCTCGACGCTTGTGAAGAAGATTAAACAATAAAACGACATATAAAAAAAGGAGATTGGAAATTATGAGAGCGAATATCCCGAAGGGAATGGGCGGCGGACCGCAGAATATGCAGGCAATGATCCGTCAGGCACAGAAAATGCAGGAGGATATGGCAGCAAAGCAGGAGGAGCTGGACGCGCGGGAATATGACGTTTCGGCAGGCGGCGGCGTGGTAAACGTCAAGATCAACGGCAAAAAGGAGATCCTTGCAATCGATCTCAAGCCCGAGATCGTGGATCCCGACGATATCGAGACCCTCTCCGACATTTTGGTTGCCGCGGTGAACGAGGCGATCAAGCGCGTCGAGGATACCAATAGCGCAGAACTCAACAAGATCACCGGATCGATGAATATGCCGGGGCTCTTCTGATATGGCAGAGTATCTGGAATCTCTCCGCGTGCTTGCCGAGAAATTCGGACAGCTGGAGGGAGTTGGGAAAAAGACCGCGATGCGCATGGCGTATTCGGTTTTGGAATTGGAGCCCGAGGAAGCGGCGGATTTTGCACAGGCGATCGTCAATGCAAAGGAAAAGATCCATCTTTGCCCGATCTGCCAGAATCTGACCGACCGCGAGCTTTGCCCGATCTGTGCCGACAGTGAACGCGATCACGCCACTGTTTGTGTGGTGACCGATCCGCGCACCGTGATGGCAATGGAAAAGGTGCGCGAGTACCGCGGGACCTATCACGTACTCCACGGACTGATCTCGCCGATGAACGGGATCACGCCCGATCAGCTGAAGATCAAGGAGCTTTTGACCCGTGTGGGAGAAGGCGAGATCGAAGAGGTGATCGTGGCAACCAACCCAACGGTGGAAGGGGAGGCAACGGCTATGTACCTGTCGCGCCTGCTTCGTCCGCTTGGCGTGCGCGTTACACGCTTGGCTTACGGCGTTCCTGTGGGCGCTGACTTGGAGTACGCCGATGAGATTACACTGTTCCGCGCGCTGGAGGGCAGACGCGAGGTGTGAAATTCGGGGCGTGAGTATTGTAAAATGCCCGAAAGAAGACGGCCTTTTGCCCGAAAGGCTGTCTTTTGCTTCCTTTATTAATAATGAGAGCGTTTGCGGAGACAAATACTCCAATATTGCGAAAAAACCTCTTTTTACGGCTTCAAAGGTCTTGTTTGTGAAAAACGGCAAATGATTTGGTGAATCTGTTCATAGAATCGCCCAAATGTCATCCAAAATGTCGCAGGAAAGTTGTAGAAGTCGCCAAAAGTGAGAGAAAAGAGAAAAAAGTGAAAAAAGATGCTTGACAAAAAAGAGTGGATGTAGTATAATGTACAGGCTCACCGCGCAGGAGTGTGCGTGTGTGGATACCGCAAGGGAACGGATGTCAGAGAAAGCCTCGAAAAAAGTTGAAAAAACTTTTAAAAAAGGTATTGACAAACGGTAACCGGAGTGGTATAATAGGAAGGTCGACGCGAGAGCGGCGGCGAATGATCTTTGAAAATTGAAC
>JAFVOP010000099.1 GCA_017505745.1 Clostridia bacterium
GCGTTGTCGGGGAAAGACGGTATGAAAATCACGGTGGCAGGCAACGAAGAGAGAATACTCTTAATAGCGGCGTACGACAATCTCGGCAAAGGCGCAAGCGGCGCGGCGATTGAGTGTATGAACCCCCGCAAGCAAACAAACAAATAAATACTATAGGAGGTTCCTATTTTATGGATCAATACAACGAGCTGCCGAAAACCTACGCCCCGGGCGAGTTTGAGGACAGAATTTATCAAACGTGGTGTGAAAAGGGCTATTTCACGCCCGACGTCAACAACAACGCCGAGCATTTCTCGGTGGTGATTCCGCCGCCCAACGTCACGGGTCAGCTGCACATGGGACACGCCCTGGACGAAACGCTGCAGGACATTTTGGTGCGCTACAAGCGCATGCAGGGCTACAACACCCTGTGGGTGCCCGGCACCGACCACGCCGGCATTGCCACGCAGATCAAGGTGGAGGAACGCCTGCGCGTGGAGGAAGGCCTTTCGAGATACGATCTCGGCCGTGAAAAATTCCTGGAGCGCGTATGGCAATGGAAGGACAAATACGAGGCCCGCATTACGGGTCAGCTCAAAAAGCTGGGTGCGTCATGCGACTGGACCCGTCAGAGATTCACCTTTGACGAGGGCTGCTCCCGCGCCGTTCGCGACGTGTTCGTCAACCTCTATGAAAAGGGCCTGATCTACCGCGGCTACCGCATCATCAACTGGTGCCCGCGCTGCCTCACCGCGCTCTCCGACGCCGAGGTGGAATACAAGGATCAACCCGGCCACTTCTGGCATATCAAATACCCCATCAAGGGCGAGGACGGCTACGTGGAGGTTGCTACCACGCGTCCCGAGACTATGTTCGGTGACACCGCCGTGGCGGTCAACCCCGAGGACGAGAGCATGAAGCACCTCATCGGCAAAACGCTGATCCTGCCCATTGTGGGCCGTGAGATCCCCGTGATTGCCGACGATTACGTGGAGATCGGCTTTGGTACCGGTTGTGTGAAGATCACCCCCGCGCACGACCCCAACGACTTCCAGGTTGGTCAGCGTCACAATCTTGAGCAGATCAAGGTGATGAATGACGACGCCACGATGAACGCGGGCGCCGGCAAATACGAGGGCATGGACCGCTACGCCTGCCGCAAGGCGCTGGTTGCCGATCTGGAGGCCGAGGGATACCTGGTAAAGGTGGTTCCTCACGACCACAACGTAGGCGTTTGCTACCGTTGCGGCACCACCGTGGAGCCGATGACGTCCGACCAGTGGTTTGTAAAAATGAAGCCTCTGGCGGAGCCCGCGATCAAAGCGGTGGAGGACGGCGAGATCCGCTTTGTTCCCGAGCGCTTCTCCAAAAACTATTTCAACTGGATGAACAACATCCTCGACTGGTGCATTTCGCGCCAGCTGTGGTGGGGACACCGCATCCCCGCGTTCTACTGCGACGACTGCGGTGACATGACGGTTGCAAGAGAAGACATCACCGCCTGCCCCAAGTGCGGCGGCAAGGTGCGCCAGGACGAGGACGTGCTGGATACCTGGTTCTCGTCGGCTCTCTGGCCCTTCTCCACGCTCGGTTGGCCCGAAACCACCGCCGACCTGCAAAAGTACTACCCCACCAGCGTGCTGGTCACGGGATACGATATCATCACCTTCTGGGTGTCGCGCATGATCTTCTCGGGACTCGAGCACATGGGCGAAAAGCCCTTCTCTACCGTGTTTATTCACGGCCTGGTCCGCGACGCGCAGGGTAGAAAAATGTCCAAATCCCTGGGCAACGGCATCGATCCGTTGGAGATCATCGAAAAATACGGCGCCGACGCGCTCCGCTTTGCGCTCTCCACGGGTAACTCGCCCGGAAACGATATGCGCTTCTCGGATGAAAAGATGGAGGCCGCGCGCAACTTTGCGAACAAGCTCTGGAATGCTTCCCGTTTCGTGCGCATGAACCTCACCATCGACCGAGTAGAGCTCCCCACCGCCGACAAGCTGGCCGCCGAGGACAAGTGGATCCTCACCGAGTTCAACAAAACGGTGGCAAACGTGACAAACGCGCTTGACCACTTTGAGATCGGCGTGGCACTCAACGCGATCTACGAATTCACCTGGGACATCTTCTGCGACTGGTATATCGAGCTGACCAAGAGCCGTCTCTCCGAAAAGGAGACCGAGGGCAACCTCACCGCGCAGAACGTGCTTTGCTACGTGCTCACCGGCACGCTCAAGCTCCTGCATCCCTTCATGCCCTTTATCACGGAAGAGATCTTCCAGGCTCTGCCGCACGAGGAAGAAAGCATTGTGATTGCTTCCTACCCCGTGGCAGACGAAAAGAGGAGCTATGCCGAAGAATCCCTGATCCTCACGCGGATCATCGCCGCCATCAAGGCCATTCGTCTGCGCCGCAACGAGATGAACGTGGTTCCCTCGCGCAAAGCAAAGGTGTTTATTGAAACCAAATATCCCGAGTCCTTTGCCGCCTCCACGCACCCCTTCTTCGTGCGCCTGGCGTCTGCCTCCGAGGTGGAGGTCTCCGCGGCCTTTGACGAAAGCGTAGTCAGCGCCGACAACGCCGTGCAGATCATTACCGATTCGGCTACCCTCTATCTGCCGATGAGCGACCTGATCGATACCGAAAAGGAACGCGCACGTCTGGAAGGCGAGCTCAAAAAGCTCTCCGACGAGATCGAACGCGTCAACAAAAAGCTGGCAAACGAAAGCTTCGTTGCAAAGGCTCCCGCCGCCGTGGTGGACGCCGAACGCGCAAAGCTCGCCAAATACACCGAAAACCTGAGCGGCGTCAAAGCTGCTTTGGAGAAACTGAAATAATTGGGTTTGAATATTGCGGGGGAGGGGAAACTTCTTAAAAGAAGTTTCCCAACGTGCTTGCACGTTTTCCCCCGCGCCCCCTCCCTTTCAAGAACTTTGCGCACTTGTTTGATTGCTAAATTGGTTTGTTTCGTGCGCGGGGACTGCAATGTTTTTCTATAGGGGAAAAAGCCGCAAGCGGCGGTCGGCCGTTTCAACCGATTCGCACCGCACGAGCTCTCTGTGGTGAAAAGCGCATCTTCCTGTTTGTCTTCCCCAGCGGGGAAGGCAACCGTACTTTGCACTTCACCTTTTTCAGTGATTATGCTTTTTCGGATGATCGTTGGACTTTTGCTCGCCTCTCCTGCTAAGGGGAGGGGGACCGCCCTTGACGGTGGAGGGGTTTTTGCAAATTAGACCGCGAGAGCGGTGGATGAGGAGAGCCACTCTATGCACAATGTTCGATCAAATCCGGTAGGGACCGGTATCCTCAACGGTCCGTTTCCAACCGAGTTTCACCGCACACCCCTTTGCGCACACACTCCCTTGGGTCATTCTGAGCGTCGTCCTTCCTATTTTCTGAACCGATTTTTGCCCTCAAACGGGGAAAGACCCGCGAAGAATCCTGTATTTTTCCCAAACACAAAACCGAGCCGCCTGCAATCGCAAGCGGCTCGAAGTGTTTTTATAAAATCAACCGAAAATGCTACCGTCATGCACCTGATCGGCGTCATAGGCGGTGGTGGTCTCTTCCTCGGTTTCGGTGGCGGTTTCGTCCCCTACAACCGATGCGGTGAGGATATCCTCATCATCGAACAGAACGTATTCAACCTCGGGATTTACATACTGTAACTTTTTCATCTCAAATCTCCTTTCAATCTGCTGCGAAAACGTTGAGAATGTCTGCATACTCTGCGTTTGCTTCATCAGCCAAAGCCTCGGTAGCAACAGCCTTGAGGTTGGTTACTGCGTTTGCATCATAGGCGGTGTAGAAGGTATAAATCTCGCCGTCCTTGATCATGTTCACGTAGCCGGCGCATGCAAAGTCGGTTGCATAGTTTGCTGCCGAGAGATTTACCAGTGCAGCTGCAAAGGTATCCTCTGCGGTGATGTGCTTTTCTACGCTGCCGATCAGATCGCTGTAAACGATATCGTTCAGAGAGAGCTGCTCTACAGTGAACGCACCCTTTACGTCTTCATCCTTTACATACAGGGAGCCAAGCTCGATGTCGTAGCCTGCTGCTGCAAATGCGTTGAGCAGGTTGGTATCGAGTGCGAACTCATAGCGTACGCCGCTATCAGCCAGGCCGTTGAGACGGAGGCCAACGCTTGCGGTTGCAAAGAAGTCATCCAGGGTCTTGGGTCCTGCATACTCTACGTCTGCAATGGTTCTGCAGTTTACAACGGTTGCGGCGTCTGCGCCATCACCGATTGCATCCAGATCGGTTGCAAAGCTGAAGCCGTTGGCAACCGATACGCTACCTGCGGTAACAGCGCCAACCATCAAGCCCTGCGCGCGCGTGTAATCGCCGCCGATCTCACCCGAGTTGGTCAGGTTGGAAACAGTAACCTTTGCATTTGCCTGGTTTACCTGGCCAATGCCTGCTGCCACAAATGCTCCAACCGCGGTTTCTTCCGTGGACTTTTCAAAGCCGATTGCAGTTCCGTTGTTGTGGAAGTTTGTAACCGTTACGGTTGCCGCACCGGTGACAGTACCCATCACGCCGCCGGCCGTACCGCCGTCGTTGCCGCCGACTACCGTGCCGTTATTGATCGCGTTGGCAACGGTGATCTTTGCGTTTCCGCCGTTGGATCTACCAATCACACCGCCTGCATGCTTTGCCTGCAGGTTGCTGTTGTTTACAAAATTCTTTACCGAAGCAACGCCCTTTGCAGCAACGTTATAGATGGCACCGCCCGCATAGTTGACGGGCTCAAGCTTTGCTGCGCTGGTGCAGTTGTTAACGTACAGCTGAGCATCGTTCACCTCGCCAACCAATCCGGCGGCTCCGTTGGTGCCCGAGATCTCAGTGCCTGCCAACGTGTGGCAGTTTTCCATATTTACCACGAAGGAAGCGCCCTTACGGATGATACCGAAGAATGCGCCAACCGCGTTACACTTTGCTGCCGAAACCTCGCGGATCACGCCCTCAAAGGAGCAATCCTTCATATTGACGTTACCCTGAATATCTCCAACGTAGCCGCCAATGTTCTTGTTCGCATCGGCATTGATCTCATACTCGGTGCCGGAAACTGCGATGTTCTCCAGGTTTACAGTGCCCTGAATACGGTTTGCGAGAACGCCGTTCTGCGAGCCGCTACCGGTAATCTTCACTTTTGCATCCTCAACGGTGAGGTTCTTTACGGTTGCGTTCTTCAAAAGCTTGAACAAAACGCCTGCCGATGCCGACTGTGCGATTCTTGCATCGCCGGTGTAAACGAATACGATCTTGTGACCGGCTCCGTCAAAAATACCCGAGAAGGTATTGTTGTAGAGAGCCTTCGTCAGGTCTGCGGCAACCTCAACCGTAACATCTGCGGTCAGGTGATACGTTCCCTTGGCATCCGTGATCCCTTCGAACGATGTAATTCCAACGGAATCCTCTGCAGGCGCGTAGCCTTCCGGAACAGTACCGAACGTTGCAGTTTCAACCGACGCAACTGCGGGCAGACAGAGCGTAGAAAGAACCAAAACAACTGCTAAAAAAGCGGAAAAAAGTTTTTTCATGTTTGCTTCCTTTCAGAATAAATAGATTTGCTGGGGGACAAGGTGGTCTCGCGCATGCGCGAAGAAAAAGGATTCGAAGCAACGCCTCGAACTCGGCAGAAGGGGATGGGAAGTGGACAACTCCTCTTTCCATGACGTTTCCGCCGGCATAAAATGGTATAGTATGCCCATAGATACACCATTCCTGCATACATTATCCCACATTTTCCTTTATATTGCAATAAGGAATTTTTTAAAAAAGATACACTTTTTTAAAATATTTGTTGTGGGGTTTTATTTTCAAATCACTATTCTGCGGTTTTGGAAGCGCATTTGCGCGCTTTCCTCTTATTTTGCAGAAAAAACTCATGCTTTTTCTAAAAAAACCTATTGCTTTCCCTCTCTGAAAATGCTATAATGAATTTGATAAAAAAATAGGCTCTGTCACACCAAACGGTTGATTTTGGGCGATTTTTTGCGACACGCTTGCGTGTCATTCTGAGCGGAGTCCCGCCAAGATCCCACTTCGGCTACGCCTCGTGCTTTTGGGGCGTTGCCCCAAAAGTTCGACAAGCTCAGGATGACACCTTCGGTGTCGGGCGGGACGCAGTCGA
The DNA here is from genome assembly GCA_017505745.1 of Clostridia bacterium. Lineage (GTDB taxonomy): Bacteria > Bacillota > Clostridia > Oscillospirales > CAG-272 > UMGS1865. Next base: position 6,120 of record JAFVOP010000099.1, read on the forward strand.
AATCC
>JAFVOP010000100.1 GCA_017505745.1 Clostridia bacterium
CTCTTCCGTTTGTTCGAGCAAAGGCTATTATCTCGCTTGCGCCCTCAGGGGCTTCGACGCGCGCTCTCCCTGCTCCTGGCCTACCTCACACTCTTTTTCATCGTTACCTTGATCCTTCTTTTGATCATTCCTCAGCTGATTGACAGTATCATCAGCTTTGCCAGCAATTACAACGCGTATATTTCCTCGGCGATTGGAGAAATAAACGCCATTCTCGGCTCTGTGAATCGATTTATTGATCGTTTTACCGGGAACCCTACGTTTTTGCAGTATCTGAATGAAGTCGAGATCCGACAGGAGGCCGCCGACCTCTTCAGCAATCTGGATAAGCTCTCCTCGCAATTACTGGATGCGCTCTCCAAGGTAGACGCTCAACCCATTATCACCCTGTTCAGTGATGCGGTATCGGTGATCACGGACACGATCTTTGGAATTTTTGTTTCTATCTACCTGTTAAGCACCAAGGAAAAACGGGCCGCACAGCTCATGAAGCTCCGTCGCGCGCTCTTCAGCGACACGATGAACGAGCGGATTACCAAGCTGATCCATCTTGCCGACCGTTCCTTTGGACGCTTTCTGGAAGGAAAGATTTTGGGAGCTCTTATCTTTGCGCTCCTTTCTTACGTTGCATTTTCAATTTTTGGAATTCCCTATGCGCTCCTGATCGCAACGATTCTGGGAGTCTGCAATATCATTCCCATTATCGGATCCCTGATTGGCGCCATTCCCTCCGCGCTGATCCTGTTGCTGTCGGCGCCCGAAAAGCTGCTTCCTTTTCTGCTCATTGTGATCGTGATCCAACAAATCGACAACAACATCATCAGTCCTCGGATCTTGGGCAATAACACCGGAGTCAGTTCTCTTTGCGTGATGATCGCGTTGACCACGATGGGCTCCCTTTGGGGACTGTTTGGAATGATTGTGGGCGTTCCGCTTTTCGCAACCGTTCTGGAGCTTTCCGAAGAAGGTATTATGCTCCGTCTGCAGAGGAAGGGCCTTCCCTCGGGGCTCGCAAACTATTATGCGAATGACGCGATGGTCGATCCGATCAAAAATGCCCACATCTCCTCTGACAAATCGGCCCAACGCTTTGAAAGGACCGCACTTCGTATTCGAAACATGCAGGAAAACGGCGAGCCCCTGAAACAAAAGGAACGCCTGATCCTTCTGCTTTACCGATTGGCACACAAATATCACCTCCTATCGGAGATGACGGATGAAACGCATGCACGTTTTTCTGCCGAACAAGCTGCCGTTGATGCGGCTGCCGAGGCTGACGCGTGTATAAAGCAGCGTCGCGCCCGTGCAGAATCGGATGCTTCCACCGGTATCCCGCAATAGACCGACAAGGAAAGGAGCTCACTCATCATGGAAACAACCAAACAAAAAAAGACGCTTCTGCTTGCCGTGGGAATCTATGCCATCCTGTTTCTTGTCCTGCTGCTCATTTCTAATTTTGACGCCTTGACCGGTTGGCTATCGAGACTTCTGGATCTCTTCCGTCCTCTTTTGATCGGACTTGTGGTTGCTTATCTCTGTAATCCCTTCTTCCGTTTCTTTGAGCGCAAGCTATTCGTCAAAATCAAGCCGGCCTCTCTGCGCCGCGGGATCTCCCTGTTCTTCACCTATCTGGTGGTTCTTCTGATCATCGCGATCCTTTTGATGCTCATCGTTCCGCAATTGATCCAAAGCATCGTCGACTTTATCGATGATGCCGATGCCAATATCGATAAAACCGTTTCCGAGGTCAATAACCTGATCCAAATGCTCAATTCCAGACTGTCGCCCAAGGAAAACGGTGAGCCGGCGATTCCCTTGCTGAACGCGGACCGTTTGAAGGAAAGCGCATCCAATTTCTTTAAAACCGTGAAGCTGGATTCAAAGGAGCTGTTAAAATGGCTCAAGCCCGACCTCATTTTCTCGGCCATTGACGTGGCGCAGGCGCTCTTCAAAACGGTTACCGACATCATTTTCGGACTTTTTATCTCGCTCTACCTCTTGCAGAGCAAGGAGAAAGCCTACGCGCAGATCATTCGCTTGCGCAAGGTCCTGTTCTCGGATGAGACCAACGTTCGCATCACAAAGGTTTGTCAAACGGCGGACCGTTCCTTTGGTGGATTCATCAAGGGAAAAATGCTGGACTCCACCATGGTGGGGATCCTCGTCTATTTTGCATTGCTGATTCTTGACGTGCCGTATGAAATCCTGATCGCGGTGATTATCGGCGTTACCGATTTTGTTCCCGTTATCGGTCCCTTCATCGGTGTCATTCCCTCTGCCATTATCATTCTGTTGACCGATCCCGGAAAGGTGATTCCATTCCTTCTCTGTATTCTGATCGTACAGAAGATCGACGGAAACATTATAGCCCCCAAAATCCTGGGAGAAAATACGTGAGTCAGCTCCCTGTGTGTGATGATCGCCATTACCACCATGGGCGCGATCTGGGGGCTGGTGGGAATGGTGATCGGAGTCCCCCTCTTTGCTACCGTTTTGGAGCTAACCAGCGACTATCTGGATAAGCGATTGGAAAAGAAGGGCCTTCGAGCCACAGAGGATCTCTCTTTGCGAGCCGCAGAGGATGCCGAGGAAACCAACCAAACGATCGTTCAACGGCTGCAAGCCAAAAAGCGCGTTCGCCTGGAGCAACGCGCGGTGGGTGGAGCCGGAGATCTGGATCCCATGGAACGGTTTCAGATCGAAACCTATCTGCTGGCACAAAAATATAATGTTTTTTCTAAGAAAAACGCAACGATTCCCGAAGGCTTTGTAGAGGAAGAAAATGAACTGACCTCCGCAATCCAGGAGCAGTTGACCCAGGAAGAAGCTCCTGCCGCAGAGGCAGAAGACATCTGCACGGAGGACCCGTCCGTGTTACCGATCTTTGATTCCTCCAAAAGCGAAGGAAATCAAGAGAATGAATAAGAAATCTATGTACACCCCAAGGAGAAAAGTAAAATGGAACACACGGTAAAAAAAGGTGGGATCTCGGTCCAAACCGAGCACATCTTCCCTGTAATTAAAAAATGGTTATATTCGGAAAAGGACATCTTTTTACGCGAAATCGTTTCTAACGCCTCGGATGCCGTAACCAAGCTGAAGCGCTTGGCATCACTGGGACAGTATGACGATGGAGACGAGACCTACCGCATTGAGGTATCCTTGGATAAGGATGCCAAAACTCTGACGGTATCTGACAACGGAATCGGTATGACCGCCGAGGAGCTGGATCGCTATATTTGCCAGATCGCACTTTCGGGAGCCTTGGAATTTGTAGAAAAATACGAGGGAGAAAACAAATCCAACGGAATTATCGGTCACTTTGGACTTGGCTTTTATTCCTCGTTCATGGTAAGTGATACGGTAGAACTGATCACGAAATCCTATACCGACACCCAGGCCGTTCGTTGGGTCTGCAATACCGACGGCGCCTATGAAACCTCGATTGGAGAACGCCCGGAGCACGGAACCACCGTGATCATGCACATCTCCGAGGAGGAATCCGCGTACCTGGAAGAGAGCAAGATCCGCGAGATCCTGGAAAAATACTGCGCGTTTATGCCGGTGGAGGTCTACTTTACAAACGAAACCGACGAGCATGATACCAAGGAAGAGGATACGCCAAAGCCGATCAACGATACCACGCCCCTTTGGCTCAAGAATCCCTCCGATTGCACGCCCGAGGAATACAAGGAATTCTACCGTAAGGTATTCCACGATTGGCGCGAGCCCTTGTTCTGGATCCATGTAAACGCTGATTATCCGCTGAATTTCCGCGGGATCCTCTACTTCCCCAAGATCACGAACGAATATGAATCGATTGAAGGGCAGGTCAAGCTCTATTACAATCAGGTATTCGTGGCGGATAACATCAAGGAGGTCATTCCCGAGTACCTCCTGATGCTCAAGGGTGTGCTGGATTGCCCCGAGCTTCCGTTGAACGTCTCCCGCAGCTATCTGCAGAACAATACCTACGTTTCCAAGGTATCGGCGCACATCGTAAAAAAGGTTGCTGATAAGCTGAACAGCCTTTGCAATACCGCACGGGAGGACTATGAAAAGGTTTGGGATGACGTGAGCACCTTTGTGGAATACGCTTGCATGCGCGACCGTAAATTCTACGACCGTGTCAATCCCTCCCTGCTTCTCAAGCTGACCGACGGAACCTACACAACGACCGCGGATTACTTGGAAAAAGCCAAGGAAAAGCATGAAAACACCGTGTATTATACCTCAGACAAGGCAACACAGGCACAGTATATCTCGATGTTTGAGGCACAGGAAATTGCCGTTGCCGTGTTTGAAAGACAGTTGGATACACAATTTCTCTCGATTCTCGAAAGCTACAATAGCGACGTAAAATACGTGCGCATCGATGCCGATCTGGCAGGCGCACTCAAAAGCGATGCGGTGGCGGTAGAGGATCAGGCGCTTTCCGATCTCTTCCGTCAGGTATCCGGAGAGGAAAAGCTGAAGGTCTCGTTCACCTCTCTCAAGGATACGTCTGTCCCTCTGCTTCTGACGATCTCGGAGGAATCCAGACGCATGGAAGAGATGATGAAGATGTATTCCATGGCCGGAATGGGTACGGTTGGAGCCTTCCCCACCGAAGCAACCCTGACCGTGAACACGGCGTCCCCGCTGATTGAAAAGCTTTCGGCGATGGACGGAGAAAAACGCGAAAAAACGGCGGCCTATCTCTATCGCCTTGCCCTGCTCTCGCAAAGAAAGCTGACCGCCGAGGAATTGACTCAATTTTTGCAGGACAGCTATTCTATTGTAGATCTGATCTGACATGGCAGATTTTCAATTTTATTCTCCGGAAGACGTTATTTACGCCAATTTACAGAATACTGCTCAAGAGATGGATATGCTCTGTGAGCAAGAGCGTGCACATGTGCGGGAGCTAGCGCGCGAGATCACGAAGGATCTGACCGATCACTCCGATATTGCGCTTTCACTTTCCGATCTGCTTCCGAAACGCTTTGATGTGCCGACCCATGCGCTCTCGCAAAACACGGAGATCCTGAAGCGCTTGCACCCCTTTCATAATACCCGACAAACGGTTTTACTCTGTATGGAGGTGTGCAATCTGCTCGCTCAAAAAACAAGCTTTGGACTACGGGATTTCTTTCCTGAGGCAGAGGAGCTCTCGGAGCCCTCTCCCAACCGAATCATCTATCCGCGCAGCACCTACGCCGATGCGGCGTATCTTCGCTTTGCGTCCTTAATTTCGGACTCTCGTGCCGTTTACGCGCACAGTTTTCCCATGGCGTGCGAGGAAGTCTATAACGGGCTCTGCAAATACTGTATCCTCCCCTTAGAAAATTCCTCAGAGGGTCAGTTAAACAGCTTGGCGCGTCTGATTGACCGGTATGAATTAAAAATTGCCTGCACCTGCGACGTTACGGCAAGCGACGGTTCACGTACCACACGCTTTGCCTTACTCCGCCGGGAAATTCTTCCTGTGATTTCGCAAGGAGAACCGCTCTGCTTTGAATTTGCGGCTCCGTTGCAGGAATCTCTGTCGGGCGCCTCGCTTCTCTGTGCCGCAGAGCTTTGCGGACTGAGCTTGGAGCGCATGGATTCTCGCCCTCAAACCGCCGATCCCACCACCTCGCAATTTACGCGCTTTGTTTATCGGATCGACCGCGGCAATCTTCCTGCATTCCTGCTCTTCCTCTTTTCCAAAGCTCCGTTTGCCGAGCCGATCGGCATCTACCCCCATTTGAGATAATACGAACAAACCTATATATATTCAGAAAGGAATCAAGCTATGGAACACATCACCTACAAAACCACCGGCGTATGCTCTCGGGCAATCCACATCGATATTGAAGACGGCATCGTACAAAAGGTGGAATATCAAGGAGGGTGCTCGGGCAATACCCAAGGAGTGGCTGCATTGGTACGCGGTATGAAGGTGGAAGAGGCCATTGAACGTCTCTCCGGAATCCGTTGCGGATTCAAAGCCTCTTCTTGCCCCGACCAGCTATCCGTTGCTCTTCGCGAATATCTGGCAAGCAAATAACATATTCTAAAAAATAACGAAAGATAGAAAAAAAGCAGAAAGGGACCGATCAGCATGAGTAACTATATGAAAAATTACGAGACCTGGCTCAACTCCGATAAGCTTTCCAAGGAGGAAAAAGACGAGCTTCTCTCCATCGCACAGGATCCGAAAGAGATCGAGCAACGCTTCTCGTCCTATTTATCGTTTGGCACGGCAGGTCTGCGCGGCACCATGAAAACCGGCATGAACGCCATGAACCGCCACACCGTTGCATATGCCACCCAAGGACTCGCTTCCCTGATCTTACAGGAAGGAAGAGCCAATGACGGCGTGGCGATCGCCTATGACAGCCGTAACAATTCGCAATTCTTTGCAGAAACCGCGGCGTGTGTCCTTGCGGCAAATGGCGTGCAGGCATATCTGTTTGATGCCCTTCGCCCCACCCCCGAGCTTTCCTTTGCTTTGCGCGAGCTTCAATGTGTGGCCGGTATCAATATTACCGCTTCCCATAACCCGAAGGAATACAACGGCTACAAGGCATACTGGGAGGACGGCGCGCAGCTTCCTCCTGAGCATGCCGATACCGTTTCGGCAGCCATCAACAGTTTGGATATTTTCAAGGACGTAAAGCTGATGGACTATGACGAAGCCGTGAAATCCGGCAAGATCACCGTCATCGGCAAGGAAATCGATGAAAAATATCTGGCTGCCGTGCAAACACAGACCGTAAACCCCTCGGCCGTTGCAAACGTGGCCGATTCCCTGCGCATCGTGTACTCGCCGCTCCACGGCACCGGACACAAGCTGGTTCCCGAGATCCTGCGTCGCATCGGCCTCAAACACCTCTACACGGTAGATGAGCAGATGGTGATTGACGGAAACTTCCCCACCGTGAAAAAGCCCAACCCCGAGTACCCTGAAGTATTCAAACTTGGAATCGATATTGCCAACCGCGTTGGCTCCGACCTGATCGTGGCAACCGACCCCGATGCCGACCGCGTAGGAGTCATGACGCGAACCAAGAACGGTGACTTCATCACCATTACCGGAAACCAGATGGGTGCTTTGCTGGTCGACTATATCATTACTGCGTATCGCGAAACCGACACCATGCCTCCCAACCCTTATATGGTCAAGAGCATTGTTTCCAGTGAGCTGACCTCCAAGATCTGTGCCGCAAACAACGTCAAGATGCATAACGTGCTCACCGGCTTTAAGTTCATCGGCGAGGTCATTAAAAACTACGAAAAGACCGGCGATGGCTCGTTCCTCTTCGGCTTTGAGGAAAGCTACGGGTACCTCAAGGGCACGCACGCCCGCGACAAGGATGCCGTTGTGGCAACCATGCTCATTTGTGAAATGACCGCTTTCTATAAGGCAAAGGGCATGACGCTTTCGGATGCTTTGAACGGACTCTTTGAAAAGTACGGCTTCTGCTACGAGACCAACGTAGAGATCTACATGGAAGGACTGGACGGTCCTGCCCGTATGGCAGCCATGATGGATGCTCTCCGCAAGAATCCGCCCACGAAATTTGGAAACGTACCAGTTACCCTTGTTGGAGACTATCTTTTGGGAACCTTTACCGAAAACGGCAAGGTTACTCCCACGGGAATGCCGAAATCCAACGCCCTCTATTACCGTCTTGAGAATCGAGACGTGATTGTGGCCCGTCCCTCGGGAACCGAGCCCAAGATAAAATTCTACTATATGCTGGAGGCAACGGACAAAGCCGATGCCGAGCAAAAGCTCAAATCCTATCAGGAAACTTTAGATAAACTGGCATAATCCAAACACGGGAAGGACACCATAAAAGCAGTCCTTCCCGTATTTTTTGGAGGTATGCCTTGAACGAACAAACCGATCACACTTCCTCGTACCTGCTGCACCTGTTAAGCGAGCAGGACTACGCCACCTTTCTCCATCAGCTTGATGAATTGGATCCGCCGGAAGCTTCCGTTTTTTTAGAATCGCTTCCCAAGGAACAGGCTTGCATGATCTTTCGTCTGTTCAAAAAAGATACCGCCACGGAAATATTTGCCCTTCTCGATTCGGAGCATCAAAGCGAGCTTTTGGACGGCATGAACGAGCGAGAGATTTCAGAGCTTTTGGATGCTTTGAAAAGCGAGACCACCGAGGATATGGAAATGATGGCGGCCATTCTCCCCTCCTCCAAGCCTTATATGGAGACTGGGATTTGGGATACCTGGAAAAAACGGATCCCCTGGTTGCTTTTGCTCACGGTATCTGCCACCTTTACCGGTGCGGTGATCACCTATTTTGAAAAGGCCATTGGAACCTACGCGATCCTGACCGCCTTTTTGCCCATGCTGATGGACACCGGAGGGAATGCAGGCGGACAAACCTCGGTTACCGTTATTCGAGGTCTCTCCCTGGGTGAGATCGAACTACACGATATTGGGCGTGTGCTTTGGAAAGAATTTCGAACGGCTCTGCTTTGCGGATCAACTCTGGCAAGCGTGATCTTTCTCAAGATCATGGCCGTTGATTTCAGATTTCGATCCCATACACTTCTTGAGAATGGAATCCTGCAAAATAACGTATTGGTTGCCGCATTGATTGCTCTCACTGTGTGGTGTGCCGTGATCGTAGCAAAGCTGGTGGGAACGCTTCTTCCCATGGGTGCCAAGCGCATCGGACTGGATCCCGCTGTGATGGCAAGCCCCTTTATCACCACGATCGTGGATACGATTACCCTGATCCTTTATTTTAGTTTTGCTTCCCTTGCCCTGCAAATCTAAAAGGAACCGAACAGATACATTCCTGTATCCGTACGGTTCCTTCTCCAATTTATATCAGCTTATACCTTCTTGAATTGCGGACCGAAATTCTGACAAGCGCGGTAGTCGGCACCCTCGGGATCCTGACCAAATGCATTCCAAACGGCGGGACGGAAGATCTTGTCCTCTTCGACGTTGTGCATGCAAACGGGGATACGAAGCATCGAGCAGAGCGTAATTACATCGGCGCCGATGTGACCGTAGGAGATTGCCCCGTGATTGGCCCCCCAACTGTTCATCACGTCATACGCAGAGGTGAACGCGCCCTTGCCGGTGATGCGAGGTACGAACCAAGTGCAGGGCCAGGTGTAGTCGGTGCGCTTCCAAAGAGTATCCGTAACCTCATCGGGAAGAGCCACCGACCATCCCTCTGCAATCTGCACCACGGGACCGAGGCCCTTGACAAGATTGAGACGGATCATGGTCATCGGCATCTCGGCGCGGGTAACGAAGCGAGAGGAATATCCGCCGCCACGGAAATAGCCGAGATCTGCATAGTTCCAGGTGGTATTGGCCATGATCGCCTTTTGATCGGCTTCATTGACCTCATACCAGGGCTTCATCACGGCGTTGCCGTTTTCATCCTTGGCTTCTCCGTTTGCATCCAGACAGCATGCACCCGAATTGATCAGATGAATAAAGCCGTTTGCTTCCTTGGCCTTTCCTTCAATGTCATATCCGGTCGCGCGCTTGACCGACTCTCCGCTCCAGCAGGTACGAACGTCGGCAAACATTTGCGCACGGTTGGTCAAAAGCTTCATAAAGAGCATTCCCAAACCGTTGAGTACGTCATTCTCGGTAGCTAAAATATACGGTTCACGCGCGCCGTTCCAGTCGAATGACGTGTTGAGCATAGCCTCCGGAAAATCGCAGTTGGGATAGAAGTCGGTCCACTGACGCTGTCCCTGGAAGCCTGCGGCGATGGCGTTGTGTCCAACCATCTCCTCTTCTCTGCCCTCGGGCAGGTTGGGATTTCCGTTCATCAGATCCTTGATGATCAGCATCATCTTGACCACAAACTCCCAGTCGGCATCCTTGACCTCTCTCGAGCGCTGCATCTCCTCGGGATTCTTATCAAAGCCCTCAATGCAATACTCCTTGACCCAAGCCATGGCCTTTTCATATTCTTTTCCATCGTAGATTCCCTCGGTCATACGGCGGATCACTTCCACCTCGTCAACCGATTCTACGCGCATACCGAGATAGTCCTCGATGAAGTTGGGATCGATGATCGATCCACCGATCCCCATGCAGATCGAACCGATCTGCAGATAGGACTTTCCTCTCATGGTGGCAACCGCGATCGCGGCACGTCCAAAACGCAAGAGCTTTTCGCGAACGTCGGCGGGGATCTCGGTATCGGTTGCATTCATTACGTCATGTCCGTAGATGCCAAACGCCGGCAATCCCTTTTGTGCATGTGTAGCCAACACCGATGCCAGATAGACCGCACCGGGGCGCTCGGTTCCGTTAAAGCCCCAAACGGCCTTGACGGTAAGCGGATCCGTGTCCATCGTCTCCGCGCCGTAGCACCAGCAAGGAGTTACCGTAAGCGTGATATCCACACCCTCGCGCTTAAACTTTTCCGCACAGACCGCTGCCTCTGCCACACGTCCGATGGTGGTATCCGCAATCACGACCTTCACAGGGGTTCCGTCGGAATATCTCAGGTTTTCTTCAAAGAGCTTTGCGGCGCTCTTAGCCATATTCATGGTTTGCTCTTCCAGGGACTCGCGCACCTTGAGCGGGCCGCGGCGACCGTCGATGGTAGGACGAATGCCGATGACAGGATAAGAACCGATTAATCTTGACATATTTTTTTCTCCTTTTTTGCATTTTGGTATTGCATTCACCTTTATTATAGTGTAAAATAGGAGTGGCCGTCCTGTATGATTTCGGCAAAATACTATAACGATATTCACTTTTTGGATTTTTGAGGTAAAGGTATGAATTATTCGGAACTGATTGAAAAGCGAGCACACGGAACCTTTGATTTTCCAATTGAATATTTTCAGATCACTCCTCACCACCGCAGCTATATCATGGAGCCGCACTGGCATGCCGAAATGGAGATCATACGGGTAAGGAGCGGTACCTTTTCTTTGCATCTGAATAAACAGCATTATCTACTGAAGCCGTTTGACATCGCAATTGTCAATCCCGGGACCTTGCACCGCGGAGAACCGCAGGACTGCTCCTATGATTGCGCCGTTTTTCATCTCGATATGCTCTGCCCAAGCGGCAGTGTGATCCACCAATACGTACGGCCGTTGGTGAGAAACAGCTTAAAAGCGCAGGAATACATTGCCCACGGATCCAACACGGAAATAGAAGAAACGATCGAGCGCCTGTTCACCTGCCTGGCACAAAAGGAAGAGCGCTATGAGCTGCGTGTGTTTGCCGAGCTTTACACCTTTCTTTCGGCACTCTATCGCAATCATATCCTCAAAAACCCCAAAAAACGCGCATTACCCGACCGAAGGCTGGTACAGATGACAAAGCTACTGGAATGGATCTCCACGCATTATACGGAAAAGATCACACTTGCGCGGCTTTCCAAGGAGTCCGGACTCAACGAGAAATACCTCTGCCGCGTGTTCAAGGAATACACCTCCTACACGCCGATCGAATACATTAACCGCTTTCGAATTGAAAAAGCAATTGATACCATTGTAAGCGGCACCGATTCCATCACAGAAGCTGCATTTGCAAACGGATTCAACGATTCGGCCTACTTTTCCAAGCTCTTTCATCGCATCAAAGGGATGCAACCGAGCGCATATGTCCGTCAGCTTCGGGATGCAGAGGCGTTGATCAGTGATTCGTAAACCTCCATCAAGCGGTTAGTCATTCCCTGTGCGGTATAGGAAGATCGATACCGTTGGAGCGCCGCTGCTCGCATCGAACGCTCAAGCTCCGGATCCGTAGCGATCCGACAAACGGCATCTGCCAAGGCAATCTCATTTCCCGTTGGATACAGGATCCCCGCCGCACCGTCGCCCACCATAGCGCGGTTTCCGCCATAATCACTTACCACCATTGGAACTCTGGCGCTCATTCCTTCAGAAAGCGCCAGACAAGAGGTCTCGGTCCCCGAAGAGCAGTTGACGTTGATGTTCAATAAGCGGTAAAATGGCGCCGGATCCGCTAAAAAGCCAAGAAACTGAACGGCAGAGGAAACCCCTAACGCCTCGGAGAGCCGCTCCAATGAGACACGGGATTCCCCCTCTCCGGCAATTAAAAATCGGATTCTACGATTTGGAAGACGTGTCAAAATCTCCTTGGCCGCCTTTAAAAAGACATCGTGGCCCTTGCAAGGCACTAAGCGCGCGCAGATCCCTACCGTAAAATCTTCTCGCTGCAGATCCCATTGCTTTCGGTAAAAGGAAAGCTCCTCTTCCCCCACCTCCCGAATCGGCTCCGATCCGTTGATGATAACCTCAATCTTCCGATTGGGGATCCCCAATCGAAGAAGATCCTCGCGCGCCGCCTCTGCCGTTGCGATCACACGGTCCGAAAGCACACGATTGGAAAGGCCGCCCAGCAAGCGAACAGGCGGAAGGCGCCAGATCCCGCTCGGAGGAAAGCAGCAATGCCTGGTGTGCATCACCGCAATGCCACACTGCCTCCCCGCGATACGCGCACAGATCGCGGCGTTGGCATGTACGAGATCCACTGCTTCTTCTTGGATCTGCTCGCGGATTTCCCGTACGGATCGCCAGGATATGCGGTCGCAGGGCTCCCGCAAAAAATACATCGGAGTACCGATTGCTTCCAGTCGTTCCCGAAGGGCACTCTCCTTGGGGAGCGCAACGATGCTTTGGATGCGATCCCTGGCAAAATGACGTAAAAGCGTACACAAAAGTACACCTGCTCCGCCAATGTTGGTATCACTGATCACGTGCAAGACCTTCATAGAGAACCTCCAAAAAAGAAAAAGCTTGTACGTTTAGTATGTACAGGCTTTTCTTTTTTATCGATTCCAAATAAATGCCAAATCTCCCGTAGGATCGTATCCGTGCGCGATCATGAGATAATTACGCAAAACCGTATAAGCAATCATCAAAACCGTCATGACCACCCAAAACCATCTGGGGAGCACAAACAATTCCGTTTTTCCGCGGAGCAATCGGACCAGAGCCCACACGTCGATACACACGGCCAATAAAAGCGCGAATGTTACAAAGGGATTGTAGCGCAGAGCCGCAAGAAGATCCAGATGCAGCAGTGCCTCGATGGCACGGGTACCTCCGCACAATGGGCAATACAAAAACAGGCGATCGTGCAAAAAACACCGAGTAAGAAACTGTGGGATCTGCCTTGACAACCATTGATAAAGAGGAAACAGCAGCAGTGCACAAAAAAGTCCAATATGGATCCAAAGGTACCGGCGCGCCGTCCGTGCGTGTATTTGCAAATTCCTCGCTCCTTTCGTTATTCTACGTTTATTTTACCACTTTTTTTAAGAATTTGCAAGAAAAATATTGCATATACGGAAAAACAGTGATATAATTTAGAAAAAGGAAAGGAGCTTTCTTATGAATCAAAACTTTGACTACACCCCGCAAAACGGGAATTCATCCTTCCAGCCCCCCTATCCGGGCCAATATCCTGTGCAACCGCCGGTTGGTCATGCAAAAGGGTTTGCTACAGCCTCGCTCTGTCTTGGTATTGCATCGATCGTTTGTTCTTGCATGTGTTGCTGCTTGTACTATATTGCCCTTCCCCTTTCCGTGCTTTCAATCGTCATGGCCTTCCTTGCCAAGCGTGATAACGGGAAAAAAATGCCGGGAATGGCCGTTGCAGGCATGATTCTTGCGATCATCGGGCTGCTTCTCTTCATTTGCTGCGTCGCCTTTGAGATCATCCTTGCGCAGATTCCGGACGAACAGATGGCAGCCATGCTGGATGACTTTTTTCAAGAGTACTACGGGATGAGCTACGAGGAGTTTCTCAGCCAGATCAATTCTCAGGAATTTCAATGACCCCATTAAAATACCGTCCGCCGCAACCGAGCTCCGGTTGCGGCGGAAATTTTTATGCATCAAATTCATCCACGGTTTTCGCAGTAATATGCGGGCATCTGTCTGTGATCTCATAGCCAAACCCATTTGGCTTTGCCCAACGCACCGCGTTGGTAATGATACGCTGAACGTAGGGGTTATAGAAGGAACGGCAGGTTTCATGACCGGGTTGGAAATAGAAAACCTTTCCGGCTCCTCGGTGGAAGCATGCGCCCGCGCGCATGATGTGTCCGTCCTCAAACCACGCGCCAAACACCAACGCGTCGGGCTGCGGGATGTAGAAGGGCTCACTGTAAAGCTCCTCGGATTCCAGCAGAAAATGGTCGGGAATGCCTGCGGCGATCTCATGCGACGGCATCATCGTCCACATAATTTCTTTTTGGTTTCTCCCCCAACTCAGATTTCCGTTGGTTCCGACAATTGCCTTAAAGGGTTTGGAATGATGCGCCGAATGCAACGCCACAAAGCCCATCTTTCCAAGATATACACGGTTACGGATCTTTTGAACCAGCGCGTCATCTACCTCCTTGTGGGCCTTGTGGCCCCACCAGATGAGAACGTCGGTATTCTTCAGCACCTCGTCAGGAAGGCCCTGATCGGGATCGTCCAAAGCGGCCAGCGTTACGCTCATATCCTCATTGAGATCGAGAAAACTTTTGATTGTGGCGTGCAGTCCGTTTGGATACAGTTCTCTTACGGAGTCCTTGGTTTTTTCGTGGCGAAACTCATTCCACACTACAACGTTGATCTTGCTCATTTTGAAATCCTCCAAATCATTTTATGCATATTTTTAAGTTTACTTCAATTCCACAACGGTTACGCCGCCGTCTCCTTCCCCGTACTGTCCCAGTCGGAAGGAGGCCACACGGCGATCGGTTTTGAGGCGTTGCCAAAGCGCGTTTTTAAGGGCTCCCGTGCCTTTTCCGTGGATGAGGCGCACACGTCCGAAATTGGCCAGCACGGCTTCGTCCAGATATTTGTCCACGGCAAGCCACCCCTCGTCGCCCAGAAGTCCGCGCAGGTCGATCTCATCGCGAAACTCACGGTTCACCTTTGCATGATAGTCGGACGCCGCCTTTTTCTGCTTTCCGCTGATCACTTGCGGCTTTTCCTCAATCAATTGCAGGTTGGCTATTTGGGTTCGCGTTTTGAGAATTCCGGCCTGTACCATCACCATGCCGTTTTTATCGGGGGATTCCAACAGGACCCCTTCCTTATCAATATTGACGATATAAACCTTATCACCCTTTTTCAGATCCCGCGGAAGCACGTATTTCTCATTTGTTTTTTCTTCCACAGGATTGATCTTGTCATCGTTTTCTCGGATCGCAATGCGAACGGCACGGCGGGTTGCCTCCAATTCCTCGGTAAGTCTCCCCTCTTTCTCTGCTTTTCTGGCCTTTTCCAACTGTGCGAAAATGAACTCACTCGAAGCCTTCGCACTTTCCAGCATTTGCAATGCTTTCTTACGGTCTTGTTCGATTTTCCGTTCAGCCTCGTAGAATTTCGATTTGATCTGCTTTTCGGCATCCAGCTTCATTTTCTCATATTCAGCCTTGAGCCGTGCGGCATCCTCGCGGTTGCGGTCGGCCTCAAGTCGGGTAGCCTCCAGCTGCTCGATCACCTCTTCAAAACGTTGATGCTCCCGGTTGATCTTCTGCTTGGCAAGGTCGATCACACTCTTTGGCAGACCAAGCTTTTCGGAGATTGCAAACGCGTTGGATTTTCCGGGCGTTCCGATCATCAAACGGTAGGTGGGTTTGAGGGTGGAAACATCAAACTCACAGGATGCATTCTGTACCCCGGGGGTGTCTAACGCGTAGGTTTTCAGTTCGGTATAGTGCGTGGTTGCGGCGCACATCGCGCCCGCCGCGCGTACGGTTTCGATTACGGCAACTGCAAGCGCCGCCCCTTCTACGGGGTCCGTTCCCGCCCCCAGCTCATCAAACAAGCACAGAGAACGCGCGTCTACCTCTCCAACGATCCGCACAATGTTGACCATATGCGACGAGAAGGTTGAAAGCGATTGTTCAATGCTCTGTTCGTCACCTAAATCAACCAACACGCGATCAAACACACAGATCGATGACTCGGGATCCACGGGAATATGCAGTCCCGCCTGCGTCATGAGCGCAAAAAGGCCTATGGTTTTCAGCGTTACGGTTTTACCGCCCGTGTTGGGGCCGGTAATGATCAGGGTATCAAATCCATCTCCCAATTGAATGTTGGTTGGAACTACTTTTTTCGCATCGATCAGCGGGTGTCTTGCCCGACGAAGATCCAGCGTCTGACCTCCGGAAATCGTGGGCTCACACGCCTTCATCCGGCTTGAAAGCTCGGCGCAGGCAAAGTAAAAAGCGAGGTCTGTAATATTCAGGTAGTTAAGCCGTAGCGACTCCCCTGCCGCACTGACATCTGCCGATAAGGCAAACAAGATCTTTTCAATTTCGTGCTCCTCGCGCGATTGGAGCATGCGAAGCTCGTTATTGGCATCCACGATCGCCATCGGCTCTACGAAAATGGTAGCTCCCGAGGAGGAGGTATCGTGAATGAGTCCCTTCATTTCGTTTTTGCACTCGGCCTTAACGGGAATGACGTAGCGTCCGTTTCGCATCGTAACCAGATTTTCCTGCAAAATTTTCGAGTAGGAACCGTTAATATAGTGTTGCAACGTCTCTTTGATGCGGTTATTTGCATCGCGGATCTTGCGGCGGATCTCGGCAAGCTCACGGCTGGCTTCGTCCGCGATCATATCCTCGGAAAGGATCGAGCGCGTGATGCGATCCTCCAAAAAGCGGTTTGGAAGCAATCGCTCAAACAGCTCGTCCAACGTGGTTTCAAAGGGCTTGTTATTTTGAATATAATCAACCAGAAGCCGAGCCGCGTGCAACACACGTCCAATCTCCAAAAGCTCTCTGGTAGAAAGCATCGCCCCCTTTGCCGCGCGTTCGCAGGCGGCAGATACGTCCTTTACCGAGCCAAACGGCGGACGGCCCTTCACGTCACACAGACGGCGTGCGTCAGTTGTGCGGCGCAAGCGGCGCAGCACCTCGGTCACATCCGCAGACGGCATCAGGCGCATGGCCATTTCCCGCGCCCCCTCCGTAGGAGCACAGTCCGCAAGCATGGCGCAAATTTTATCAAATTCTAAGGTCAGAATGGTCTTGTCAGAAAAACTCATGATTTCAGTCCTTTGTATCTTGCTTCATGGCATGGTAGAAATTCAACGAATCAAATCCGCGCCCCAAATGGGAAAGCAGATAGGTTTGGGTAGCGGCAGAAAACAGGCGCAGATCCTCGGTGTCCTTGAGCTCGAAGGAAAAGATCCGCTCAATTGGAGCCTCGGATACATAGCGCAAGGCCGCGCAGGATGCGGGAGAAAGCGGTGCCAGGATATCTGCCTCCCGAATATCGTCGTAGACCCCGTGTCCGTCATTGCTTCGCGCGCGCTTGTGCAAGCACTCGGAGCAAACCAAGGCACCGTTCATCACGTCCAGATACAGGCTCTCTGCTTCAAGGCTACCGCAGAACGTGCAACCCGAAAGATCGGGCGCGTATCCCGAAAGAACGGCAGCCCGCATTTCAAACGCGGCCTTGACGGTCTCTTGCGGATAACGGTCGCCGCTGACGGCATACAGGGAATTGAGCAACAAACGAAGCATGTCCCCTGCCTCTTCGCCTTCATCGGTCAGTTCATACGTTACGTCGCACAGATACGCCGCCAGATTAAGGCGGTCAATATCCATGCTAAGCGCGTAAAAGGGATGAATGGGAGACCCGCTTTTGAGAATGTAAAAGCTTCCGCGGCGGTAAAATTCAAAATTACCGTAGGTGTATAGCTGACTGACCGCCGTTTGCGCCCCCTTGAGCGAATGGCTTCCCTTGGATAACACGGTGATCCTTCCGCGCTCGGCTGTTAAAACAGAGAGGTAACGGTCATGATTGGCCATGTCGCGCACGCGTACAACAAGTCCGTCAATCGAGTCATGCTGCTGCATACAACCGTCCCCCCTCTTTTCTCTATCGTTTCTTTATTCTTCCGTATATCCGAAATTCAAAATTCCGCGCTGACTGTCGCGCCAGTTTTCCTTGACCTTTACCCAAAGGTTGAGGTAGACCTGCGCCTCCAGCATTCGCTCTAGGTCCTCACGGGCATACGAGCCGATCCGCTTGAGCGTTTCGCCGTCCTTACCCACCAAAATCCCCTTGTGCGACGCTTTTTCGCAATAGATCTCGGCACGAATACGAACCAAGCCCTCTTCCTCGGTATATTCCTCAATCACCACGGCAACGCCGTGAGGGATCTCCTTATCCAACGTACGGAGGATCTTTTCCCGGATGATCTCGGCGGCAATCTGCCTCTGCGGTTGGTCGGTGATCATGTCCTCTTCGTAAAACCACTCGCCCTCTCGCAACAGCTTGGCGCACTCGTCCAGCACCTCGTCGACATACTTTCCGCGTTTGGCGGAAATCGGTACTACGGCAAAGAAATCGTGAATCGCAGCATACGCGGCAATCGTTTCGGCAATCTGCTCGCGGCGGTAAAGGTCCACCTTGTTAAGCGCCAGAATACCGGGCGTGCCGGAGCGTTTTAAATATTCAACAATCTTTTTTTCCACATCCCCGGGCGCGTATCCCGCATCGGCAACCAAAATCACGGCATCTCCGTCCTGCATCGCGCTGTTTGCGGTTTTTACCATAAAATCGCCGAGAGGATTCTTGGGTTGAAAGATTCCGGGAGTATCAAGAAACACGAACTGATCCTCTCCGCGTGTTTCAATTCCCGCAATACGGTTGCGCGTGGTTTGGGGCTTGCTCGATACAATGGCGATCTGCGCCCCTAAAATACTGTTGAGCAAGGTCGATTTTCCCACGTTGGGACGCCCGACGATTGCAATAAATCCTGTTCTTTTCATCGTTTTGTTATATCCTATTCTTGTTTTTGCTGCATAAATGCGGCCACGTTTCCCTTTAAAACATCGATCTTTTCTCCGGTCTTCTCATTGGAGAGCTGGCAAAACAGCAAGACCTTCGTATCCTTATCGTAAACCGCGAGCATTTGGAAGTGAGGCTCTACGTCGATGTAATAATAGTTTTCGTAGTCGGTCACCATTTTGTTGCCAAGATATTTGGAAGCCTGGGATTCGGTAAAGCGCGATCCCAGCTTGGCAACGTTTAACACGTCGTTTTGGGTCATTTGCGGTCTTCTGTCGCCCTCGTGAGAGAGAGTCCGCATTTCGGGCATGGCGATTGGCCAAAACAAAAGCAGAAATACCGCAATACATGTGAGAAACGTAAGAAGACGCGCGTGTCTGGTGAAAAAGGTTTCGGTTTTGCAGACGGAATACGTGGAGTTTGCAGTTCCCGGCGCATTCTGCTGCACGGATTCTTTTTTCCAGCGACTCATGAGCGCCCCTCCTCAATCGTTTGAATGTACGGAAAGCCCAAGAATCTCCATAATCTCCCGCTGTCTCCGGCGCATATCTGCCTCATCCTCTTCTCCCGTTTCATGATCGTATCCAAGGAGATGAAGCATGGAATGGACCACCAAAAAGGCCACCTCGCGCTCAAAGCTGTGCGCATATTCCGCAGCCTGCAGCTCAGCCTGCTCCAAGGAAAGCACAATGTCCCCAAGCATCCCGATGAGCTCATCTACGGGTGGCTCCTCGGTTTCGCCCTCATAGTCAAAGAGCGGAAAAGAAAGCACATCGGTGGGGCGGTCCACACCGCGGAACTGCATGTTCAGCTTGTGGATTTCCTCATTATCGGTAAAGGTTACCGACACCTCACAGGGGTTTTCGTATTGCTCGTAGTCCAGCGTGGCCTCAATGGCACGGCGAACCAGCATTTTCAGCTTATAAGTCAAAGCAATATTGCTCTGCGCATTTTCATAAACGACCTTCATGTTCATTTTTCGACTCATGGTTTCGCTCCTTTATCCATCATTTATTTGTCTTTTCATTTTTTCGTTCCACTCGGAATTTCTGTGCCGCGCGGTGCTCGCTTTCCTTTTTGAGCAGCTCGCGGTCATATTTTTCGTAAGCAAGAATAATCTTTTGCACCAATCGGTGGCGCACCACGTCGCGGTCGGAAAAATAGTGAATCCCGATATCCTCAATTCCCGAAAGGATCTTGACCGCCGAGGAAAGGCCGCTTTTCTGTCCGCGCGGCAGATCGGTTTGCGTGATATCACCCGTTACCACCGCTTTGGAGTTGAAGCCGAGACGCGTAAGGAACATCTTCATCTGCTCGGGCGTAGCATTCTGTGCTTCGTCGAGAATGATAAAGGAATCGTCCAGCGTTCGCCCGCGCATATAAGCCAAAGGTGCAATTTCAATCGTGCCCTTTTCCACCAGCTTTTGATAGTTCTCAGTTCCCATCATCTCATAAAGCGCGTCGTACAGAGGACGGAGATAGGGATCGATCTTGCTTTGCAGATCGCCCGGCAAAAAGCCCAGCTTTTCGCCCGCCTCGATTGCGGGGCGCGTGAGAATGATGCGGTTTATCTGCTTTTCGCGCAACGCGCGCACCGCCATGGCAACTGCCAGAAAGGTTTTTCCGGTTCCCGCAGGGCCAACGCCGAGAACGACGGTGTTTTTGCGAATGGAGTCAACGTATTGCTTCTGCCCCACGGTTTTGGCCTTGATCGGCTTGCCGCGAACAGTCAGACAAATACACTCGTCTCCAAGCTCTGCCAGCGAGGTTCCCTCGCCCGCGCGCACCATATCGATGGCATACTGCACCGATTGCTCGGTTAACACGTCGGTTTTGACCGAGAGCCCATGGAGATAGTCGATGCACTGTGCCGCCGAGGCCACTGCCGTCTCCTGCTCTCCCTCTATCACGATCGAATCCCCCGACTCACTCTCGCGATTTCGGATACTGACCGCAAAGGCATCCTCGATCATGCGGACGTTGCAATCAAAATTGCCGAATATTTTCGCGGTGGCATCGGAATGCTCCATTTTGATGATCTTACGGTTCATACTCTTCCTTTCAAGGTTGCTCTGAGATTTCAAATTCGGATTGCATCGCAATGTTCTCAAGGCAAGTCACGCTGCATTCCAAAATCAAGGAGGAATCGGTAAGGGTGGTTTTCACAGATTTGCTCAAAAGGCTGATCTCCTCAGATAAACTCCCCAAGGAGCGTTCCAATTCGGCATATCCCAGCTCCAAGGCCTGCTCGGGTGTACGGGTAACCGATTCCAAAGCATAAGGAATCCCCCGCTCCACGGAAAGCCCGATCGGAACCCCTCCCAAGCCGATGATATCCAACCCTTTTTCTTCTCTTATTATATCATATATCCCCGCTTCATTTCCAGTGTTTTTGAAAATATTTACGGAAAAATCAAAAAAATTTAGATAAATCGAGCGGCAATACGCACCTTGATAAACCTTTTCCTCACTCACAAGGGGAATTTCCACCGTAAATGACCGCTCAGTACGGGCATACACGTTCCCGGCGGCGCGGGTATAGCGGTATCCCGTGACGCTGCTATCGTACAGACCGCTGACCAAAAGCTCGCCCTTTCGCACCGCCTGTCCGGTTTTCACCACGCAATTTCCGCGAAAAAGCTCCACTGTTTCGATCTGCCCGTCGGCGGTGGCAATGAGGTTGGCAGGCTTGGATAGATCCTCGGGCACGGGCGTTGGCGTATGCTCGATTACCTGCACCGTGGCAACGGTTCCGTCCAGGTAAACCGAGATCCAGGAAATGCGATCTGAGGAGATCAAAACACGGTTTTCCAATTCTCCCGTATGAATACGCGGGATATAGCTTCCGGGATAAAGGCCGCACGCCTTCAGCTCCTCACGGATCGCGGATTCGGTCATGGTCTCATTTCCCGTGATCCGGATGTCCCACACAAACTGCCCCGATAAAACGAGCAGCGCAATTGCCAAAAAACCTCCGAGCCAAAGTCCCGCCCGCTTGCGGTACCGCCAGAACAGAAACGGCAGACCTCGTTTCTCTGATATCTGCAGAACGATCCCCTCCGCTTTGCAAAGGCGTTGCAACCTCCGCGCCGCCCCATAAGAGGTTCGAAAGCCAACCGTACCGTCGGCCTCGTGACGAAATCCGGTGTAGGAGATCTCACAGCGCAGGCACAGATTCAAAAGCGCCGTGCGATACGCGGCAGAGGTTTGCACCCAACAGCTTCCAAATAAAAAAAGCGTTCCGTTCATTGCTCGGTCCTCTCCTTTTCCCGGTTGCACCCGCGGTATACCACGCCATGAATTCGCCCTTCTACCGTCACGCTACCGGCAGAAAAGCAGGTGCAGATCAAGGCCTCCCCCAGAATGGAAAGCTCCTTTTTTTCCACACAAAGACGAATCTCACACGGAGAATAAAGCAAGATCTTTTTGCATCCGTACACCGTGACCGAGCGCTGCCCCCGCAAAACCGTGAGCGCTCGATTCTGCAAATATTGGCTTGCCCCATAGCGCGAGGCAAGACCTTTTTTCATGCTGTTTGTTTTCAAATTCACCGTTTCCGCTCCTTTCAAAAACTGTACGTTTTCCGTCATAAATATGCGAAGATTCCCGTACATTTCAACAGAAATACACTTTATATCTATGCGAAAAAGGAGACCTGCATGACTGTTCATTCCCACTCGCAAAAGCAAAAGGAGCTCCCTTCGTTTGGAGAATGCGCCTTTGGTTGTTTTACGGTGTTTTGTTTACTCCTGATCCTCAAAAATCCCGACGTTGCCATTACCTACATGAATCAAGGGCTGCTGCTGTGCGCCAAAACGGTAATTCCCTCTCTGTTTCCGTTTATGGTGCTTTCCGAGCTGATTGTTTCCGGCGGCATCGGTAACCGCATGCTCCGTGTTCTCGCCGCCCCGTTTCGGCGCCTGTTTGCGCTCCCCACCGCCGCTTGCCGTGCCGTACTGTTGGGATGGCTTTGCGGATCTCCCATTGGAGCGCGTTGTACGGTTCTCGCGCTTTCACGGGGAGAGCTGACGCGCGAGGAAGCCGAGCGCACACTGGCGGTTTCCAACAATCCCTCCTCGGCGTTTCTCATCAGCGCCGTGGGGGTCTCGCTTTGGCAGAACCGTCGGTTTGGGATCGCGCTTTATGCGGTAGTGTTGCTTTCGGCCGCCATCACGGGGATCTTGCTTTCGATCCCGCACCGAAAAAGGAACCAACGTTACCGCTTACCGCGCGAAGAACTGTTTCTATCGCCGCCGCAAACGGGCGCCAAGCTCTTTTCCGGAGCCGTCCGCGCAGCAAGCGGAAATATGCTGCTGGTTTGTGCTTACGTCGTCTTTTTTTCAACCCTGGTGGGGACTCTCCAACTGATCTTTACCTCGTTTGGAGTATCGGAAACACTTGCCGCCCCCCTGTTTTGCCTGTTTGAGCTTTCGGGCGGGGTCAGCCGCGCATCGGCGCTTGGAAACACCTTGCATGCCGCGCTCCTGTGCGCCTTTGCGGCGGGATGGTCGGGGCTTTCGGTGCATTGTCAAGTGCTTTCGGTGTGCGACGGCACCGCGCTTTCCTTCCGCCCCTATTTTCGGGCAAAGCTGTTGCAAAGCCTTCTCTGCACGCTCCTGTTTTTCCTCCTGCTCCATCTGTTTCCCTCACTTACGGTTCCCGCGCAAGGCGTATGACAAAAACCGCTTAACAACTTGACATTTGGGTGAGATCTTGCTATAATAAGTGCGGAAAATGCCGAAAAAGGAGTGCATAAAAATGAGCAAGCTGAGACTGATGAGCCAAAATCAATGGAACAACACCCCCAATCGCCCAAGCTGGGAAGCGCGCGGATTGGATTGCTCGGCCGAGGTGCGAATGAAGGGACACGCCGAGGTGTTTGCCGAGCTGCTTCCCGACGTGGTGGGCGGCCAGGAGGTAAACAAGGAGATGCAGCAGCTCCTGATGCTCGCTCTCACGGAAAAACGCCTTCCCTACACCATGCTTTGGGGAAACTTCACGCCCATCTTTTACCGCGCCGATCAATTGGAGCTGTTAGATACCGCCTATCTCCTTTATCCCAAGCAGATCGAAGGATTGGAGGGCGGCTTTAACGACGTCAAGAGCAAATCCTGCAATCTGGGTGTATTTCGCGCGAAGGCGGACGGAACAGTCTTTCTGTTTGCTACCACACACCTGTGGTGGAGAAGCTCCAACCCCGAAAGCAAACATTATCAGGCGGGCTCCGATGAGGCACGCCTCTATCAGATCCGCCTTGCGACCGAAATGATTGCCAACTATCAGGCCAAGTACGGCAATTGCCCCGTCTTTTTGGTGGGAGATATGAATGCCAATCTCCATTCTCCGGCGCTTCAATACGCCATGAACCAGGCCGGCTATACCCACGCGCATGACGCGGCCGTGGAATATGCCAGCGAAAACCGCGGATATAATTCCTGCGGACCCAACGGCCCGGGAGACGCCTGGCAAGACCGCCCCTATCCCATGGCGATCGACCACATTCTGTGTAAAGATCTGCCAAACGGCGCCGTCCGCCGCTTTGACCGCTACATGACCGAGGACTATTTGTACCTTTCGGATCATGCCCCCGTTTACGTGGACGTGGAGCTGTAACACGTATCCCTATGTAAAAAGCAAAGAACACAGGGGAGAAATCCTCTGTGTTCTTTTTTCATCTTGAAAAATGGCCCCGCCTCGGATTGCTCCGAGGCGGGGATGCTTTTCAAGACATTATCTCAATCAAATCAAAATAATCGGTTCAAAAACCAAAGAGCGATCCAGCTTGTACTCTTTGATAAAGCGATACATTTTTTGATTGATCAAAAGCATTCTGTTTGCCGGAATCCAACCAATATAGTCCGATGTCCTCACCATGTCAGGGGCATCTTCAAAAATTTCTTTTTTGAACATATACTGTCCTCTCATACGAGGATTATATTTTGTTCTGCCGCAAACAGGACAAATCACAACACCGGCAACATTAGAACTTTCCTCGCACAACCCCGAAGGAACCTGTGCCTCAAATTTTATCTGGTAAAAATCCTGCAGAAACTCTTTTCCTGATTTATTTTTCACATTCCAAAAAGAGAAACCCGTAAGCCCCGATTGTTCCAGTTTGTTTTTTGTATCCTCCGAAACAAACAAATCCTCAAACAACCAGTTAACCATCGCAAATCCACGTCTCCCCCATTTGGGAGTTCGTTTCATTCGAAACGGTTCTTTCTGTATCAAACCTATGTGACAATGCTCGCAATAATCCGTTTTATCATATACGATGTTTTTATATTCATCTTCCGGCTGAGGATAATCATAATGCCATTTGCTACGTACCGTCATCCATTCTGCCGCAAGACGTTCTTCCTCCGTATAGATCATAGTTACATTTGTAGAACAATTGTACTTTTTCAACAATTTTGAAAAATTTCCCCAGTCTGGATTACTTTCCAAGATGGTAAGAATAATAAACGGATCGTCTACAGAATATTCAATATCGTGTTGCTGTAAATACGCAAACAATAGTGGGTAGTCAGCATTTTTGCGCAATACAACATAATGACTCACATCCATTTTCATTCCTCCTTAATCAAATAAAGTTTTCTTTGATGCTTCTATGAACACAGGGTACGGTTCTCTGTGTCCCTATGTGTTTTTACAAGCCTTGCCTGTATTTTCATTATATCATAAGGAGAAAAAATTGTCAATATTGTTTTAGAAAGCAAAAACCGCCTCGGATTGCTCCGAGGCGGGCTGTATGTTTTGAGATTATTCTACGGTTACCGATTTGGCAAGGTTTCTGGGGCGGTCGATGTCACAGCCACGGAGAGCCGCAACCTCGTAAGCCAACACCTGCACCACGGTCAGCGACGCGAACAGAAGTCCCGCATCCGATTTGGTGGGCAAAAGCACCACTTCGTCGGCAGAAAGCTGAGGATTCTTGGCATCGTCACGGCACAGCAAAATCACGTGTGCGCCACGGCTATGCACCTCGCGCACGTTGCTCTCGGTCTTATCGTAGAGCGCCTCCTCGGTCGAGATCGCAATCACGGGGGTTCCCTCCTCAATCAGCGAGATCGTTCCGTGCTTCAATTCCCCTGCCGCGTAAGCTTCGCAGTGAATGTAGGAGATCTCCTTGAGCTTGAGCGCGCCTTCCTGCGACATTGCATAGTCCATGCCGCGTCCGATATAGAAGATGTGATCCTTCTTTACGATCTTTGCCGCAATCTCGCGCAGTCTTTCGGTCTGCGTAAGCATCTCGCGGATCGCCTCGGGGGCATCCTCGAGAATACTGCGCACCATTTCCTTGGCATCTGCCTCTGCAATTCTGCCGCAGCTATGCGCAATTGCCGCCGCGATCATATACAAAACCGTTACCTGCGTGCAGTAGCCCTTGGTGGTTGCCACCGCGATCTCGGGTCCGGCATAGGTGTAAATGCGGTAATCTGCCTCACGCGCAATGGTGGTCTCCACCGCGTTGACGATGGCAAGCGTGGGAAGTCCCTTAGACTTCGCATAGCGCAAAGCCGCCAAAGTGTCTGCCGTTTCTCCGGACTGGGAGATCACGATCACGAGGGTTCCGTCCACCGCGATCGGAGGATGGTAGCGATACTCGGACGCGATGTAAGATGCCGTGGGGATGCCCGCCACCGACTCCAGCACGTGACCGCCTGCCAGGCCCGCATGGGTTGCCGAGCCGCACGCCACGATTTGAATGTTCTTTACCTGCTTCCAAAAGCTTGCGTCAATGCCGTCCGCCGAGAAATCGGGCAGGCCGTTGATGATACGCGGCGATACCGATTTTTCGATCGCCTCGGGCTGCTCGTAGATCTCCTTGAGCATGAAGTGCGCGTAGCCGCCCTTCTGCGCCGACTCGGGCGTCATGGTGGTCACGCTCCATACGGGAACGATCTCTGCGCCATCTACGTCAAACAGCTCTGCGCCGCTTGGCATCAGGTGTGCGATCTGTCCTTCTTCCAGGCAACAGTATTCCTTGGTAAAGGGCAAGAGCGCCGTCATATCGGACGCCAGATAGTAGCCGTCCTTTGCTTTTGCCAGGATCAACGGGCTTCCGCAACGCGCCGACCAAACTTCACCGGGAAATTCGTCGAACAAAATTCCAAACGCGTACGAGCCCTTCATCTTTGCGGTTGCCATACGGATCGCGGTTTTGGGATCGCCCGTTTGCGCGTAGCAAGCGTTGATCACGGCAGCGGCAACCTCGGTGTCGGTTTCGGACAGGAAGGAAACGCCGTCCTTCTGCAACGCGCTTTTGAGTTCTTTGTAGTTTTCAATGATGCCGTTGTGAACCAGCACCACGCGTCCCGCGCGATGGGGATGCGCGTTGATATCGGAGGGACCTCCGTGCGTTGCCCAGCGGGTGTGCCCAATGGCGCACTGGCTGCCAACGATCGGATCCTTTTCCAGCTTTTCTTCGAGCATACCGATGCGCCCGCGGCATTTTACCGTACGCACACCGTCCTCGGTGCGGGCTGCGATTCCTACCGAGTCGTAACCGCGGTATTCCAGAACCGAAAGGCCCTTCGTAATCTTGGGTACCGCGTTTGCGTTACCCGTATATCCAATAATTCCACACATATCTATTCACATGTCAAGGAGCCTCGGTCAAAAACCGAAATCTCCTCTTTCCTTTCCTTATGATTGTACACACAAAAGCCGTTCTCGTTCATTGGAGAACGGAATCCCGTGTGAATGGAAAGCGCGGCATTGTTTTGCGGTCACCCGCATATTTCACCGGTCTTTGACGATGCCTGCGGCACCGGAGAAGCATCCGCCGAATCTTCGATCACTTCTCTCCTCGTCAACCGTTTTTGGTTAAAAAACGGTCTGGCGCTATCATTTCCCTGATTTTCGGGGGTATTTGAGTCTGTGTTGTTTTTGGAGGCGCAAGAAATATTTTTTAATCCTTCTTTTTGGAAACGATGCAATTACGGGCTTTGTAAATGCTGTTTGCCGGCACGTAGCCGCGCACAGGTGACAGCGGATAAACGTTGGAGTGCGGTCCTACCACCGTTCCCGGATTGAGCACGCTGTTGCACCCAACCTCTACAAAATCTCCGAGCATTGCGCCGAATTTTTTGCGGCCGGTTTCTACCTTTTTCTCTCCCATATTGACCGTTACAAGCGTTTTATCGCTTTTGACGTTGGACGTGATCGATCCCGCTCCCATGTGCGACTTGTATCCAAGGATCGAGTCGCCCACATAGTTGTAGTGGGGTACCTGCACGCCGTCAAACAGAATGCAGTTTTTCAGCTCGGTGGAATTCCCCACCACAGCACCCGCACCCACGATCGCGCTTCCGCGAATGAACGCGCAATGGCGAACCTCCGCACCGTCGCAAATGATGCAAGGACCGTTCACCGATGCCGTGGGGGCCACGGTTGCGGTCTTGGCGATCCATACGTTCTCTCCCACGCGGTCATACTCCGTAGCCGGGAGGCTTGCACCGAGCTCTAAAATAAACTCGGAGATCGATGCAAGCGCTTCCCACGGATATTCGAAACGCGCAAGGAAGGGAGATGCGACAGAATGCTCCGGATAGCTGTAAAGTGCCGAAATTTTCAGTTCTTCCCTTTTGCTCATACTTTTTTCCTTTTCCCGGATGTGTTTGGATTTTGAAGCGTCAAACGCTTACGCCAACCCTTCCTCCAAGATCGTCTTCACCACTTCGTCCACGCAAGACGCGCAGGTTCCCTCTGTGGGAGACTCTACCATCACACGGATCAAGGGCTCGGTGCCGCTCTCACGGAGCAGGATGCGCCCGGTATTGCCCAGTCGCTCACTGACCTCCTTGACCTTTGCCTGCACGGCCGCATTGTTGCGAACGGCGGCCTTATCACCCACGCGAACGTTGCGGAGCACCTGCGGCATCATGCGAACAGGCTCTGCAAGCTTGGAGATCGGCTGCTTACTGCCGATCATGGCTTCCATAAGCTTGATTGCAGTAAGAATGCCGTCACCCGTGGTGGCAAACTTGGACATGATGATATGTCCCGATTGCTCACCGCCCAGGCAATGTCCATTCTGCTGCATGTTTTCATACACGTAACGGTCACCCACGGTGGTTTGCTCGTAGCGGATGTCTGCCGCATCCAATGCGCGGTACAGTCCAAGGTTGGACATGATGGTAGTGACAACGGTATTGTTGACAAGCATGCCGTTTTGCTTGAGCATATTTGCCAAAATATACATGATGTGGTCGCCGTTGATCACCTGCCCGTTCTCATCCACCGCAATACAACGGTCGGCATCGCCGTCAAAGGCAAAGCCAACGTCCAGGCGGTTTTCGCGAACGAACTTTGCAAGCACCTCGATATGCGTTGAACCGGCGTCCTGGTTGATGTTGAGGCCGTCGGGGCTTGCGTTGATGGTGTAGGTCTTGGCGCCCAACGCATCAAACACACTCTTCGCGATCATCCAAGAGCTTCCGTTCGCGCAGTCAAGACCGACGCGGAATTGCTTGAAGGAGTGGCGAGAGAGCGAGATCAGATACCCGATATAGCGATTTCTGCCCGCCGCATAGTCCACGATCTGACCGAGATTGGCTCCCGTGGCAAACGGAATATCGGGCGTGGAAAGGCCCAATTCGCTCATTTTGCCGTCGAGATACAGCTCGATCTGTTCGATGGTTGCGTCGTCGATCTTTTCGCCGCGCGAGTTGACCAGCTTGATGCCGTTGTCATAGTAGGGGTTGTGGCTGGCGGAAATCATAATTCCGCAATCAAAATCGTCCCCTGCAACCGCATACGATACGCTGGGCGTTGTGGTGACGTGCAGCATATATGCATCTGCCCCCGAAGAGGTGAGTCCCGCAACGATGGCGTACTCAAACATATAGCTGGAGCGTCTGGTATCCTTGCCGATTACCGCGCGCACTTTATGCGTGCCGTTCTTGGCATAGTACCAACCCAAAAAGCGCCCGATCTTGTAGGCATGCTCGGAAGTCAGGGTAACACCGGCTTCTCCACGGAAGCCGTCCGTACCGAAATACTTTCCCATTTTGTGTTTTTCCTCCGTTTCGTGTTTTTGCGCCTCACAGAAACAGTAACAGAAAACAGCCATTAAATATTATAGCAAAAACATGCGAAATTGTCAATGGTAAAAAACGCATTTCCGATATTTTCCGAAGCCTTTCTGCATTTTCCGGCTTTTTTGTTTTCGTTAAAGGAGATTTGAAACGCGAAATCCGTTCATTGCATGGAATGACCTTTGTAAAAAGCGCTTTCTTGCGCAATTCGCAAGGAAATATTTGCGACTTTTCAAAAAAACAGGACCAAAAAATCAAAATTGTGAACAAATCGTAACCTTTTCAAAAGAGCGTTGCAAAATGACGAAAAAAAGTGTAAAATATAAAATGGGAGACAAGGTGGCTTACCCCCTTACAACCTGTTTTTTTAAAATTTACATAGAAACAAAGGAGCAAAAAAATGACCCAAAACAAGTATGTTCTGAATTGGATCAAGGAAATGTCCGATCTCGTAAATCCGGACAACACCGTATGGATCGACGGAAGCGAGGAGCAAACCGAGGCTCTGCGCGCACAGGCGTGCAAGACCGGTGAGCTGATTGCCCTCAACTCCGAGGAGTATCCCAACTGCTATCTGCACCGCACGGCTGTGAATGACGTTGCTCGCGTGGAAAACAGAACCTTTATCTGTACGCGCGAAAAGGCAGACGCAGGTAACATCAACAACTGGATGGATCCCAAGGAGTGCTATGAAAAGCTCTCCAAGCTCTATAAAAACTCCTACAAGGGCAAGACCATGTACGTGATCCCCTACTCCATGGGTGTGGTTGGATCTGAATTTGCAAAGATCGGTATCGAGCTGACCGACTCGATCTACGTCGTGCTCAACATGATCATCATGACCCGCGTTGGCAAGAACGTAATCGAGGCTCTGGGCGATTCCGCGGACTTCGTAAAGGGTCTGCACGCCGTTGCAGATTGCGATGAGGAGAAGCGTTATATCTGCCACTTCCCCGAGGACAACACCATCTGGTCGGTCAACTCGGGCTACGGCGGAAACGTACTGCTCGGTAAGAAGTGCTTTGCACTCCGCATTGCATCCTACCTCGGCCGTAAGGAAGGCTGGATGGCTGAGCATATGCTCATCCTCGGTCTGGAGAATCCGCAGGGCGAAGTGAAGTATATCTCCGCCGCATTCCCCTCTGCATGCGGTAAGACCAACCTTGCTATGCTTATTCCTCCCGAATATCTCAAGAAGAAGGGATATAAGGTTTGGACTGTTGGCGACGATATCGCTTGGATGAGAATAGGTGAGGACGGAAGACTTTACGC
>JAFVOP010000101.1 GCA_017505745.1 Clostridia bacterium
GTTGCTCGGCCTTCTGAAAGAAGAATCCGGGGTTGCGGCGCATTATCTTACAGCGCGCGGCGCAACCGCTGAATCCGTCCAAAACGCGGTGATCAAGCTGGCCGGAGTGGGTTCTCCTGCCTCGTTATCAGCATCAGATATGACCCCTCGTACTAAAAATATTATTGAATCCTCCCTTTACGAATCTCAACGTGGTGGACAGGATTATATTGGAACCGAGCATTTATTATTGGCATTGCTCAATGAACGCGACTGTGTGGCTGTGCATATTTTGGAAAGTCTCGACGTATCCACCAACGATCTCCGTAGTGACGTTTCCGGATTCTTGGGCAGCACACCAACCTCCAATCGCTCGGGGCGATCCGCAGGAGGTAATGCAGAACATAAGGATTCCCAAAGCTCGTCTCTGCGGGCAACGCCTACCCTGAAGAGCTTTGGAAGAGACCTTACCGCATTGGCAAGGGACGGAAAAATGGATCCGATCATCGGACGGGAAACCGAAACCGAGCGCGTGATCCAGATCCTATCCAGACGTACGAAAAACAACCCGTGCCTCATCGGTGAGCCCGGAGTGGGAAAAACGGCGGTAGTGGAAGGACTGGCGCAACGGATCGTTGCCGGAAACGTTCCCGAAACGTTAAAAGAGAAAACCGTGGTAACTCTTGACATCGCTTCTATGATCGCCGGTGCAAAATATCGCGGAGAATTTGAAGAGCGTTTTAAAAACGTAATGGAGGAGGTTCGTCAAAATCCCGATATTATTCTTTTTATTGATGAAATACACACGTTGGTTGGAGCCGGCGCAGCGGAGGGAGCAGTGGACGCCGCCAATATCATCAAGCCCGCCTTGGCACGCGGAGAAATGCAAGTGATCGGAGCCACAACCATTGCGGAATATCGCAAGCATATTGAAAAAGATGCGGCATTGGAGAGACGCTTTCAATCCGTGACGGTTGGCGAGCCTTCGCGGGAAGAAACGTTGGCAATTTTAAAGGGGCTACGGGACAAGTACGAAGCCCATCATAAGCTCAAAATCTCCGACGAGGCCCTGGAGGCAGCCGTAAATCTTTCCATTCGCTATATTGCCGACCGCTTTCTCCCCGATAAGGCGATCGATCTGATCGACGAGGCGGCATCCCGCTTGCGGATACACACACATACTTCCCCCTTGGATCTCAAGGAGCTTGAAGAAAAGGTGCATACCGTGGAAAAGGAAAAAGAGGAAGCAATTGCCGGTCAGGATTTCGAACGTGCCGCTACTCTTCGGGATGAAGAAAAGGAATTGAAATCCCAATATGAGGCCAAGAAAACCGCATGGGAGACCGCTCAAAACGAGCTGCAACAAACGGTTTCTGCTTCGGATGTTGCAGATGTGGTCACACAGTGGACCAAGATCCCTGTCAATCGCTTGTTAGAAGAGGAAAGCGAAAAGCTGCTTCGTCTGGATGAGCTCTTAAAGGAGCGCGTAATTGGCCAGGATGCTGCTGTGTCGTCGGTGGCCCGTGCCATTCGGCGTGGCAGAATGGGCTTGAAGGATCCCAAACGTCCCGTTGGTTCCTTCATCTTTATGGGGCCTACCGGCATTGGAAAAACCGAGCTTGCAAAAGCATTAGCCGAGGTTATGTTTGGCGAATCGGGCGCGATGATCCGGCTGGATATGTCGGAATATATGGAAAAGCACAGTGTTTCCAAGCTGATCGGTTCCCCTCCCGGTTACGTTGGATTTGAGGAAGGTGGACAGTTGACCGAAAAAATTCGCCGCAGACCCTATTCTGTGGTGCTTTTCGATGAGATTGAAAAAGCGCATCCCGATGTGTTTAACATTTTGCTTCAGGTTTTGGAGGACGGTGTTCTGACCGATTCCCAAGGAAGACACGTCGATTTTCGGAATACCGTTCTGATTCTGACATCGAACGTGGGAGCGGGTGAAATGAACGCCGGAAAAGCGCTCGGATTTACGGCGGATGCACATCAAACGGATCCGAAAATTCAACGGGATCGTATGATGCAAGCGCTGAAAAGCACATTCCGCCCCGAATTTTTGAATCGCATCGACGATATTATCGTCTTTAATATGCTGGAACAGAAGGACATTGAAACGATTGCTGAGCTGATGCTGGCAGAGGTAGCACATCGGATTGAGACCTTGGGAATTCATGTAAGCTTTGATCCGAGTGTCCCTTCCCTTTTGGCACAAGAGGGATTTGACCGCGATTACGGCGCACGCCCGTTACGGCGCGCAGTGGTTCGTTTGATCGAAGACGCGTTTTCGACCGAATTGCTGGAAGGTCGCATCAAGAATGGAGATTCGGTTACCGTTCGTGCAATCGACGGCATTGTTTCCTTTGAAACGACGGCGTGATTCATTTACAAAGTGGAAGAGCTTCTTCCACTTTGTTTTTTTAGAAAAAACTTTATTTTTTTACGGAATCTCTCCACAAATTGAAAAAAATATGATATAATAATAGCGAGCCGTAAGAAACGGTACTGTTTTGCGGATTTTTTATCAAACTTATCTTTCAAAAGGAGGAGAATATGTCAAACCGAATCCAAAAAGCATTGCATTCGATTCTGTGTACGATCCTTGTTGGATGTCTTCTTCTTATAACGGTTCCACGACTGATGCTTGATACGAGTGGAAATGAGCGCTATTTTTCCGGAAATGCCGAGATCTATTATCAGGAGCTTCTGGATGCGGGATTCCCGGTAGATTACGCGGTTTCATTGACCGAATTGCATTTGTTACATCCAAGCTGGACGTTTACCCCCTTGGGGGTTACCAAGCTTGAGGCCGAGCATACCTGGGATTACGTGATTGATCAGGAAACCCGAAACGAATCCATCAATTTAATTTCCAAAGCCGATACTTACGCTGCCTATTGGCATGAAACGAACCGCAATCAACCGGAAACCGGTTATTATCAACCCTCCCGCGTGGCGGTTTCCTATTTTATGGATCCGCGGAATTTTCTGAATGAATGCGATATTTTTCAATTTTTTGATCTTTCCGCATCGGTGGAGGGCTCCTTGGCGGCGGTCAACGCCGTGCTTGTCGACACCTTTATGGAGGGGGCAATGTTGGAGAACGGAAAGACCTATGCACAAACCTTTTGTGACATCGGCGCGGAGCTTGGAATCAATCCGGTGTATCTTGCCGTAAAGGTACGGCAGGAGCAAGGCGTAAACGGTACGTCCCCAATTATTTCGGGGGAGTGCGGAAGCTTACTTTGGAAATATTATAGCGAGCAAATACAGAAAACCGAGTCCGGAAAAGACGTGATTCCGCCTTCTGCCGGTTATACCGAGTCCGATCTGGTTGCCCTTGACGGATATTACAATTATTTCAACATTGACGCAAGCGGAGAGGGCGCGTTTGAAATTTACCGGGAGGCCATGCTTCGCGCTATGGAAGGAACGCCCGCATTTTCCGAACGGTGGGGCGGGTCCCCGGCCTGGAACACCCGTTGGAAATCGCTGTACGGCGGAGCGTATTTTTTGAAAACGAGTTACATCGATCGCTACCAATCCACGATTTATCTGCAAAAATTCAACGTGGACAGTCGTTCCGGAAGAACCTTTTGGGGGCAGTATATGGCTTCCCTGCCCGGCGCGATGAACGAAGGGCGAACACTGTATCGCTCCTTTGCTTCTTTGAATGCGTTAGATTCCCCTTGCACGTTTTTGATCCCGGTTTATGGGAACATGCCTGAAACGGCCTCTCCCGATCCCGCAAACGGATCTTGCACGAATGTAGCGATGGCTAATACCCGATATAGCTATCAGGGAGAATGGACCTCTCCCGCTCGTAAAAGCACCTCAAACGAAGCGCTATATTTGGAGCTTGAGAGCTATTCCTATTCCAAGCTTTCCTTGAAGGGAATGTTTACTCACTCCTACGGGATGGAATCGTTGGAATATCGGTGGGATGACGGAGAATGGACCACGGCTTCACAGGGAAACAACTTTGATTTTTCCTTACCAACGAACTTTGCAGAGAATTCCTCGCATATACTGGTGATACGTGGAAACGCCGCATTCGATCATGAAAACGCCGCCAAAAAAAGTAACGTTTCTTTTTTGTGCGCCGTCATTTACTTGACGGTACTTCCCTCGCCTACTGTCCATTTGACGTATGAGATTGCCAACACACAAACGGTCGAATCCTTTCGTGCGGGAACCGAAATATCGCTTCCAACCTGTTCCTCTCCCGATTTTTCCGGATGGGTTGGATCGGACGGATCCTTTCTTCCTTCCGGAGGGACCTTTCGCATCGAAAAGGATATTTCCTACCGTGCGGTTTTCTTGACGTTTCATGTTTTGAAAGGTGCGGCCCTTGCCTTACCGCCCAACCAACCCTCGCTGTGTTTCTTTGCCGCTGTAGAGCCTGCATCCTATGCAGTTCTGGATGCTATTCCCAATGCAGGTGTTGAGGTGGTTGCGGCAATTTGCTCGGAGCAAGGAGAGCGCACCGAGCGAATCGGCCTGGAAGGATCGCACGTTGGAGACTGGCTGTTCTTTCATGCCAATACCGAGCCCCTCTCCCCTGCCTCATATCGTACCGACTACACCGTTTCCTTCGGATTGATCTTCTCTTATACAGACGGAACAAGCCGAACGGTATCTCTGCAAGGTCCGGAATTTACCCGAACGGCTGCGGAGGTTGCCGCCATGGCAATTGCTGACACCTCCGTCACCTATCCCCCTGCAGAGCTTGCTTTTTTATATACCCTTACAACGCAATCTTAATTGGAAAGGAAGAACCCAATGAAAACTCTGGGCTACTACAACGGAACATTTGACGAATTGGAAAAAATGACGGTCCCTATGCTTGACCGCGCATGTTATTTTGGAGACGGTGTTTACGACGTAACGTATAGCCGAAATTATAAAATCTATGCATTGGAAGAGCACGTAGACCGATTTTTCCACAGTGCCGAGCTATTGAAGATCCAACCGACGCTGACAAAGCCCGAGCTTTGTTCCTTGCTTTTGGATCTGGTTAAAAAATTGGATTCGGGAAATCAATGGATCTATCTTCAGTTTACGCGAGGGACAGGACTTCGCACACATGCCTTTTTGGAGGACGGGAAAGCCAATCTTTGGATTATGCTGAAGCCCGCAGAGATTCGTGACACCTACCAACCCATGCGTTGCATTACGCGGGAGGATACACGCTTTTATCATTGCAATATCAAAACACTCAATTTGATCCCAAACGTTCTTGCAACACAGGCCACGGTAG
Organism: Clostridia bacterium; assembly: GCA_017505745.1. Lineage (GTDB taxonomy): Bacteria > Bacillota > Clostridia > Oscillospirales > CAG-272 > UMGS1865. The sequence goes on from JAFVOP010000101.1 coordinate 5,243, forward strand.
AGGTCGGAGTGGACGAATGCATCCTTCACCGCGGAGATACCGTGACCGAATGCGCGCATTCCAATCTCTCTATTTTAAAGGACGGCACACTGATCACACACCCTGCAAACGAGTGGATCCTGGCCGGAACCGGACGCGCACACCTGATTGCAATGTGTAAAGCATTCGACATTGCCGTGTTGGAGCGTCCTTACACGCTCTCCGAGCTGATGACCGCCGATGAGATCTTGATCACCTCCGCATCTGCGCTTTGTATGCAGGTTACGGAGATCGACGGGCTTGCGGTGGGCGGAAAAGATACCGACACGGTTCGTCGGTTGCAGGATGCGCTTCTCCGCAATTTTATGGAAAAAACCGAATAAAAGGAAAACGCTTATACTGCTTGACGTTGCAGTATAAGCGTTCTCTTATTTCAGTGTATTGATAGACGAAGAAAGCGTTTTTGTTCGTAGGAAAGCATCAACAGATCGCAATTGGAAAAAACGGCAAGACGCCTATACGGATAGCGCGCCGCATAGGAGGCAATTGCATATTCCAGCTCAACGTCGGAGGGATAATCCGAAAGTGCGATACCGCAGAGAAGATTTCTCGCTTTTGATTGTGCAGAAAAGCTTAAGAGACTGTCACGAACCCTTGGCTCCCCGGTTGTCCATACAATCGCAGGCAACCCAACAGTACGCTCCGCGTTTTCCAGCAATCGTCGCGCATCGGATTCCGCGCATTCAAAACGCAACAAAAGAGTCCATTCTCTTTCCGTGCAAGCTTCACATAACATGCGGAAAGTTTGCGCCAGAAGCACATTGCCGTTCTCCTCGTCTCCATTCAAGGCGCGCTCTACCGAATATCGGTTGGGATTGTGATTCTGATATTCACGGGGCAACACCAAGTAAGCGGAGTGACATCCTCGCGCCGCAAAGACATCGAATGCAGTATTCATTTCCTGCTTCCAATCTTCCCAAGTTTTCCGTTTTGTTCCGCACCACTCATTTGCCGCTAAAACGGGAATGCATGCATCCGGAAGCTCGGAAAGCGTTTCGTAAGGGGAAAGCAAGCAACGGATTGGCCGCGCTTCGTTCAAGCGCAACACACACTCCAATCGGGTCAGAGGAGTCTCCGCGCACATCTCCGAAATACTTTTCCAGATCTCATCACACCGCTCTTTTGAAAGTGAAAGATCCAGTCCAAAGCACACCTTCAATAGGTACTCGTACCGCTTTATCAGCGGATGCCCCGATAGCAGCGGACGGGCGCAGCAAAGTGCGGCAAAAACCTCATAATCCGATTTTGGAGCGTGAAAAGCACCGTTCCCCTCGGTGCCACAGTAGCGCAAGAGCGCTTGGATTGCTTCCCGATCCATCAGGTCTGTCGGGTTGGAAATGCGTTGGTTCCAGGCCACCTGCCGCCAATATCCGAAATCATATGCAAAAAAAACAGAATCCAATGGGTTCCCCCCTCTCTGATGATTTTAATTTTATCATAAAATTTGATTTCCGTCAACCAAATGCAGAAAAAAGTATCCGAAATGCAAATTTTTTTCATAATGTATAGACGAAACGAGCTTTTTATGTTATAATCATTAGCAGAAACCATGTTGAAAGGATCGCAAAAAGCAAATGGATTTTCATGAATTCAGTTTGATCTATACCGATGCTGATACGAAGAAACGGCATGAAAGCGGAAAATCTCTACCGGATATCGATCGTTTTACCTTACAGGAGCTTGGCCTCTTGGAAATTTTTGATCTGAAGAGCAATGATCTTGCCTCTTTCTTCACCGTAGAGCCGGAGGTCATGCAATATCGTATGGCAGCGTTTGAGGATATGCTCACCTGTAAGGAACTGACGGATATGCTCAACAATCTGGTCCCGGTTCTCAGCGATATCATGGAACTTCGCCGGCTGGAGGCCGATAGCGGAGACACCGATGACTATCTGTCAAGCATCACCGAGATTGAACTCTACGTTGCCAGCATCCGCGTATTGCAAAATGGATTAAATGGAATTAAGGAGCGCTTGAAAAGTCCTGCCTTTACCGCGCTTTCTACACTGATTACCGAGCTTGCAGAAAGTGATTATTACCGAGAGCTTAATCAAAAGCTGGAGGAGCTTACCCAACGCGTACGTGAGATCAAAAGCATCACGATCGGAGTTAACCTTGATGCACAGCTTCGTCCCGCATCGGCAGGGGTGCTTTCAATTAATTCCGAAGCCTTTAAATCGGGAGACGTTTTAGATAAAATTCTCCGTCTCAACTTCAAAAACGACAATTATACCTGTATTGCCAATTTGGTCCCTTTTGGAAAAAAGCAAACCGAGAACCAAAAGCTGGCCATGTCTCACGCCTTTAACAGTGCGATCAATGACATTTACAAGTCCTCATTGCGCTCCTGGAAAAAGATTGTACAAACCTATGTATTGGAAAATACCGAGTTTTTGCTGAATCTGATGCCTGAATTTGAATTTTTGGTGCGCGGTACACAAATGCTCAAGGAGCTTCGTCAAAAAGGATGTGCATTGAGCGTTCCGGACATCCGCCCCATGAACGAGCACGCGTTTTCCGCACAAAAGCTTTACAATCCGTGTGTAGCGTTGAAAATCGAAGACCAAATTGTTCCCAACGACCTTGATTTTGATAAGGATGCCGCGATCTACGTGCTCACAGGCCCAAACCGCGGCGGAAAATCGGTGATCACCTGTGCGGTTGGATTGGCACAGGTCATGCTTCAGCTGGGAATGTATATTCCTGCCGAAGCCTCGAAAATTTCCCCGGTGGATGGGATCTACACGCACTTCCCCACCGGTGCTGAGGACACCATTGATAAGGGACGTCTTGGAGAAGAATGTGCGCGTTTGGGTGAGATCTTTGACTGTATCACCGCTGACAGCTTGGTATTGTTGGATGAATCTCTCTCGTCCACGGGAAGCTATGAGGCCTCCTATATTGCGGCAGAGGTCCTGCGCGGGCTTTCTCACGTGGGGTGCCGTTGTCTCTTCTCCACACACTTGCACGAATTGGCTGCAGAGATCGATCGCTTGAACCGCGAATCGCTCGCTGATGGCGGCGTTGCAATCGATACCTTGGTTGCGGGCATCGTTGGTGAAGGCAAGCGCTCCTTCCGCATTACCCGCGCAAAGCCTGACGGTAAAAGCTATGCACGAGACATTGCCGAGAGCTATGGTCTTACCTATGAAAAGATCCTGCATCGCATCGATGATCCCGAATTCCAATAAAAGAACGGACACAATGATGAAAAAAACAATCAAAAAACAGGTTACGAACTGCGAAAGCTGCGTATTCTATGACTATGACGAGGATTACGAAGGCTACGTTTGCACAATGAATTTGGACCAGGACGAATTGGGGCGTTTTTTGTCCGGTCAAACCTTTTCCTGTCCGTACTATCGCTTTTATGATGAATATAAAAGCGTACATAAGCAGATTTGAATACGCTTCGATTTCGTCTCGCCAATCATGAGGATATCCCCTCAATTTTAGAGATATACGCCCCCTATATTGAAGAAACGACCGTTACCTTTGAATATGACGTTCCAAGTCTTGAGGCTTTTTCCAAACGGTTTGAGGAGATCACAGAGCGCTTTCCCTGGTACGTTTGCGAGGACGGCGAAACAGTTGTGGGATATGCCTATGCTTCCCCCGCGTTTACACGCGCTGCATTTCGATGGGATGCAGATCTTTCGGTTTACATCGTTCCCTCTTATCATCACCGCGGAATTGGAAAACGCTTCTACGAAATTTTGGAGCAGGATCTTTACCAAATGGGATATCATAACGTCTATGCACTGATCACGGGCAAAAATCAGGTCAGCTGCGCGTTTCATGAGTCACTTGGATACACCTTGCTCGGGCGTCTCCCAAGAACGGGATTCAAGCATGGAGAATGGCTCGATCTGTATTGGTATGGAAAGCGGCTACGGGATGCGACGCCGCCCTCCTCTTTCCCCCAAAAAAGGCTATAAAAAACAGGGATTTTTCACTGCATGTGAGAAATCCCTGCTTTTATATGAGATTTAAAATTTTTGAAATGTTTGAACCGATATAGGTTGCTCCAAAGCGATTCTCCTCTCTTGAGATCAAAAAGCTATCGATTCCCGCATTTTTTGCCCCCAGAATATCGGTTCGGGGATTATCTCCCACAAAAAGCGTGGTTTCCTTAGCGGCCCCCAGCTGCTCGATCGCCAGCTCGTAGATTCGGGGATCGGGCTTGTCAAATCCGATCGCCTTTGAGATCAGGATAATATCGAAGGCATCGCGAAAACCGGCCGTATCGATTTTAACGTTTTGACTCCAGGCATCTCCGTTTGTAATGATGCCCAGCTTGCAGCCACGCTTTTTTAATTGCGTCAAGGTGGATACGGTCCACGGAAAGCATACCGTTGCATGGATGTAAAGATCCCAAAGATGTTTTAAAAACGCCGGATACGGAGGAGCATCGTTCCAATGCAGCTCCCAGCAGATATCCTCGAAGATATGACTACCGTTTGCAAAATTAAAATAGATTCGAAACAGCAACTCTTCGTGACCTCGCAGCGGCGGATATTCCTCTGCCATTTTCGGCAAGATCCTACGAAACGCCTCCACGTTGTCGATCAACGTGGAATCGAGATCAAACAGGATCGTTTGGTAACGGTTGCTCATACTCCATCCTCGCTTTTTCCTCATTCAGATAGAAATGGTTGATCAAAAGGATCAGTACCAAAAATCCAACAAACAGGTAGACTGCATGTAACAGATAATAAAAGATCATCCAAAGAAGATCGGAAAGCCCGGTGGGAGCACCGTAGAAAAAATCAAAAATAATTTGGGAAACCAGTTGTACGAAGGCAGGAATCGAAGAAGCAAAAAAAGCGCTTCTTGAAATCGGATTTTTAAAATCAAACAGTCCGGAAATCGGAAGATTTGTCAACAAAAGCTCTCCGCCCTTTCTACGCACTTGCATCGTACCCCGTCTCTTTACACTCCTCAGGATCCAAATCAATGCTCCCATTTGCGCCAGATCCAATAGGATGTCAAGCAAGAGATATGGGAGATACATCGTGAGAAAATCCTCCCACATTGGACGCTCAATCATACAGAAGCCTGCGATCAGATTTGCAAGATAGCGCAGAACAACCACCAACGCGTAGATCCATAAAAACGAACGAAACTTTTCAACATCGAAGCGGAAATAGGTATAAAGAAGGAACGCAAACGCTACCCAATAAAAAAGGTAGTTTAAAAACTGCATCAAAAAGTCAAGCAACAACGGGTATATGGAGTTTTGGAGCAGAATATCGCTGCTCAGCATATGAAAAACCGGTGTACATACCGCTGCATAAAATAAAGAAATTCCGCACAGAGACAGCAAAAAGCCTTTTGTGAGCTTCTGTTTGCGGCAAAGCTCAAATACAGATATCGGCATGGTCATATCCCTCCCTTCGAAACGGATTCATTTGAGAGTAGCCTTATTATATCATATTCTTGCACGTTTTTTTACCCTTAATTTGTAAATTTTCTTTCTGAAATTGCATAATCTGTTAAAAATGTATGCAAACGATGGGAGGAAATGGGATTGCATCTCTTTTCAAATTTGAATAAAGCGGGCTTTGACGCAGAGCAGGTATCAATTTTTCTGCATTCGCTTGCGCAAAAGTATTCCTTTCTCAACTATACAAGCCTTGGAAACAGTATTTTAGGAAAAGAGATTCCGTTGATTACACTTGGCAGTGGCGAGCGAAGCTTGTTATACGTAGGTGCGCATCACGGAATGGAATGGGTGACCGCAGTGGTGCTTTGCGCTTTTTTACAAGAGCTTTGCGAGGCAATGAAACAGGCGCATTCCCTATACGGCTATTCCATTCCGCTACTCTTAAGCACCCATACCCTGGCTCTGGTTCCTATGTTGAATCCGGACGGCGTTTCTTATCAAATACACGGTATAGAGCCGGAGAATCCGTTGTATTCCCGTGTGCTTACCATGAATGGCGGCGATCACGATTTTTCCCATTGGCAGGCCAATGCACGCGGCGTTGACCTGAATCATAACTACGATGCAGGATTTTGGGATTACAAATCATTGGAATTGAAAAACGGCATAATACAAGGGGCATCTACGCGATATAGCGGCGAAGCCCCCGAATCCGAGCCGGAGGTGGCAAGGCTTTGCAATTGGATTCGATTCCAAAGGAAGCTGCGCGGTGTTTTGACTCTTCATACCCAAGGCGAAGAAATATATTACAAAAGCGCTGAAAAAGCCGCTAAAGGAAGCGAAGCGATTGCAAAAAAAATGGCGCAATGGAGCGGATACCGACTCTCTGAGGCGAAAGGTCTCGCTTCCTACGGCGGACTGACAGATTGGTGTATCCAAACGCTTGGGATTCCATCGTTCACCTTGGAATGTGGAAAAGGTAACAATCCGCTCCCCGCTTCACAGGCAATTTCCATCTATGCTTCTCTACGGAAGTCATTGTTTTTGTTCCCAACGCTTGTATAGAAGAAGGCTGCAGATACCGATTTGTATCTGCAGCCTTTCTCCGTGTAGCGAGATTCAATCTACACGATTGCGCGTTTCTCCTGCTAAAAAAGAGCGAATATTTTCTGCCATCTCTTCCATTACCCGCACACGCGTTTCGTATCCTCCCCATGCCATATGAGGAGTCATACAAACGTTGGGATACTCGCGAATAGTTTGAAATGGATGATCATGCGGAAAGGGCTCCGTACTGTATACGTCAACGCCAAGTGCACCGATCCTCCCTTCCCGAATCGCTTCGGCAAGTGCTGCCTCATCGGTAACCGCGCCGCGAGCCACGTTGATCACGATCGCACTCTTTTTTAGCATTGCGATATGTGACGCATCCAACAGATTTCTGGTAGACTCATTGAGGGGCGTATGGATCGAAAGAATATCGGACTCTCTGCAAACCGTATCCAGGTCCACACAATCCCAATTTGCAATTGGAGCACGTTTGTGAACGATCACACGGCATCCCAGCGCACGCGCAACCGTTCCCACTTGCTTTCCAATGTTTCCAAACCCAATGATCCCCCACGTTTTTCCATAAATCTCATGGTAGACCGGAGTCAGGGAATTGGCAATTCCGCGAGCGGTATATTCCCCGCTGCGAACAAATTCGTCATATTCCCGCAGATGTGTGATCAAGGAAAGAGCCATCGATACCGTAACCTGCGCAACGCATTGAGTAGAGTATCCAACCACGTTACAAACAGCGATCCCGCGGGCACGGCAGTAATCCAGGTCCACATTGTCAAATCCGGTGGCCGCCAGACAAATGAGCCGTAAGGAGGAAGCCTGCGCAAGATTTTGGGAATTAAGCTTTACCTTGTTGATGATTACAACCTCGGAGTCTCCGATATGAGCGGAAACCTCCTGCAGTGAAGTATTGCGATAAACAGTCACATCTCCAAATTCAGAGAACAGATCGGTGGAAATATCATCTCCCAAGGTTCCGGTGTCCAACAGTGCGATCTTCATAGACGTTTTGCTCCTTTTTGTTTTCCTTGGACAACAGTATAGCATAAAAAAACGGATTCTTCAAGAGGATTGCGGAAAAATCTCGGTTATTTGCCGAAAAGGTCTTGAAAAATTCGCGGTTTTCATATATAATGAAATAGAGAAACAAAAAAAAGAGGAGGATGGAAATGAATATCGAAAACCACCCCGAAGAAGTTTTGGAAAAAGACTCCAATACTCGTGAGATCTTGCGTGAGGTTTACGAGCTCATGAGCGAAAAAGGCTATAATCCCATTGGACAGATCGTTGGATACTTGCTTTCCGAGGATCCAACTTATATCACCGATTATCGCAACGCAAGAGCATTAATCCGCAGAATCGACCGTGATGAGCTGATGAGCGAGTTGGTCAAAAACTATCTGGAGTTGAACTGATCGATGTCTATGATTGAATGCCTCTCTCTTGCAACCTCTCGGTGTGTCAAAATCCCCTCCCAAACGCTGATATGTCTTGGAAATTTTGATGGCGTGCATTATGCCCATCGCCAATTGATCCGTTTGGCGGCAGATACGCGCACACGGGAGTTCCCGAATGCCGCGTTGACTGTGTTTTGCTTCCGAACGCCGTCCTCCGATGTTCTTTTTCCTCATCAAGCTCCCACGCATCTCTCTACGCTGGAGCAAAAGCTGGACTATTTTCGCGAGGAAGGCGTAGAATACGTTTTTTTGGCCGATTTTCCTAAGCTCAGAGATCTTTCAAGGGAAGCGTTTGCACAAACCGTTCTCAAAGAGGTCTGTCGCTGTGTTTGTGCCGTTTGCGGATTTAACTACCGTTTTGGGAAAATGGGTGCCGGGACGGCAACCGATCTTTCGGATCTGCTTGGTGCCCCGGTAAAAATCCAGGAAGAGATCTGTTTGCACGGAGAGACCGTCAGTTCTACAAGAATTCGTCGCTTACTCTCCGAGGGAAACGTGAAGGAGGCTGCCTGCTTGCTCACCAGACCCTACGGATTTCGGTCCAAGGTGGTGCATGGAAAGGCATTGGGACAAACCTGGAAGATTCCCACGATGAATCAAAACCTTCCCCGGAATCTTTTGGTCCCGCGTCTTGGAGTTTACGTTACGGAATGCGAGATCGACGGCAAAAAGGTGCGAGGCGTTTCTAACGTAGGGCTGCATCCCACGGTGGATCGGGAATCAAATGTGAACTGCGAGACGTTTTTGTTGGATTTTTCGGGCGATCTTTACGGTAAAGAGGTTTTCGTTGAATTTTTGGAGTTTCTTCGCCCGGAGAAAAAATTTGAAACCGTAGCACTGCTTCGAGAGCAGATTGCCTGCGATATTGAAGCGGCCAAACGCTACTGAACCGTTACAAAAAGGAGTAGCTTACATGCAAATAATGCGCAAATTCAAGCAGTTTTTCTGCATTTTTGCGGTGTTGCTTTTCCTGTCTCCCGCACTCCCCGTCATGTCCGAAGAACCGGCGGCACCGTCCTTGAGCGAGGCAACTGCCGCTGTGCTTTGCTATCTGGAGGAAGAAACCGTCATTGTCTCCAAAAACGCCGATGTACAGATCAATGCCGGCTCCACTGCCAAAATCATGGCGGGGTTGATTGCCTGCGAGGTGCTTGAAGAGCATTTATCGGAATCGGTGTGGATCACCGACGAAATGTTGGCGACGGCCGCAGGCCGAATCTTTGATATCCCGTCGGGAGACCGCCTCTCGGTGGAGCAGTTGCTCTATCTTGCCCTTTGCGGAAGCTATAACGATGCATACGACGTATTGGCCTGTCATATTTCCGGCTCTTTATCCGCGTTTACCGATCGGATGAACCGACGTGCCGATGAGATCGGTCTCTCCTCTACCCGCTTTACCGATGCCAGCGGAATCAAAGACAATGCTATTACCACCGTACACGATCTTTTAAAACTTGCAAAGACAGCATATGAAAACGATCTTTACATGAAAATCACCTCCACCATGCGCTATTCCTCCCCGGCGACCCTGTTGATGGATGCAAAAAAGGTGTCCAATCGAAATGCCTTGATCTATTCTCAGGAAACCACTGCCTACCACAATGATAAATGTCTTGGAATGAACGCGGGATATACCTCGAGTGCAGGAAGCTGTGTAGTGACTGCCGCTACCAACGGAAGTGAGACCTACCTTTGTGTAGTGATGGGGGCAATGCAAACCAACACCGCCGATTTTGGATATGTTCTGGTGAATCGGTTGATCAACTGGGTTTATAAAACGTATGCAAAAACACCGGTTCTTGCTCCCGAAACCGTGATCTGTACCCTTCCCGTGTCTATCGCGGATACGGCTACCGAGGTCACAATCCATACATTGGATGCACTATCCTGCTATCTTCCCGTTGGGATCGATGCCGAGAAAGAAATCACGTATAGCGTACGTCTTCTCTATACCGAATTGGAGGCACCTGTGGAGCAGGATCGGATGGTGGGGTACGTTGCGGTGATGTATCAGGGAAAAACCGTCGGAACACTTCCGCTTTACACGGCAGAGACAGTAGAACGAAGTAGCTTTATCGGGAGCATCAAAAATGCGCAATCCCTTATGAAAAGTCGGGTATTCGTGGCCGGTGTCAGTTTTTTTGCAATTGCGTTTACCGCTTGGATGGTAACCGAAGCGATCCTTTTGCGCAGAAAACGCCACAAATGGGACAAATACTTCAGCGAAAAAATGAATCCCGCGCCACATTCCATGATTGACCGGAATCCAAGCAAGCGAAAATAGGCGATCATCCGCGAAACAACACGGAGAAATTCAAGATCAGCATATACGTCAACCAAATATCGTGAAATAACAGAAGCATGCCTGCAAATTTGGTAACGCGATAAAAGGAATAGGTTACTGCTACCGCCAAGCATAGGATCAGGATCGATTCGAGAACGCTTAAAAACACCAATTGTGCTCCAAACAACGTGGGATACCAACAAAGCTCTAAAACGGCAAGAAGAACGAACAGCATTCCTCCCTTGTACTTTTCTCCTTCCCCGCCGCCCACGCGGTAGCACAGAACAAAGCCGGCAGCGCATCCAACGGTGAAAAAAGATAGCGTCCAAAGAAGCGTCATGATCCAGACCGGGGGAACGATCTCCCCGATTCCAAGCTCTAATATGGTCCGGTACGGACTTCCTACAAAGGCGCGCACAACGATTGCGCTGACCGTAAAAAGAAATCCCGCCACGACCATCCAAGCAGGGCTGGAACGTTCCATCTCCGAATTGAGCCAGGCATTCACCGTCATCTTTCCATATTTTCTCTTATACAAAACAGCACCTCCGCTCCGAGGTGCTGTTTTTTGCGCACCTCTGTTTTACAGTATGAGCGCGCCCGTTGCATTATTCATCCCAAAAAGGAAGATCATTCGGTATTTTGGGAGGAAAGCTTTCATTGTCAATGGATGGAGAATGCTCATAGCAGGAGCGGTTGTATTGCTTTGTTGCATAGGAAATCCCCCAATAACCGTCACGTGCTTTTGCAAAATAAGCCATAGTAGGATTTTCATTGGGCAAAAGGTCTCTCGGGTCCCCTCCGTATACATACTGCGCATCGCTTATATATAGTTGAAACGGAAAGCTTCGCTTTACACGGATCAAACCGATTTCCTTTGTCTGCTCTTCCGGGCAAAAGCCGTGGGAAACCCCTCCGTTCTCCAAATCATACCGGCAAATCTGATGGCAATCACAAAAGGAATGCGGTTCTTTACCCTGAATAAACCAACCAACCTCCGCCCGATTTCCGCGCGGATCCTTTTGACAGGCATCTCCGATGAGCCTTCCGGAATCCTTGCAGTAGGTAGCGCGTACGACTGTAGGCGGAACTTCAAATCGCGTTTTTCCTCCTTTCACCTCCACGATTTCATTCATCACCTGATCCCAGATTTGCGTGCAGATGTTTTTGCCTTCCAAGGGTTCCGGATACTCGTAGCCGCACCAAACGCCGCAAATAAGCTCCGGAGTATATCCAACAAACCAACGGTCGAAATCCTTCGTTGTGGTCCCGCTTTTCCCAGCGCATTCTATCCTTTGATCCAGTGTGATCGAGGAGGAGGTACCGTCTCGGATCACCCCCTGCATCAGCTTGGTCATGATTGCAGCATTCTCCTCACGGAGCGCGATCTCTCCCACATCGGCTTTGGAAAGAAGGATTCTTCCTTCGCTATCCAAAACCCGATAATAGCTTTTCCAAGGATGATAAACACCTGCATCGGCAAATGCGGTATAGGCGGCGGTCAGATCCCGCAAGGTAACGCCGTAGTTGAGCTGCCCCAGAGCCAAAGCCGCGTAGTCACAGTCATTGGCCTCCGGATCTGATACCATTCCGTTCAGATGAAATACGTTTTTCCCAAATTGAAATGCAGTTTCCAATCCCAGATCCTCAAGAACACGAACTGCTACCGTATTGGTGGACTGCGCAATCGCATAGGGGATATTGGTGAGCCCCCGATAAACTCCGGTTGCATTTTTGGGCCAGGTAGAATGTCCTGTAAACCGGACGGGAACGTCATCGTAAACACTTGCCCAATCGATGATGCCTTGCTCCAATGCGGGAGCATACACGGTGAGCGGTTTCATGGCGGATCCGGGTGGGCGCAAGGTTTGGGTTGCAAAGTTTTGTATTCGATTTGCCTTTTTATCCCCCACCGCTCCCGCAACACCCAAAACGTCACCTGTTTTTGCATCCAGTACGATTAAGGAGGACTGCGCAGATTTTCCATCTTTGTTTTGCGGTACTTTAATCGCGGTACGGTAATATTCTTCCACCAGCTCCTGAATCTCGGGATCCATTGCCATCTCGATCCGAAAACCACCGGTATACAGAAATTGAGACGCCGCATTTCGGTTCAAGCCGTATTTTTGCATCAGATCGCCGATCACGTCCTCAATTACCATATCGACGTACCAGGAGTTGACCCGCTCTCCTTTGGGATCCGTGTCGGCCACATTCAAATGAAGCTCCTCGGAAATCGCGCTTTGATAGGCCTCTTCCAAAAGATATCCTTGCGCGTACATTTCCGAAAGGATCAGATTGCGTCGAGCAAGGTTGTGTTCGGGATTCCGAATGGGGTTATAGTAGGAAGGACTGTTGGTAATAGCGGCAATGCTTGCTGCTTCGGCAACCGTAAGCTCTCCCGGAGTTTTGGAAAAATAATGCCAGGCAGCCTCCGAGATGCCATTGCATTGATCGGAAAAGTGGATCACATTGAGGTACATTTCCAATATTTCGGTTTTATCCAGCATTCTCTCCATGTCAAGTGCATAAAACATCTCCTGTATTTTCCGACGGATCGATCTCCCATCCTCTCCCGTCAGATTTTTGATCAACTGTTGCGTGATCGTAGATCCGCCGAACTGCTTGGAGGACCCCAGAACGTAATGAAGCGTTGCCGAGGCTGTGCGGCGCCAATCAACGCCGTTATGCTCAAAAAAACGCTTGTCCTCAATGGCAATAAATGCATGGAGCAAATCCTTTGGAATATCGGGATAGTGAATATAAGACGTTTTTTTCTGCGAAAAAGCCTCGGCAGTTACGTTTTCCGGAACACCGACCCGGTTTAAGCGATCCTCAAACCGATACACAAAGAACTGCGGAGACTCCCCTTTCACACGAAGCTTAAAAAAGTCAGCCGGCAGCGCCGTTTCAAAGTGAGTACGAATGTAGAGCCCTCCTATCGGGATCGCGCACGCGGTTACCAGCAGAAGCACGGCTAAAATTCGAAGCGTCCATTCCCATGCATTCCCTCTCTTTCGGTTTGATTTCATAATTTTTTCACCTGCCATTGCAATTTTATAAAAGTATTCCACGAATCGGTGTATATTAGACACAAAAACGGGGATGCTATTATTCCCGAGAATGCAAAAAAATGAAAAAGGAGCTAAGGAATGGATACCTCTAAAATTTTGCTTATTCTTTGCTGTTTCGTCCTGACGGTCTGCCTCACACTCAGCATTTCTACCCTGGTGGTTTTGCGAAACGCCATTGAGGAGCACGGAGCAGTACAGGAGAATGCGCAAAGCATAATGGAAAGTCTTGACGCGTGTGTAAACGATTTGCATGAGCTGACAACCAAAGATCCGTCTGTTTCTGCCTCAACGAATCCCGACAGGAATTCCTCATCTCTCTCGTTCGTTTTACGGGAGATAAACGGGAAGATCGGGGTTTATTCTTCGGAAGGAGAACTCCTGAAATGGTTGGATCTGCCGGTCAATCATCTTCCAAAAGCCGACCGGGAAGCACTTCAAAAAGGAATCTCCGTTGGCTCCTGGCGAGAGCTTATCGCATTGATCCAGGATTACACCGCATGAGAAGAACGCGCTGTCCTCTGTGCCTGTATGCAGAGGACAACGCGCTTTTTTATCCAACCCCAAGCAACTGACTGACGGTAACCGGCTCAAATCCCATTTCCAACAGCTTGGGAAGCAGAATTTCGAGTGCTTCGGGAGTTCGGCTGTGTCTGCCAATATAGTCGTGCATAAGAATGATATCGCCCGATTCCACGTTCGACAGCACCGTTTCTACAATCCGCTCGGTTTCCTTATTCTCCCAATCACGGGTATCCAAGCTCCATAGGATCAATTTATAATCATTGCTTTCACTGCAATGCTCCACATACGTGTTTACCGCTCCCTCGGGAGGGCGAAACAGGTGCGGGCGATATTCACATAGCTCCTCCAGTGCGTCCTCGCACAGTCCCAACTCCCGCACCACCTCTTCTTCGCTCAACTGCTTTAAGTGAGAGTGCGAAAAGGTATGATTTCCAACCTCGTGCCCCGCTTGTAACACCGCCCGAGCAGCATCGGGATAGTTGAGGACATTGACCCCCACCATAAAAAACGTAGCTTTCACGTCATAGGCATCCAAAATATCCAGGATCCGTTGGGTGAGGATCGGATGCGGGCCGTCATCAAACGTAAGTGCGATCTTCATGGAATCGTTTTTCACCGAGCGGTAAACCTCTCCCTCCGCCATTGTTTCAACTGTTATAAACCGTCCTAAGATGCAGGTTACGAGCATGACGGAAACCAAACGAAGCAGCGTCTGTCTGAGCCTGTAGCAATGCATATTACGCTCCCGTAAGCTCATCCAAGGTTCCAAAGCGATAGCCCTCGCTTTTCAATGTGCGGATCACATCCTGCAAAATCGCCGCGTTGGTTGCGGACGTGGGGTGCAGAAGCATCACCTCCCCATTGTGCACGTTTTCCAGAATGATTGACTTAGCTCTCTCCTCGCTCATTTGTTTGCCGTTGTCCCAATCGGGATAGGCAAAGCTCCAGAATACGGTCTTATAGCCGTTTTTCTCGGTAAAAACAAGGTTTTTTCGACTAAACCGCCCTTCGGGGGGACGGTAATATTTGGACAATTCCCGTCCTGTAACCTCTTTGTAAAGTGCTTCCAGCTTTTGCAATTCTACCATTAACACGGCATCATCGGCACGGCTCATATCCCGGTGTGACGCGGTGTGGTTACACACGGTATGCCCCTCCTCTGCCATCCGTATAACCAGCGCAGGTTCCTGTTTTAAAAGATTGCTTAAAATAAAGAATGCTCCGGGAACGTCTTCGGCCTTTAAAATGTCCAAAATTTTTGCTACGTTTCCGTTTTCATATCCTGCGTCAAACGTGAGATAGATCACCTTGTCATCGGCATTGGGATCCGTGTGACGGTGGTCAATATAGTAGCCCCCAAATTCTTCCACAAACGCAAGATCGCTATCCGCACAAGGCTGCAAATGCTCCTTGACGTGCTTGCAGTACCAGCTGTACCGCTCTTGTTCGGCCGAACACAAAAAAATCAGCATGCTACATATCACAAATCCCGTGATGCATCCGATCCAAATTTTTTTCATCTTCACTATCTCCTTTCAAACCGCTTTGAAAACAGTTTTTGCAGCTTTGGCATAAATCAATCCGTGTAAAAAATAACGGGAGAAGAAACTTTTTTCAAAGTTTCTTCTCCCGTTTTCGCTTTATGAAATTTTAAAAAGCGAGATCTTACAATCCACACATGCGGAATTGCTTTTCTCATTGACGGCACCGCAACGGCTACAAACAATCTTTTCTTTTTCCGTATTCTCAGTTACGAAAGGAAAATGCAAGCCATTATAAAACAACAATTTGTCTCCCACCTCATATCCGCGTGAGCAATGTGCCGGAAGCCTTACTGTTTTCGTTTCTTTCTTTTCACTTTTTAATTCTAAAAAAACGTAACGTACATTTTCGAACTGTGTATAAATCCTTACAAATCCTTCGTTTTCTTTTACGGTTTGCTCATACTTATTCTCTACCGTTACATACCATGATTTCCCGAACAGCAATCCGCGAGGCTTTGCAAGAAAAGAATACAGAAAACAAATTGCAATTACACAGAAAAGAATGACGGCTTTATTCTTCACGCGGTTCATTTCCGCAAGAGTAAACCAGGTCAAGCTCAAAATGACGGTATCCAGTAGCAAAACCTTGATTGCTTTCTTGATCTTTCGCATACGGACGTACCGATACAGATCGGGAGCCTCCCGCTTTAACCGTGATTTTATTTGCTTTATATCCATTTATACGGGTCCTTTCTGTCGAGCTTTCCGATGCAATCGGCTTGCAGACTGCGGATAAAGGCGTTGCCCGTATAAACCAGATATTCGCCGATACGGTCTCCGTTGTCCACCTCGCGCGTGGTATTTTGAACCTTGCGCAACACCTTTTTGGGAACCGGATTGAGAATCAGGAGCTTCTCTCCGTCTGCCTCAAATCGGTAGTCGATACTGGTTGTGTAGCTAAGGATTTCCCGCTCGCCGTCCTTGGCGGGCATTTCCGCTTGCACATAACCGCCAACGCTTGTCATTCTTGCCTGGAAGGTGCGCAAAAGACCGGCAACGCGTGTACAGGTTCCGTTCTCGTCCAGAATCATCTGATTCCCCCGTTTTACACTGGCCAGGAGTCGGCAATAATAGGTTTTTCCGTGCGCCGTCACACCAAAGCAATATCCGTTGGTATCTCGAAAAATCGAACGGTACGGACGTCGGCAATCAAAAAGCTCAAAGCCGTTCTCCAAGCAAATTCGTTTCAATTTTCGAATAAATTTTCCACGGTAACGAAGCGCGCGCAGGTAAAACCATACGATCACAGCCAAGAGCGGGACAAAGAATAGCGGGGTAACAAGCAAAAGTCTTGCAATTCCGAGTAAATTGATCAGGACAGCCAACGTGACTGCCGCCATAGGAATTACCCAAACGTAGATCAACATATATCCAAGCAATCGCAACAAAAAACTGCCAAAGCTGTATTTCCGCTGCTTCTTTTTTGACATTGACATCCAAACCCGATGACTCATCAGGCGTCCCGGCAGCTCCAACCAGTAGTTACGTGCATCCAAGCGCGAGTGAAAGGACAGGAGAAACGATGCAATCGCAAACAGAACGGTGAGTAGCAAGCGTTGCAGAATGGGCGACAGTGCGGCTTTGAGCGTAGGGATCAGATTCCAGATATGGCTGTATCCGTAGATTGGAGGAAAAACAAGAAAGAAAACCCAAAGTGAGCCAAGCTCAACCCAGAAGGGCCAATCATGCAGGATTATTCCCTTCTCCTTTCTCGCATCATACTCCTCCAACGTTGCTCGTTGCAAAAACATCTCGCGATCCAAGCGGTGATAAAGAGCAAAGGTCAGCAATACCGAATTCAGCATCAGAATCAGTAAAAGAATCCCAAGGATTTCTCGGATTACCGCTTCATAAGGAATATATCCTTCGGCGATCGAATGGAAATTAGAATGGATCGAATCCACCGTCAAGCGGCACATCAGCGCATATGCCGCGTAGGTACCGATGGCGCGCAACACCGCCATAACATGCGGATACGCCCTGTGTGCTTTTACTTTTTGTAAAAAGTGGATGTAATCTTCTCTGTCAAACATAGGCCTCTCCTTGCTTTAGAAATGAAAAAGCGGACCTTGCAACAGTCTGCAAAATCCGTTTTTTCGATTCTTCCGGTGACTGTCGCTTAAAATCATTTTGATTTGTAATTCAATTATAGCATACAGTCATATGATTGTCAATAGTAATTACAAAAAAACTTCATACAATTGCTTGTTTTTTATTGAAGAACGTTATATTCGGTGATCAAGCGTTCGATCGCTATCACTCCATCCTCAGAAATACGTAGCGTGAGGTATTGCGGGCGGCTTGCGTCACTGCCAATATCACGGCGGAAATTACCGTCGTTGCGGTAAATTTTGTAGTCCAGACGGTAGGTGATCAGATCCCGGGATTCCTGGGTATAATAGCGAAGCTTAATATCGTATACCATTTGCGGAGTAAAGGCCTCTTGCGGATCATTCTTCTTAAAATAAGCATCGTTGAACATCGCGTTGTACGCGTTGCAATCACCGTCAATGATCGTTTGCACGTAATCACAAAGAAAGAGGACGTTAGCGTCAAACTCCTCGCGGTTTTCCTCGGTTACCGACACCTTTTGCCCATATCCGCTTGGATTATCGCAATATTCCACTCTGCGATCCAGCTCCAGATAGTCTTTGTTTTGCATGATATCGCCCGGGTAGGGGTCATAAAACGTAATATTCAGTTCCGGAGGCGTTGGTGCGGACGGTGTGGCAAGGTGATTGACCAAAGCCATAACTCCAACCAAAAGCAGGATCCCTGCCAGCACGCCACCAAGCACAAACAACAGCTTGCGTTTCATTTTTTTCGATTGCAAGAGAAGGGCCTCGTAGCGCGCGCGGTCTTCGTGTTTGGGGTTTTGATTCATGATATTCTCCATTTCTATAAGCCTTTACGGAGGATTCCGTTCCGGTTACCATTGTATCACAGATACCGCAAAAAAGCAACAGAAAAGATATTTTTTTACAAACATTCCCCTGTTTTTTTCTGCTTTTTGGGAAAAAATGAGAAAATGCAAAAAAGATTTAAAAATATCGGCTTTCGCTCTTGTACTTTTCAAACAGATGTGGTATAATATAAGATGTTTTTATATAATTATGTGGAAGCGAATCCAAACAGCCTCCCAGTGAAAGGACATTTTCCATGAAATATCTTGTTTTGATTCCGGATGGAATGGCAGACGAAAAGATCGAAGCCCTTGGTAACCGCACGCCGATGGAGGCGGCAAACAAGCCCACCATTGACGCACTCGCAAAAAAATCGCTGGTTGGAACGGTATGCAACATTCCCGATGGGATGGTTCCCGAAAGCGATACCGCAAATATGGCCATTCTCTCTTTTGATCCCGCCGTTTACTCGAAAGGTCGCTCGCCTCTGGAAGCGGTAAGCATGGGGATCGAAATGAAACCCGATGAAACGGCGTACCGCTGCAATGTGGTTACACTTTCGGATGAGGGCGAATATGACGATAAGATCATCCTCGATCACAGTGCCGATGAAATCACCACCGCGGAGGCGGACGAGCTGATTCGTGCGCTTCAGGAAAAGCTGGGAAATGAACTTCGCCGTTTTTATACAGGTGTCAGCTACCGTCATTGCCTGATTTGGAAAAACGGAAACGATCGCTATCCCTTTATGCGTCCGCACGATATTCTTGGAAAGCGCATCGGTGAATATCTTCCCAAGGCCGAGAACGGCGGAGAGGAATTTTACCGCCTGATGAAGGATAGCTTTGATATTCTCAATCATCATCCCGTAAACGAGGCTCGCCGCGCGCGCGGTCTGAAGCCGGCAAACTCTGCCTGGCTCTGGAGCCCCGGAAAAAAGCCACAGCTTCCCAATTTCCGTGAGAAATGGGGTCTGAACGGTGCCGTGATCTCAGCAGTGGACCTGATCAAGGGAATCGGACTTTGCGCCGGCATGCGCTCGATCGATGTAGAAGGTGCCACCGGAAACGTACATACCAACTACGATGGAAAGGCGCAAGCCGCAATACAAGCGTTCCGCGACGGACACGATTACGTCTATATTCACGTGGAGGCCCCCGATGAATGCGGACATCGCGCAGAACTGGAAAACAAGGTTCTTTCGGTGGAGCTGATCGACCAAAAGATCCTCAAGCCTGTATATGAGTATCTGCTGGAGTGTGGGGATGATTTCCGCATTATGATTTTGCCTGACCACCCTACCCCCATCCGGCTACGTACCCACACCAGTCTCCCCGTTCCCTTCCTGATCTATGACAGCACAAAAGAGCAGGACGGTGTGGAAAGCTTCTCGGAAGAAAGTGCAGCTGAGAAGCTGTTCCGAGTAGAAAACGGATATACCTTGATGGATCATCTGATCCGGTAACAAATGGAAAGGAGCTTGTCATGAACGAACACCCCCAACTTCAAGAAACCGAAGCCCCTATGGAAACGGCGCCGGCGAAAGCGTCGGGGGGATTTGTTGCCGGACTCTTTGATGTTCTCGAGATGTTTGCATGGTCGGTTTTCGCCGTGATCCTGATCTTTACGTTTGCATTCCGACTCTGTCGCGTGGAAGGCGCATCCATGAACAATACCCTTTACGACGGAGAAAATCTGCTGCTTTACAGCATTGGATACACACCCAAGCAGAATGATATCGTGGTCTTTCACCTGACCAATGAGGAATCCAATCCCCCCATGGTCAAAACCATGGTCAAGCGAGTGATCGCAACCGAAGGACAAACCGTAACCATTGATTTCAACACGAAGGAGATTACGGTTGACGGCAAAAAATATGCCGATTCGCACGCGGTTCTGAAGGATATGAGCGACCGTATCGTTGACGAATATCTGCTCAAGGCCGAATATTCCTACGATCTGCAAACCAATACCTTCTCTGCCACCGTTCCCGATGGACACGTGTTCCTTCTGGGAGATAACCGTAACAATTCCAAGGATAGCCGCGATACCGACGTTGGATTTGTGGACGAACGCTGTATCCTTGGGAAAGTGGTGCTTCGCATCGCACCCTTTACCGTTTTTTCCTGATTTGAATTTTTAAGAAAGGATTTCGAGAATATGCCGTCTGAAAATATTCAATGGTTCCCGGGTCATATGGCGAAAACCCGCCGCATGATCTCAGAAAACCTTAAAAACGTGGATATCGTCATCGAAATTCTGGATGCACGGATTCCTTACAGCTCCCGAAACCCCGAAATTACAAGGCTGACCGAGGGAAAGCCTACGCTGTTACTTCTCAACAAGGCTTCTCTTGCCGATCCGGCGCAAAACCGCCGTTGGCAGGAGGTCTACACCAAAGGCGAGACCTATTGCCTGCTTACCGACTGCGTTACGGGAGAAGGATTGAATAAGCTTGCTCCCATGATCCGTGAGATCCTTGCCGAAAAGCTTCGGAGGTATGAAGAAAAAGGAATGCACGGGCGCCGCGTACGCGCGATGGTGCTTGGGATCCCGAACGTGGGAAAATCCTCGCTGATCAACCGTATTTGCGGAAACAAGAAGACCAAGGTGGAAAACCGTCCGGGTGTTACGCTTGACAAGCAATGGGTATCCACGGGAATCGGGGTAGATCTTTTGGATATGCCCGGGATTCTTTGGCCTAAGTTTGAAGAAAAGCGCGTGGGCGAAAATCTGGCGCTCACCGGAGCGATCCGCGATGGGATCCTGGATATTGAAACGCTGGCGACAGTGCTTTGCAAACGGCTTCGCACGCTCTACCCCGAGCTGCTTGCCGCGCGCTATAAGCTGGGCGATCTTTCGGCTTACGATGACTATTCAGACTTTGAGCTTTTTGAAGCCATTGGCAAAAAGCGCGGATTTTTGATCAGCGGCGGTGAAATCAACACCGAACGCACCGCCATTACCCTGTTGGATGAATTCCGCGCCTGCAAAATCGGCAGAATCACGCTGGATCGCTATTCCAAGGAGGAAGTGCGCCGTGCTTGAATACACGTTGGAACGTGAATTGCATGAACAAGGCTTTACCGCGGTTTGCGGAGTGGATGAAGCCGGACGAGGCCCATTGTGCGGTCCTGTGGTTGCCGCCGCCTGCATTTTACCCGACGGCCTTGTGATCGAAGGCCTGAACGATTCGAAAAAGCTGACCGCGAAAAAACGCGATGCGCTTTTTGATTTTATCTGCGAGCACGCGCTTGCCTATTGCATCGCGCAAGCAAGCGTGGAAGAGATCGACCGACTCAACATTCTGGAAGCCGATCTGTTGGCTATGCGCCGTGCGATCGACGGCCTTGCGATCAAAGCTGACTTCGCATTGATCGATGGCAATATTGCCAGAGATTTTCAGATCCCTGCGCGTGCCATTATCAAGGGAGACGCCACCAGCCCCAGCATTGCCGCGGCCTCGATTCTTGCAAAGGTCACGCGTGACCGCCAGTGCATCGAGCTGGACCGTGCTTATCCCCAATACGGAATTGCAAAGCATAAAGGCTACGGAACCAAGGCGCATATGCAAGCCTTGCGGGAGTTTGGTCCTTCTCCGATCCACCGCAAGCAATTCATCCGTTTTTTGGATAAAGAATCATGATGCTTCGCACAAAAAAAGAAATCGGCAATTTCGGAGAAGCCAAAGCCGTTCACTTTTTACGGTGGCGGGGATATATGATTCGAGAGCGTAATTGGCGCACGGGAAATTGGGAGATTGACATTATCGCCGAAACCCGGCACGATTTGGTGTTTGTGGAAGTGAAAACAAGGACCTATACATCCGAGGAACTGGAATACGGGGTTCCTCCGGGACGCGCCGTAAACGCGGAAAAGCAGCGCCATACCCGGCAGGCTGCTCAGCGTTATCTGCGCCGTTATCCAACCCGCAAGCAACCGCGAATGGATGTGATTGAGGTATGGCTTGTGCAAGACTCCTCCCTCAAAAAGCCCAAAGTAGCAAAGATCCATCATATCAAAGCCGCATACTAAGGAGGAAAACATGGAGCTTTCTCTCTTTGATCTTCACTGCGATACCGCATACGAAATGCTGACGAAGAGGCAACCGCTTTTAAGGAATACTTTGGCGGTTTCTCTGGAAAATGCAAGGAAATTCAAGCGTTACATCCAGGTGATGGCGCATTGGACCGATTACTCTCTCAGTGATGAGGAGGGCTGGAATCAATGCCTTGCCATGCTGAAAAATCTGCAACGGGATCCCGCAATTGTTGGCGGAGAAGCAACCGTTGCAACCACCGTTTCGAATACTTTATCCCCCACTCTGCTTCTTGCTGTAGAGGATGCGCGTATTTTGAACGGCCAAATCGATCGCGTGGATACGCTTTTTCAGCACGGATTTCGTATTTTGACTCCTTTGTGGAATGGCTCCACCTGTATTGGTGGCTCTCATAACACCGAGGAGGGACTGACCCCATTTGGGAAAGCGGCGCTTGCGCGCGCCGTGGAGCTTGGGATGATCCTTGATATTTCCCATGCATCCGAACGGTCGGCCGAGGAGATCTTTGATATTTCGTCCAAGAAAAATCGCCCTGTCATCGCATCGCACTCGAATGCATATCAAATCTGCCCCGTTTCCCGCAATCTGCGAGACGGACAGATCGAATCGATCCTACGTTCAAACGGTGTGATCGGCATCAATCTCTATCGGAGTTTTCTTTGCGAAAACGGCACTGCTTCGGCAAAGGACATTTTGCCGCATGTTGAGTATTTCCTTGAAAAAGGCGCACAGAATGCGTTGTGCATCGGCGGAGACATGGACGGTGCAGATCTCCCCGACGACATCCCCGATCTCTCCGCACTTCCGATCCTGGCAGAGTTGATGCTTCGCCACAATTATTCGGAAGAGCTGATTCAAAAAATCTTCTACCAAAATGCATTTGATTTTGCAAAAAAATATCTTTTTTAATCCCCCATTTATTTAAAAAATCCATTCAGGAAGGATTCCGAATACCATGTTTTACAAAAGCACAAGAAGTAATCAAAAAGCAACCGAAACAGCCGCACAGGTAATCAAGCAGGGCTTGGCAAGTGACGGAGGACTGTTCGTGCCCGAAAGCATTCCCACGCTGACGATGGAAGAAATCCAAGCACTCTGCAAAGAAAGCTATCCCGTTCGCGCGGCTACCGTTCTTTCCAAATTCCTCACGGATTATACCTATGAGGAATTGCTGGAGGATTGCACCAAGGCTTATGCCGAAACCTCTTTTGTTGGCGGTGCGGCTCCGTTGGTAAATATTCACGATCAGTTCTATTCTCTGGAGCTGTGGCACGGTCCTACGGCGGCATTCAAGGATATGGCACTGCAGATCATGCCCCGTCTGCTTTCTCGCGCACTGGTAAAAACCGGTGAGGAACGCACGGCATTGATCCTGGTAGCCACCTCCGGTGACACCGGAAAGGCCGCTTTGGAGGGCTACAAGGACGTAGACCGCGTAAAAATCATGGTGTTCTACCCCGTTGACGGTGTCAGCCGCGTACAAAAGCTTCAAATGGCAACGCAAACCGGTGAAAACGTCAACGTTTGCGCGATTCGCGGCAACTTTGACGATGCACAAAACGGAGTAAAAGAAATTTTCGGTGATAGCAAGATGGCAAGTAAGCTCAACGAACAGGGCTACTTCTTCTCCAGCGCGAACTCGATCAACTGGGGGCGTCTTGCGCCGCAGATCGTCTACTACGTATCGGCCTACTGCGATCTTCTCACCGGCGGAAAATGCAAGCCCGGCGATACCTTTAACGTTTGTGTTCCCACCGGAAACTTCGGCAACATTTTCGCCGCATACCTGGCAAAGCAGATGGGATTGCCGATCGGTCATATGGTTTGCGCCTCCAACACCAACAATATTCTCACCGATTTTCTGAGAACCGGCACCTATGATCGCAACCGCGATTTCTACATGACCATGTCCCCCTCGATGGACATTCTCATTTCCAGCAACCTGGAGCGTCTGCTCTATTTCACGGCGGGCAGCGAAAAGACCGCCGCCTATATGGACGCACTCAAGAAGCAGGGATGCTACTCGGTAGAACCTGAAATTCTGGCGGAGATTCGCAAGAATTTCAGCGGATATTTCACCGACGAGGCAGAAACGGCAAAAACCATTCGTGAAACCTACCAATCTTACGGCTATCTTGCGGATACGCACACGGCCGTTGCGATTCATGCAGCCGAGGAATATGTTCGCGAGACGGGCGATGCCCGCCCGATGGTCATTGACTCCACCGCAAGCCCCTACAAGTTTGCAAACGATGTTTATCGCGCAGTTACCGAAAAAACGGCTCATTCCGAATTGGAAGCACTTGATCAGCTTTCTGCCGAAACCAACACCGAAATCCCCTATCCGTTAGCAGGACTTGCCAAGCGCAAGGTCAATTTTGATTCTGTTGTTGACCGCGAGCAAATGGCTGCCGCTGTTCTTGATTACGTGGGCTGATCCCTTATAAATTCAGAAAAAAACGAGGGTGCCTCCAAGAGGTACCCTCGAAAAAATCAGAATTCCTTCGGCTTGAAGGTTGCGCAAAGCGTATCCCCGGAGGTGTCAGCGTTATTGGGACCTACCGAGATCTCATTTGCCGTGCAACAGGTATCCTGATCGTGATAGTAGCAGTTCTGCACGTTGCACTTGATGCCCTTGATATGCTTGCATCCGCAAGAATTTTCGTACTTCCGTTCTTCCATGTGTGGATCCTTTCTGAGCCGCGAAGGCTCCTGTTGGTTTGGAAAGATGGCTCTTTCCCATCGATTATTGTAACCTGAGCAAAGTCAAAATATACATGAAAGGAAAGCCAAGCAATGTCGGTTTTCGCAATGGCAGATTTGCATCTTTCCAGCGACGGAAGCAAGTCGATGGAGGTGTTTGGTTCGCGTTGGAAAGACTATATGCGCAAAATTGAAAAAAATTGGTCAGCTGTGGTCTCTCCGACGGATACCATTATTATTCCGGGCGATATCTCCTGGGGGCTGAAGCTGGAGGACGCATTAAATGACCTTCTATTTTTGGAATCCCTTCCCGGGCAAAAATTGATTGGAAAAGGAAACCACGATTTTTGGTGGTCAA
Organism: Clostridia bacterium; assembly: GCA_017505745.1. GTDB lineage: Bacteria > Bacillota > Clostridia > Oscillospirales > CAG-272 > UMGS1865. The sequence goes on from JAFVOP010000101.1 coordinate 30,638, forward strand.
CGGCTTCAAAAATGCAAGCCATGATGGAAGCACATCAGATTCGATCCATCCAACTGCTTTATAACAATGCCTATCTTTTGGAAGGACGCATTTTTTGCGGCACGCGCGGATGGTTTGTGGAGGAAAACCAACAGCATACGGTTGGAACCGTGGACTACATGCGGATCGTAAATCGCGAGGTCATTCGCCTGCGGCTGAGTCTTGAAGAGGCCAAAAAGCTACAATCTCCCGATGACGAAAAGAAACCGATTCTCGTCTTTTTACATTTCCCTCCGGTTTGGAATGGGTTTGTATGCCGCGAGATTCTTGATGTTTTACTGGAATACGGTGTTCAATCCTGCTATTTTGGCCACATTCACGGCGCTTATGCCCTGCCGCACGCATTCTGCTATGAAGGAATCAACTTTCGGCTTTGCGCTGCGGACGCGCTCAATTTTACCCCTATTTTGGTCTGAAGTCCGGATCTTTTCGATTCTTTTGCTTTATTTTGCTTTTATTTTCGCAAAAGCTATTGACAAAACGGCGAAAAAATTATAAAATATAATGAATGTAAAAAATACTTTCTATATCGTTCTGGAGGACAATGAAAAATGAGTTTGATCAAATCCGAAAAAACCGAAAAGAGCGTGTATACGCTGGAATTCTCGGTTGACAAAGAAACCTTTGACAAGGCTGTTTCCAATGCATACCGCAAGCAGGTTGGCAAAATTACCGTTCCCGGCTTCCGCAAGGGGAAGGCTCCCCGTTCTGTGATCGAAAAGATGTACGGCAAGGGATTCTTCTATGAGGATGCTATTAACGAGGTTCTTCCCGATGCATTTGACGAGGCACTGAAGGAATCCAAGCTGGATATGGTTGGTCAGCCCGAGTTTGACGTCGTTTCCATTGATGAAAACGGTGTGGTAATGTCTGCAAAGGTTGCCGTGAAGCCCACTGCAAAGATCGACGGCTATTTCGGAATTGAAGCAGAAAAGAAGGTTGCAGAGGTAACCAACGAAGAAGTAGAAGCAGAGCTGAACACGATCCGCGAGCGTAATTCCAGAGAGATCGAGGTTACCGACGGTGAGTCCCAGATGGGCGACGTTTGCACCATCGATTATGAGGGCTTTGTAGACGGCGTTGCATTTGAGGGTGGAAAGGGCTCCGATTATCCCCTCAAGCTCGGTTCCGGCAACTTTATTCCCGGCTTTGAGGAGCAGGTTGCGGGCCACAAGCTCGAGGAGGAGTTTGACGTAAACGTGACCTTCCCCGAAGAGTATCACGCAAAGGAACTGGCCGGCAAGGCAGCTGTGTTCAAGACCGTGATCCATAAGATCAAGCACATCGAGCTTCCCGCGTTGGATGACGATTTTGCAAAAGACGTTTCCGAATTTGATACCATGGATGAATATCGCGCCGATGTAAAGGCAAAAATTGCTAAGAGACATGAGGACGAGGCAGACCGCAAATTTGAGGATGCGATCCTGGATGCCCTGATCGAAAAGCTGAAGGCAGATATTCCCGAGCAGATGTACATTGCAGAAACCGAGAACTTTGTTCGCGATTATGACAACCGTCTGCGCATGCAGGGATTGGATCTGAAAACCTACTTCCAGTATACCGGCATGAACCTGGATACCCTTCGCACCCAGCTCCGCCCGCAGGCTGAAAAGCAGGTGAAGCTGAGACTGGCTCTGGAGGCAATTGCCAAGAAGGAAAAGATCAAGGTAAGCAAGGCTGATATCGAGGAAGAAATCAAGCGAATCGCAGACGCATATCAAATGGAAGTCGATAAGGTTCGCGAAATGGTTCCCGCAGACTCCGTTGCAGAAGACATGAAGGTGAAGAAGGCAATGGATCTGGTGAAGGAAAACGCCATCGCAAAGTAAAAAACCATTCTCTGAACCGGAAGTCGCAATTGCTATTTCCGGTTCAAATTTATCATGAAAAGAGGTAATACCAATGTTTGATTCCAGAGATTTTACAAAGAACGCCCTGGTTCCTATGGTGGTGGAGCAAACCAACCGCGGAGAGCGCTCCTATGACATCTTCTCTCGTCTGCTGAACGATCGCATCGTATTTCTCTCGGATGAGGTCAATGATGCTACCGCATCTCTCGTCGTTGCGCAGATGCTGTTTTTGGAGGCTCAGGACCCTGATAAGGACATTTCCTTTTATATCAATTCTCCCGGTGGCTCCGTAACTGCAGGCATGGCGATCTACGATACCATGCAGTTTATCAAGTGTGACGTTTCCACCATCTGCATCGGTATGGCGGCAAGCATGGGGGCATTCCTTCTGTCGTCCGGCACCAAGGGCAAGCGTCTGGCGCTTCCCCACAGCGAAGTCATGATCCATCAGCCTCTCGGCGGTGCGCGCGGACAGGCGAGCGATATCCAGATTCAGGCGGAGCAGATTTTGAAAACCAAGGCCATGCTCAATCAGATTCTTGCAGAAAACACCGGCAAGCCGCTGGAGATTATTGAACGTGATACCGACCGCGACAACTATATGACGGCACAGGAAGCAATGGAATACGGCTTGGTGGACAAGGTTCTCACCAAGCGCCCCTAATCTGAGATCCGGAAAGGAATACCCATGGCAAACAATACAAGCAACGGCAACAAAGGGCTGCGGCATTGCTCCTTTTGCGGAAGAACCGAGCACCAGGTCAACTTTCTGATCCCCTCTCCGTCCGGCGTTTATATCTGTGATTTTTGTGTGGAGGCCTGCAGCGACCTGATTTCGGAAACCACCCAGGAGCATGTCACCTCCGGTGGGGAGCTTTCCTTTACGGAGCTTCCCCGCCCCATGGAGATCAAGGAATCGCTTGACCGTTACGTCATTGGCCAGGATGAGGCAAAGGTTGCCCTTTCGGTGGCCGTATACAATCACTACAAGCGCATTTTGTCTCAGGAGCCCAAGCGCCCGAAAAACAAGAAGAAAAAGAAGGCAGAAACCGATCCGCAGGTCTCTGAGGATGACGTAGAGCTTCAAAAAAGCAACGTGCTCCTCATTGGACCTACCGGTGTGGGAAAAACCTATCTGGCACAAACGCTTGCGAAAACCTTGAAGGTTCCCTTTGCAATTGCCGACGCTACCACACTGACCGAAGCGGGATACGTGGGCGAGGACGTGGAAAACATCCTTCTGCGCTTGATCCAGGCCGCCGACTATGATGTGGAACTGGCAGAGCGCGGCATTATCTATATCGACGAGATTGACAAAATTTCGCGCAAGAGTGAGAACCGTTCAATCACCCGTGACGTATCGGGCGAAGGCGTACAGCAAGCACTGCTTAAGATTTTAGAGGGAACGGTTGCAAACGTTCCTCCACAGGGTGGACGTAAGCATCCAAACCAAGAGTTCATCCAGATCAATACCAAAAATATTCTCTTTATTTGCGGAGGCGCGTTTGACGGCCTCGACCGTACGATCGAGAATCGCAAGGGCAACCAAACGATTGGTTTTGGCGGAGAGATCAAAAGGAAGGCCGAGCGCAAGGATTCGGGAATTTTCCGTGACGTCGTACCGCACGATATCGTCAAATTTGGACTGATCCCCGAGCTTGTTGGCCGAATCCCTGTGATCGTTCCGCTAAACGATCTGGATAAAACGGCGTTGGTTCGCATTTTGACAGAACCGAAAAACTCACTCGTGAAGCAATACGAAAAGCTGTTCTCCATGGACGGCGTAAAGCTGACCTTCTCACAGGAATCCCTGGAGGCGGTGGCAACCCTTGCGTTGGAAAGAAACACCGGCGCACGCGGACTTCGTTCAATTCTGGAAAGCGCCATGACACAGATCATGTACGAGATTCCTTCGCGTCATGACGTTGCAGAGGTGGAGATCACTCCTGCATGTATTCAAGGCAAAGAAAAAGGGATCTACCGTTTGTTGCGTGATGTTCCCGAACAGATTGCACCTCCTGCCCTACCGGAGGATACTGAATAAAAAAGGAGGGAGTTCTTCAAAAGAACTCCTTCCCTTTTTTATGCCGAAGTATCAGCCGGGACAATCAACTTCCGCAACCGCATTTGGAGGATCGGTCTCCAAGCTGTGTAGAGGCTGAAATGCCGCCGGAGCAGAATTCTGCCGTTGGGAACGGCATGGACCGGAAGACACAGCACGGATCGTCCTCTTCCACTGCCTGACACTCTTTTTCGGGAATGCAATATTCGGTTGCCTGAATGAGATACTGTGCAGGTCGAACGATGCGAACTACCGAGAAAATCCCGAGAGAGACCGTCAAAAACCGTCTGCCGTGATCCGAGTCCTCGTCAAAGAGCAACGGCGCTTCTAGGGAGGAAAGAACGGCCTCGGGCAGATCATTTTCCTGGCAGCAGCAACAGCAACAATTGCATTCACTGCCCTTTTCCATGATCTTGGTTGTTAAAAGCACCGGATCTACCACCTCCACAATTGCGGTAGGCACGTTTTTCTCTCCGCAATCGGGCTTGGGAAGTGCGCAGAAATCGTTGTTGCAGGCACTGCTTTTGAAAATATTTACGCCGCTTTCTCCACCGTAAAGGATCACTCGTTTTTCCAGCACTGCAATGCCTTCCAGCTCCTGTGAGCGTCCACCGCCCACGCAGGCCTCAAAAATAATTTTCACGTAGAAGCGAATGGTTACCGCATAAAAGCCGCGGTTGAATTGGATCGGATCAATCCCGATATAGGTCCAAACGATGCTTGCACATTTTGCGCGGATCGCACCCGTGCGCTCCAGAAGCTCGTTTCCGTAACACGAAAGATAGACCCTTACGTTTTCAAAGCAATCACGGTCGCGGCAAGAATCCAATACCCGATTGGTCTCAATACATACCATCTCGCGCGAATTCGAGGGGGATGCACAGGGAAATCTGTTTTCCGCCATAATCGTAAATCTCCTTTTCTATAGATTCAGAGAATTCTCTCCTCGCTATCATTCTATGCAAGTCCCCATTTTTTGACACCAAAGAACATTCCCGTTTCACTTTTTTTAAGCAAATGTAAATATTCGGGCGATGCTATTGAAAAGTGATCGCGAATCGGCTATAATAAGACTATCTTTATAAAAAAGGATGTATCATCATGAAAAAAACAATCTGCTTGCTTTTGTTGGCCCTTGCGCTCTGCCTGTGTGCCTGCTCCAACACTTCCAACGAACCCGAGACACCCTCCGAGAGTTCGTCCGAATCCACACAAACCGACCAGCCTCAAACCATTCATGGAATCTGGTATTCCGCAAAGAGCCAGATCGTACTGGACCTGCGTAATCTTTCCAACGTTTCTTATTATCTTTTGAAGGTTGGATTTTATCAATATGAGCAAAAGATGACAGCAGATTTCACCTATCAAAACGGAGTTTTGAAAATGGAGTTGGAGGACGGAGATTCGTTTTCCTGGATTTTTGACGCCAATGGAGATACGCTTTTTGAGCTCGATACCGAAAACTCCGATTCCTACGTTCGCAAGGATGCACTTCCCGAAAAATACGTCTCTCTCTCCTTCCCTGATTTCTCCAAGTTGAATGCAGGCGAGTTGGTTACGTTGGGAAAGACGAGCGGTCTTGAACATCCTACCTCGGAAACGCTGAAAAACGCCGTAGATAGCTTTGCATCGATGTATGGGAGCGGCAATGTTGCGGGAAGTCCCGTGATCACCGACCGTATTTCACAAATGGGTGATTACGTAAACGTGGATTACAAGGGCTTTTTGAACGATGTTGCATTTGAAGGCGGAGAAGCAAAGGGTGCGGATATCCTCATTGATAGCAATAGTGGGTATATTCCCGGCTTTGCCGAAGGAATTGCGGGACATACGGTAGGCTCCACGTTTGACGTGATCGTAACCTTCCCTTCCGATTATCAAAACACGGATCTGGCAGGAAAAGAAACGGTGTTTACGATGACCTTAAATGCTATTTACGATTTGAGAGGTGCTTTTTTCTGGGATCAAATGATTGCAGGAACCTCTGTTGAAAGTTTTCCGGAAGAAAGCTACGCCTATTTTCTGCAAAGCTTTGAGGAATTCCACCGCCTGTATGCTTATTACTATGGAATGGATTACGCGCTTTGGCTCTCTATGAACGGGCTGACCCAGAATGATCTGATCGCAGAAGCAAAATCCAACGCCTTGAATTATCTTGCGGTATATGCAATTGTTGAAAAGAATCAACTGGAGATCACCCAAGACATTTTAGATCGGGAGCTTGCCATTTTGGTTAACTCCATGATGAGCCAAAACGAAGAACTAACAGTTGAGGAAGCAAAGGCCTATATTTTAGAGCATGATGCATATCCGCTTCATGCACAGGCTGCGCGGTCCGTTGCGATCAACTGGCTGTTGGAACAAAACCAGATGAATGGATAATATAAAAAAGGTCGCAATTGCGACCTTTTTTCAAATACCCGGAAAGCACCGTGCTCACAATCCGCTGCGCATCCTGCTTGGTGTACACCTTGTTTCGGTTCACGTTGGCATCGGCCTTCGCACTCTCGCCCTCGGAATAATTGAAATTCCGCTCGCGCTCGATCTCGTCGGAGATCGGATCTTTCATGGAGTAGCGAACATTTTCTGAATTATTTTGCTCGTCTCCCCCTTGACACTGAGCGCTTTTTGTAGTATACTAGTGATGAAAAGGTGACCTTTGTCGCGGATACCCTCGCCATCTTGGGCGGTTGGCTCCGTAGTGAACGACAAGGTTGCCTTTTCTGTTATGACGTCATGAAGGTACATTCTTTGACTTTGGTTGTCTCTCTGAATCATAATACCCATGTAATATTTTTCATCAGCAATCATGATAGGAGCGGCAACCGTAATTCTGGTATACGGTTTCCCTTCAGGCTTCCAAATGTCTGTACACCCTCCAAGAAATACAGAAAGAGGCCACCTTTTGGGGCCTCTTTCTGTATTTGGTGGAGATGAGGAGAATCGAACTCCTGTCCGAAAATCCGTTGATAAGACCTTCTCCGTGGGCAGTTTGTTATTTAGATTTCCCCGGCAAAATCGCGAACAAACACGCTATCTTTTCAGGTAGCCCTTTTTTGCATGATCGGTTCAAGAGCGAACGGCCGATGCATGTTCACCGCTGAAATGACGCTCAGTCCAAGGCCGCGGTACTCCTTGGAGGAACGGGCGACCCGCAGGTCGCGGCACTGCAGAGTTTTACGTCAAAAGACGCAAAACTCAGGCAGCCATAGCAACAGTATTGTTGTCGTTTATTTTTTCAGTTGGGCAGTTATCGAGTTTACCCGGCTCGCCACGCTTATCTTACCTCAGAATCCCCGTCGAAACCATTGCACCCCCATATCTCATACAATACACGTTTATTATATCCTATTTTATTTCATTTGTCAACAGGATTTTTTCGTCAAGAAACACCTTCGTTCTCCTTTTGGGAAGGAAGGTGTTTCTTTTTTCAGGATCTGTCAAGCATCCATCTTGGTCATGTCGCGCTGAGCCATTACAAGTCCGTAATAAATTCCTTGCTTTTGCATCAACTCCTCATGGGTGCCAATTTCCGCGATACCACCCTTATCCATAACCACCAGCCGCGTTGCGTTTCGAAGCGTAGACAGACGGTGGGCAATAGCAATGGTGGTGCGGCCGGCAGAAAGGGCCTGCAGAGCGTCTTGGATCAGCTTTTCAGTCTCGGTATCCAAGGAGGCGGTGGCCTCGTCCAGAATCAAAATTTTCGGGTTGTGCAGAAGTGCCCGCGCAATGGAGATCCGTTGCCGTTCTCCGCCCGATAGCGTGTATCCCTTTTCTCCAACGTAGGTGTTGTACCCATCGGGTAACCGAATGATAAACTCATGGGCTCCCGCATGCTTTGCCGCTTGGATCACTTCCTCGGGGGTTGCATCGGGCTTTGCATAGGTCAAATTTTGCCAAACGGATCCTGTAAACAGAAAATTTTCCTGCAAGACCACGCCCATACGCGCGCGCAACGTTTCTTGCGGAATGTCGCGAATGTCCACCCCATCGATACGGATCACCCCTTCTTCTACGTCATACATGCGCATGATCAGGTTTATCAAGGTGGATTTCCCAACGCCCGATTTTCCCACCAATCCAATAAATTCTCCCGGCTCGATATGGAGAGTAATATCCCGCAATACCTCGTCGGAATCCTCATATCCGAAAGATACGTTTTCAATATCGATCCGTCCTACGATTTCCTGTCGGATTCCATCGGCCTTATCCGGAACATCCACTGTTTCATCAATGATCTCATAAACGCGAGTTACGGAGGTCATCATTTGCATGAATTGTCGCGGGAAGGACATCAACGCGTGTAGCGGAGCATAAACCATGGAGGCATAGGAGGAAAACTGCGCCATTTCTCCGGCTGTCATCACACCGTCCAGCATCTTATCTCCCACATAGTAGAGCAACACAAATTCCCCAATTCCCATCAAAAACTGGAGGCACGGCATAAAGAATGCCCAAAAGCGCTCGAGTCGAAGCTGCGCATCGCGCTCCTTTGCTGACATTTCCAAAAAGCGTGCTTCTTCGCGTTTTTCCATTCCGTAGGACTTTACCACGCGGATCCCCGAAAAGATATCGTGCAGGATCGCATTGGAACGAGAATTCAGCTCCCAACGCTGATGGAACATATTGTTCATAAAACGCCAAAAGACCCGAAATGCAAAGGCTACAAAGGGCGTTGGCAAGAGGATCAAGAGCGCCAATCGCCAATCGAAAAAGAGCATGAGTAATCCAATTGCGGCGAGAAGCAGAGATTGCTCCAAAATATTTGGCAATTGACGGATCAAAAACTGCTTGATGATGCTCGTATCACTGTTGACGCGCTTCATCAGCTCTCCCGATGTGCGGCGCGAAATCTTAGCAATCGACAGTTGCTGGATCTTTTCAAACACCATGTTGCGCAGTCGCACGGTCAGGCGGTTTCCCGACGTTGTCAGAAAGTATCCGCGCAGAACAGTCAATCCGCGGCGCAAAAGCTGGGTCCCCAGCATGGCCAGAATCACACCGAGAAAGCCGATCAAAAACGGATTTGCGGTGGTGTTTGTGATATAATCATCGACCAGCACCCGATTGATATACGGATTAAGAAGGCTGACACCGGTGGTTGCAAAAAACAACACCGCCGCAATGGCCACGTATTTCCATTCACCTTTTGCAAGAGAAAACAGCCGACGGAGAGTCTTCTTTTTTGAAACACATCGCGGGCAGGTATGGGAGCCACGCGGAAAAGCCTTTCCACACTTGGGACATGTTCTTCCCACCGAAGAAAATCGAGAAAAATCGCAGTCTCCAAATTTCAGATAATGATTGGCGCGCTTTACTGCCTGTCCGATCGCTGTTTGATAATGGTTATCAGCTCGCGCTAAAAGGATCGCTTCCCCATTCTTTCGCTCACAGGAAAGAAACACACATCCAACGCCCAACACCGTCTTGAGCTGTGCAATCTCTTCTACGTGCTCTTCTACGGCAAGGCATCCGTCGGTATAGACGCGGAGGACATCGGTCATGAGCACTACGTAGGACTTCACGCGTTTGGAAGGCTCCTTCAGATCCAGATTCGCATATGTCAGGACAACGGCGTCCTCGCGTTTCAAGCTGCCGTCAATTGCTTGAAGCTCCTTCCAGAGGCGCGAATTCAGTTTTACCACAGTATCGCCTCCTTATAGGTAGAGCTCGATCTTTTTATAGCTCTTTCGATCTAATTTTTCTACGTCCGGGATCTCAAAGCGGTTGCCGTCCACATCCGAGAGAATCAGCCGATTTTCCTGGGCGCGAAAAATACTGCGAAAGGTATCGTGCAACGTAAAATTCAACGTTCCCTCAGCAGTTCGCACCTTCCAATAGGAAAATCCGTAGCGCTCCTTGACCTGAATGATCTCTTCGATCACCGGCGCAAAGTACCGCCGCTTCAGTTCAGTCTCCAAAAGCTCTCTTTGCTCACCTGCAAACAGATCGGTACGGCGAACAATGCCGATCTCCTGTTGATTTTCGTCCAAAACCGATATGAATTCCCATAACATCTCAAGCGGAAACTGGCGGCATAAAAATGCGCGGGAATCCTGCTCCTGATGGCGAACGTAAAGGAAGCCGTTTTTTTGATAAAACGAAGCATTTTCAGGCGTCAACCAAACCGTAACCGACAATTCCGCAAGCGTACGGTTCTTTTTTGATTCTGCTTTTTCTTCATCCGTGATATGTAACTCTTTCATCACTTCATCCTCACAATTCTTTACTCGCGAATCCCTGCATTCCGCAAGGCCTCGTCCTGAAGGGTGAATAGCTTTTTATAAACGCCGTCTTCAATGGCAAGAAGCGCTTTATGACTTCCCCGTTCCACAACCTTTCCGCGCTCGATCACAATCAATTCGTCAGCATCCCGCAAGGTAGAAAGACGGTGCGCGATCATAATCGTGGTCTTTCCTTGGATCAGCCTCGAAAGTGCCTCTTGAATCTTGCGCTCGGTACCGGTATCCATTGCGGCAGTGGCTTCGTCCAAAATCAGAATTTTTGGATTTTTCAGAATGGCACGCGCAATCGAGATGCGCTGCCGCTCTCCGCCGGAAAGGTCCTTGTATCCAAATCCGATACGCGTATCGTAGGCATCGGGAAGCTTCATGATAAATTCATGCGCTCCCGCACGTTTGGAGGCTTGTACCACCTCTTCAAAGGTCGCATCCGGGCATGCATAACGAATATTGTCCAAAACGGTTCCCATGAAAAGATAGGTTTCTTGCGAAACGATCGCAATATTTTGATAAATGGAAGATAGCGCCAGATCGCGGATCGGATATCCCCCGATGCGGATCTCTCCCTCCTCCACGTCATACATGCGCATCAAAAGATTGGCAAGCGTGCTTTTGCCGGCACCGGTATGTCCCACAATGCCGAGGATTTTTCCGTCCGGCACCTCAAAGCTGACATCATTGATAATCTTTTTTCCCTTTTGATAAGAAAAGGAAACGTGATCAAACTCCACAGAGCCCCCCAGCACCTCGGGACGCTCTGGATTCTCCTTTTCACTTATCTCGGGTTGCGCATCCATGATCTCAAACATACGCTGCAGCGCGTTGGAGCAATCAGCGGTCCAATCAAAGAAATCGGTAAAAAATCCAAGCGGATCAAACACCATGTTCATGTAGGAAATAAAGGTGAGAAGCATACCGTAGGTCAATCCGTGGTACCCCGTCATCACCATCCATCCTCCAAGTCCCCATGCAACAATGTTACCAAGATACAGCAGGATTCCCGCAACCGGCCATGCATAATTGGTAAACAGAGCCAACTTTTTTTCACTTTTGGCTAACCGTTGGTTCCGATCTGAAAAGCGCTCGATCTCCGCGTGCTCCTTGGAAAAGGCCTTCACAACACGGATGCCGGAAAACACGTCGGAAAGCAAGGAATTGAGCCGTCGGGAATTGGAATACCGCTTTGCATGAAGCATTCGTTCCTTTCGGAAAAAACGTCCGAGCAAAAGCATAAAAAGCGGAACCGGAATTAATGCAAAAATAGCCAACACGGGCTCAATACAGAGTAAGAGAATAACCAACACGATCACCTGTACCAGATTGACGATCAAATACGGCAGGCCGTCACAGAAAAAGTGATAAATGGTATTGGCATCTTCATTGACCTGTGTCATCAGTCCGCCGGTCTGTCTGCCGGTAAAAAAGCCAAGAGATAACCGTTCAATAGCAGTAAAAATCGTTTTTTTCAGATCGTACACGATCTTTGCGGCCACGTTGGACGTAATGTAAGAATTGAGGATGGTTGCAAGGAGTCGGAGAACACGTGTGGCAATGATCAATCCCAGCACCGTTAAAATCTGCCCTGCAAATTCCCCGGTTCCGTTGATGACTTCGTCATAGAAAAATCCGCTGGACAGATACGGTGCTAAAATGCTGAACGCAGTCAGCAAAACCAGCGACAAAACGGTGAGGATCAAATGCCCGCGGTAACGCGAGAAAAACGAGAAAAAGCGCCAAAAAAGCTTCCCTTTTTCCATACAGCGAGGGCAAACCCGACGGTTCATATCGGGATAGCGCATTCCGCATTTTGGACAACGCTTGGAAGCGGGATCATCCTTCGGGTCGATTTCAAGCGCTTCCCCCTTTGCAATCTTTTCCGCGTATTTTGCAAACAAAAAGACGGAAGCTTTGCAGAAGTTGGTAAAAGCGCATAGAAGGATTGGCTCTTTGGTGTCCCCGTGCTTGGCAATCAAGCGTCCGGAGGACAACAGCTCCTCCACGCGAAATCCGTGAAGCTCGGAAATCGGATACTCCTCCAAGAAAATCTCCCGAAATTCTTGAGTAAAAGACGGTGTGGTCTGTCTCTTCGAGGCAGATGCACAGGAGGCCACAGTGACACCGGAGAGGACCCATAAGGTGTCCTTTGAGGCAATCAAATAAACTTGCGCCGGTAAAAGCTCTCGGTCGCGATCACAAAACGCCGATAGAAGAATCTCTTCGTACGAGATCCCCTTTGATGTAAGGTATGTAATTACGGAATTCGGGATTGGATCGATCTCAAACACGGGTGATCCTCCTCTCAAGCATTCTGAATACAATGCCGAACCGGCTGTCTATGTACCCTCGTGAGAGAGGGCTCCAACTTAGCGGTTGGAATTGCGATTTTGATTGTTATTCTGATTGTTGTTTTGATTGTTGTTCTGGTTATTGTTCTGGTTATTGTTCTGATTGTTGTTTTGATTGTTGTTCTGGTTATTGTTCTGATTGTTATTCTGATTATTGTTTTGGTTATAATTCTGATTGCGAGCTTGATTGTTGTTCTTGTTTTGATTTTGATTGTTATTTTGCATGACGGAATACTCTCCTTTTTGTAATAAGAATTACAAAAGCAGTATGCACAACGTCAAATATTTTTATTCGTCCCATCGGACTCGTAACGAAAACAAATTTCAGATTTCAGCTCATAGAGTGCCGAATAAAATAGCATGATAGCAACGAAAGACAGTGCCAGAGAGATCAACCACAACCAATCCAATTGCAACCGCCACAAGGATTCCACTGCTGCCAGCAAACATGCAACGGTAAAAAACGCAAACGGCAATTGGAAGCGCGTGGCAAATTTTCGATGTAAACGCTTGGAGGCCATTTGAGAGAGTGACTCTGCATGAAGATCTCCGTATTCCACTCCGGTGTGTACACAGGCAATTCGATAAAGCGAATAGAGCAAAAGAGCGATCAACAGCGGGTTGCAATTGCCTCCGCCGCTCCAAGGAAACGAATCAAAAGAAACTGATCGTATGCCTTTCCGTTATACAACGATGCCTCGGGCTCAAAGCGGCGCAGATAGGAAGCATTCAAGAAGAGCTCCAAGCCACTGATTCCGGTTAGCAATGCGCAAGCACCGTAGCAAAGACGGCGAGTAAAAGCACGCGGTCCAAGCGGTCCAAGCAAAAGAATTGCAAGAAACGCCAACAGGGCAAGCACCGCCCCCGGCAACGCCGAGTAATGATTGATGCGAAGAGTAGCCGCAAACACGATTGCAAATTGCAACAAATAGAAGGAGCGAGAAAATTTGCGAACGGTCAGCATACCGATCTGCGGAAGAATCTCCTCTTCATATCGGGTTTCCAGATGTTCGATCCATGCGGTTTCTTTTCGCAAGCATCGTAAAAAGGAAACCAGTCGAACGATCCATACTACTGCCAAAAGCACCGTAGCAAGTGCGCAAAGCAAGCGTAACACGCCAATGTACGAATAGCGATCTACCGTTTGGGAAGGTGAGGTCAAAACGTCTGAATACCAAAGATCCCCAAACCCGGGGGTTCCGTTGGCGCCCTGTCCATCCAAGGAAGAAAACCCGGAGAGCTCCGGTAAAAAAGACAGTATGGAAGCAGTAACCAGAAACAGGCGCGTCAGGCTTGCCATTCGCTGCATCCGATTCTTCCCTTTTTTCAAATCAATGAGTGAGGAGACCGATAGGCGTTCCGCCAGATACTCCAGCCCCGAAAAAAGATTGCGAAATGCGGGCAACAGAATAAACCATTGCACCAGCATCATAACAAAGGCGCCCATCATCACAAAGGAACGCAACTCATATGTATTCGTGGCTTGGGAGCGAATGACTCCATAAGCAAAATACGAAAGAAAAAGCTGTAGCACGCTCAAAACAGAAAGAATACGAAAGCGTCGAACCGCCTCAAATATACGTCCGTTCAGATCGGCCAGGCGATAAAAGCTCATGCAAAGCAGCCAATATGCCAAACAGTTCGGAAGAACGTCCACAAAGCCTACAACGGGATTGCATAAAATGAGTCCGGAAATGAATAGAAGACCAAACCCGGTTTTGATTTTTATGCCATTCTTCATTTTGAACCGCCTTTTCTCTTCTTGTTATGGTTGATTTTTTTCTGTTCCCGTTTTTCCTTCCTGCGCCGCAAGGCATCCTCGGCCTCACGCGTGGTTTTTTGAATCGCTTTTTGGCGATTCTCTTCATAGATCTCGTTCATGCGATTCAAAAAGCCAATACGGGAGGGCTTGGTGGGTTGATCCTCATCCCCTGCTCTGCAAATGTTTTTATTGCAAGCCAACAGCAAAAACAGGTTGCAAAACATCCAAATCAGATTGGTAAATACGATTGGAACGATCAAATAGGATTGGATCGGACTCAATGCAACGATCGGCAGGTTACCAAGCATGTACAGAATTGCATGAAGGCCAACGAAAAAAGAATTTCGTATTGCAGAGGTTTCCATGTGCAAGATCCCCAAGTCTCGGGAGATCATGCGGATCCCGTACAGCACAGCAAGATTGAAAAACAGGATCAAAAAGAAGAGAATCCACGAAAAAACGAGCTCCGGTTTCCCGTTCAGAAAACCCAGGTTCCACAAGAATAATTCGTCCAGATCCTTCAAAACATCATAACATCCAAGAACGATCAAGGCAACTGCGGTCCACTTGGAATAGAAAAAGGCCTCGTGATAGTGATGAAGATTCCAAAGTCCGGCCAGCATCATAGCGCAACCGATCACAAATACAATTCCGCCCATTCCCAAATTTGCCGCAAGCATGCGCAATACAAAGCTGATGAGATAGCCCACCAACAAATATCCAAATCCCATGGTTGCCTCCGTTAGTTGGATGCTCCGCTTCGCATACAACAGTTCTTGTATTTCTTTCCGCTGCCGCAAGGACAGGGATCGTTTCTTCCGATCTGCGCTCCATCACGAACCACCGTAGTTGTTGCGCGGCGTGTGACGGTTGTTTTCTTTACACCGTCCTGCAATCCTGCGGAAATCGGATTGGCTACCTGCACACGCTCGATCGGCTGTGTACGCGGAACAACCGAAAGGATGGCGCGTACGGTTTTCTGACGGATCTCATCCACCATTGTGTCAAAGAGATCGGCACCCTGGATGCGGTATTCGGTAACCGGATCGCGTTGTGCATAGGCCTGCAGACCTACGCTGCCTTTCAGATCATCCATCGTGTCAATATGCTCCATCCAAGAGGTATCCACGTTACGAAGAAGGATGGCACGCTCCACCTCTCGGAAGACCTCGGCCCCAAACAACTCCTCTTTCTCCGCATACCGTTGCATAACACGCGCGCAAAGCTCTTCCGAAATCTCCGACGGCTGCACTTTTGCAAGCTCCTCGGGAGAATAACGGAAATCCTCCTCGGTGGTCAGCACGCCCATAAAGTGTGCGCGCAGAGCATCGAGATTCCATTCGTTCGGAGTTTCGCCGCGTGTAAAGCCTTCTACAACACTTTCCACGGTAGATGTCAGCATCTTTCGGATCGTTTCGGAGATATCCTCTCCGTTGAGAACGTCCTGACGCTGCTTGTAGATGATCGTGCGCTGCTGATTCATGACGTCATCATAGGCCAGCACGTATTTTCGACGTTTAAAGTTTGCCGTTTCAATACGCATCTGTGCCCCCTCGATGGCATTGGAAAGGATCTTGGCATCGATTGGAGTATCCTCCGGCATTTTCAAAGCCGCTACGATTCCCTGCAGACGTTCGGTTCCAAACAGGCGCATCAGATCGTCCTCCATGGAAAGGAAGAATTTCGATTCGCCGGGGTCTCCCTGACGACCCGAACGTCCGCGCAGCTGGTTATCGATTCGGCGGCTCTCGTGGCGCTCAGTACCAAGGATAAACAAACCGCCCGCCTCACAAACCTTTTTCGCCTCGGGCTCAATTTCCGCCTTATATTTTTCTACCAACGAGCGGAAGGTGTTTCGTGCTTCGATCAATTCCTCATCTTCGGTGTCGGTAAACCCTGCACATTGCAGGATCAACTCCTCGGCATATCCCTTGGCACGCATATCGGCCTTTGCCATAAATTCGGGGTTTCCGCCAAGCAAAATATCGGTTCCGCGGCCCGCCATGTTTGTGGAAATGGTTACCGCCCCCAGCTTACCGGCTTGTGCAACGATCTCTGCTTCTTTTTCATGATATTTCGCGTTCAGTACAGTATGCGGAATACCTGCTTTTTTCAGGCGGATCGACAGCGCCTCGGATTTATCGATCGAAACGGTACCCACCAACACGGGTTGTCCCTTTTCATGGCATTCCACCACCTGCTTCACGATTGCTTGATATTTACCTTCCATGCTGCGGTATACTGCATCGGGACGGTCTTTACGGATCATCGGCTTATTGGTGGGGATCTCCACAACATCCAGCTGATAGATTTCCCGGAACTCACTCTCCTCCGTAAGTGCCGTACCGGTCATTCCCGAAAGCTTTTTATACATACGGAAATAGTTTTGGAAAGTGATGGTTGCAAGCGTTTTATTCTCTTTTTGTACCTGCACACCTTCCTTGGCTTCAATTGCCTGATGCAATCCGTCGGAATAGCGTCTTCCGGGCATCAAACGTCCCGTAAAGGAATCCACGATGATTACTCCGCGCTCGTTGACAACGTAGTCCACGTCCCGATGCATGCATCCGTGCGCACGGATCGCTTGATTGACGTGGTGTGCAATCACCGCATTCTCGGGATCGGTCAGATTTTCCAAGCCAAAGAACGCCTCCGCCTTTTTCACGCCCTTCGGAGACAGTACGGCATTATTTGCCTTCTCATCCACGATATAATCGGCATTGATATCGTCATGGCTTTCTTTGTTGTCCAGTTCTTTGATCACAAATTTGCGCATCGAACGAACCAAATTTTCGGTGCGTTCGTATAGATCGGTTGCCGTATTTCCGGCACCCGAAATAATCAAAGGCGTGCGCGCCTCATCGATCAGGATGGAGTCCACCTCGTCCACAATCGCAAACACGTGTCCACGCTGCACCATTTGGTTTTTGTACACCACCATATTATCGCGCAGATAGTCAAAGCCGAATTCGTTGTTGGTTCCGTACGTAATATCTGCCGCATAGGCCTCTTTTTTCTGTGCATTGCTTTGTCCGTGCACCACGAGTCCGGTTTTCAGACCCATGAATTCATACACGCGCCCCATTTCCTCTGCGCCCACGCGAGCCAGGTAATCGTTAACGGTTACAATGTGTACACCGTTTCCGGTCAAGGCATTCAGGTACGCCGGCAGAGTTGCAACCAGTGTTTTTCCCTCACCGGTCTTCATCTCGGCAATACGTCCCTGATGCAAAATGATACCTCCGAGAACCTGCACGCGGAACGGACGCTTGCCAAGCACGCGCGCATCTGCCTCCCGAATGGCCGCAAAAGCATCGGGAAGAATCTCGTTCAGCGTTTCCCCTGCCGCCAAGCGTTCCTTAAGCGCCGGAGTAACCGCTTGGAGCTCGGCGTTGCTCATTTTGGCATACTTCTCTGCCAGCTCATCAATCACGTCCGCAACTGCGGAAATACGCTTGATCTGACGTTGACTGTAGGTTCCGAAAAGTTTCGTAATCAAAGACATAATTTCATTGTTCCTTTCCCATACGGGATATCCCATTTTATCACGGGAGCCTCCCGATTGCAATCACCCGTTAGTTGATACTGCACCAAAACGGAGATTTCAAAGCTTTAATATCTTATTATACTATAAAACTATATATAAATATATTGCAAATTGTAAATTTTAATTGATTCTTGCAATTTCCACTTGCGAAAACACACAAAATGTGCTATGATGTACCCGTAAAAACCACGTACCCATTGAGAAAAGGATGAAAGCGATTATGAAATCGATCAACATTGTGCTTCACGAGCCGGAAATTCCGCAAAACACGGGAAATATTGCGCGCACCTGTGCTGCAACGGGAGCCGCCCTTCATTTGATCCGCCCGCTGGGCTTTGCCATTGATGACCGAAAGCTTAAGCGTGCGGGACTCGATTACTGGCATCATCTCGATATCACCTATTATGACGGTCTGGATGACTTTTACGCCAAGCATCCCGAGGCAAAGGTGTACTATTTCACCACCAAGGCCAAGCATGTTTATACGGAAATTGCCTACCCCGATCCCGTATTTATCATGTTTGGAAAAGAAACCAAAGGGCTTCCCGAGGATCTCTTACACAAGCATCCGGACACCTGCGTACGTCTGCCTATGCGAGACGGTCTACGCTCACTGAATCTCTCCAACACCGTAGCAATTGCCGTTTATGAGATCTTACGCCAAGGAAATTTTGAAGGCTTGAAGGCTGCGGGCGAATTGACACAATTCTCTTGGGATATCTGAGAAAGGGACGAAACCATTGAAGAACGAAAAAATACTGGTTGCGATGAGCGGCGGCATAGACAGCAGCGTGGCGGCATTTTTGCTCAAAGAACAAGGCTTTGATTGTACGGGAGTGATGATGCACCTGTTCTCTTCCGAAACACCGTCCGATGCCTGTGGATCCAAAGATGCCGAAAAGATCGCAGAGCAGATTGGAATTCCCTTTGAAATTTGCGATTATTCCTCGGAATTCGAGCGACACGTCATCGATTATTTTATTCAAACCTATATAAAGGGAGGCACCCCAAACCCCTGTGTGGAATGCAATCGCACCATGAAATTCGGAAAGCTTTACGAGGTAGCGCTCCGATACGGATGTGAGAAAATAGCCACCGGTCATTATGCCAATATTACACGGGATACAAACGGCCGTTATCTGCTCTCTGCCGCATCGGATGACAGTAAAGATCAGACCTATGTGTTATGGTCACTTTCACAGGATCAACTCTCCCGAACGATCTTCCCTCTCGGTGGACTTCGAAAAAGCGAGATCCGTGAAATTGCGCTGGAACAGGGATTTTGCAACGCCAATCGACGTGACAGTCAGGATATCTGTTTCATTCCCGACGGCGATTACGTCTCTTTTATTGAAACACATACCAACATACCCTTCCCGTGTGGAAATTTTGTTGATCGAAACGGAAGAATTCTCGGCAAGCATCAAGGATTGATCCGATATACCGTCGGACAACGGAAGGGGTTGGGGATCGCGTTTGGAAAACCGACTTACGTATGTGGCAAGGATGCCGTCACCAATACCGTAATTTTGGGAGATAACGAGGATCTCTTTCAGAAAGAGCTTACCGCTCATTCCGTGAATCTGATTGCAACCGAACAGATCGATCACCCGATTCACGTACAAGCAAAGATTCGGTATTCAGCGAAAGCAGCTTCCGCGATAGTAGAACAAACCGATACCGACACCCTTCGTGTTCGCTTTGACGAGCCGCAACGCGCGATCTGTAAAGGGCAATCTCTGGTAATGTATGATGGAAATCTTGTGATCGGCGGCGGCATTATTGATTGAATTTCCTTGCAAAAACCGCAAAAAGCAGTTGAATCGTCATGCTTTTGACAGATTCAACTGCTTATTATTTTTGATGTTCGAAAATCAATATTGGAAATCGTTCGGGATCTTTTTGATATGCGCAAACGTCTCCTGCTCTCCTTTTTCGGCAAGCATTACAAGCCATTCTTCCAAAAGATCTGCCGTTTTGGAATGCATTTTGATCCTTGCATTTCCACGGCGGTAATATTCGAGCGGATGCGCATTGGTGTAGTTCTGTCCCTGATAAATTTTACTGGCAGCTACGCGATCACAAAACATCTCCTTCACGAAACGGATCGGCATAGGAACCGGCTCATAAAGCTTGGTTTTGGGGTTCAAATCATTCCAGTACTCAAAATGATGGCGATTTCTTCCCTTGTGATGCAACCACGCCGAGGAATACCCGTAAAGCTCCCGTTCGCGTTCGTTAGGACTGCGCGTTCCTTGATAATACCGCATACCCGGAAAAAACTCCGTAGGTGAATACTTGGATAAATCATGAAACAGACCTTGAAATCCGATTCCTGCGCGGAAGCAGTGCGCGATGACCCGATGTCGGTGCTTCGTGATCGTACGAAAATGTAAAAACGGATGAGACATAACCTTCCTCTTTCGAAACCAGAGCTTTTTTGTATCAAAGAACACTGTTATTATAGCACTTCTATGCCCAAATGTCAAGAGGAGCGAACCAAATGCATTTCCGCATTGGATTCACTCCTCAAAAACTTATAACAAGATACAGATCAAGCCGTTGCTTCCCTCGTTGATGATTCGTTCCAGCGTTTCGGAAAGCTTTTGGCGCGATTCATCGGGCATATGATCCAGCTTGGTGTGCAGTCCTTCATTTACCAGATCATATAGCGATTTTCCAAACAAATTGGATGCCCAGATACTCTTGGGATCTTCCTCAAACTCGCGAAGCATATAGCGCACCAGATCCTCGGATTGCTGTTCGGTGCCCACGATGGGATTGATCTCGGTCTCAATGTTGGCACGGATCATATGGATCGACTGGGCTGCCGCGCGCAGCTTCACCCCGTACCCGCCCGCTTGCTTGACGATCTTAGGCTCTTCCAGATGCAGATCCTCCACATCGGGCATCACAATTCCGTATCCGTTTGCATTTACCTCCTCCAAAGCCTCTGCAACTCGGTCATATTTCGCTTTTGTCTCTGCAAGTGAGCGCAAAAGAGCAATCAATTCCCGCTCTCCTGTTACCTCCAGGCCCGTCAGCTCGCTGATCACCTCATAATAAAGTCCCTCTTTCATTGTCAGCGTGATCTGCGCCTTTCCGGTGCCCAGCTCCAAAAGATCGGTTGTCATTCTTTCCACATACTCGTTTTCACACATGGGCTCGAATGCATTTTTTACGTCGCCGATCTTACACACACGCTCAGCGCACTGACGGAGCGAGGAACCGATCGACGTGCGGATCCGATGGGTCTCATCAAGCGCATTCATCCATTCGGGCATCCGTACCGTAACCTCGGTAACCGGAAATTCCTCCAATACAAGGCCTAAAATATGACGGATATCCTCAGCATCCAGATCCAGACAGCTGACCAATGCCACGGGAACCTTGTATTTTTCCTCCAATTCATAGGCTAACGTGCGTGCCGATTCGGACGCGGGAACCGAAGAGTTGAGAATAATTGCAAACGGCTTTCCAATCTCCTTGAGCTCGCGAACGATACGTTCCTCGGCTTCGACATAAGATTCCCGACCGATCTCGCTGATCGTACCGTCATTGGTTACCAGCATCCCGATGGTGGAGTGCTCGGTGATCACCTTGTGTGTTCCCATTTCAGCCGCTTCCACAAAGGGCATTGCTTCCTCGCGCCAAGGTGTACGAACCATACGCGGTTGGCCGTTTTCAAACGCGCCCATGGCCTCGGGGATCAAATATCCCACACAGTCGATCATGCGCACCCGCATTTGCGCATGATTGTCCAAAACGATCGGAACCGCCTCTTCGGGGATGAATTTCGGTTCGGTCGTCATTACCGTCTTCCCCGCGGCCGATTGCGGCAATTCGTCCCGTGCGCGGTCACGGGAGTAACCCTCTTCCATATTTGGAAGAACAACAGACTCCATAAACCGCTTGATAAAAGTGGATTTTCCGCTGCGGACCGGCCCCACTACGCCAACGTAAATATCCCCGCCTGTCCGCTCGGCAATGTCTTTGTAAATTGATTGTTCAGGCATTTGAAAACCTCCCGTATACCGTGTTGGTACACTATATGTCGGGATGTCCGAATTTAGAACAAATAAAAAGCGGAGTGTTTTTCATAAACTCCGCTTTTTTAAATTGGGGATTTATTCAAAGGAATGAGACAAAAAGTGCCGCCAGAGATGCTGCAACCGAAACCACGATCAGCGATTGATGGAAAAACGCAAGCAACATTGCAACCGCCACTCCAACGGTAGCGGAAAGAATGCTGCCTGTGGAATAGAAGATTGCGGGAAAGGTCATGGCCGAAAGCACGGCGTACGGAATGTAATAAAAGAAGCTTTTGGCAAAACGCGATTTGATTTTTTTACGGAAAACCGTAAATGGGATCATGCGAACGAGGTACGTGGTAAGCGCCATAACCGCAATGTAAAGCAAAATTGCAGGTCTCATGACGGCTCCTCCTCTTCATCATCCTCCGCAATCGGGCAAACAAGGGCCAGCACGGCCGCTGCAATCACGGCGCAAAGGATGATTGCAAAGCCTGCCGAGATCCATTTCAAAAAAGGCAAAAAGGCCACACAGCAGCTCAAAGCGGCTGCCAGAAGCACCACGCCAAGAACGCCCTTGTCGCGCTTCATCGGCGGCAAAATGATAGCGATGAACATGGCGTAGATCATAATGCCAAGCGCCAGCCGAAACCGATCGGGCAAAACACTTCCTGCCAATGCGCCAAGGAGCGTTCCTCCTGCCCAACCAACGTATGGAAGCGTCATCAGACCGTAAAAGTAAGACGGCCCCACGGGGGCAGGCTTGGATGCGGCAACCGCAAAAATCTCATCGGTGAGCCCAAAAGACATAAATAAGCGATGCTTGGTATTACAACGCGAATCCAGTCGTTGCGTAAGGGTAATTCCCATGAGAGAATAGCGGAGATTGATCACAAACTGGGTCAGCACTATCTCCAGCAGTGTTCCCATGGCAACAATGACTGTCACCCCCGCCAGCTGTCCCGCAGAGGTCAGATTGGTCATGGAAATGATCAGCGCTTCCAGAACGCGCAGACCTTCCCCTACCGCAGAAATACCAAAGCCAAACGAGACCGAAAGATAGCCAAGACCAATCGGCAATCCATCCTTTAACCCCTCCCGATAGCGGTACGGAGAAATTTTTTGTGCCATATCCGCACCTCCTCCATCAAGCAAACGAAATCTGTATCATTATAGCACCGCAGGGAGATAAAGTCAAGAAGAAGACGAAAAAAGTTGCCCGAAAAGACACTTTTAAAGAGTTCTTTTCGGACAACCGGAATCAGACTGTAAAAAATTATCTTTTCATATCCCACCATTCATCCAAAGAGCCATCGGAACAAACGATTTCAAGCCATTTTTCCCAAGCATTTGTTCGTGAGATCTGTTTCCACTCTTCCATCGTTCCTGCGTACTCGATCTGCTTTAGCCGAAAGGTTTCAAACACGTTTTCGCCAATGAATTTCACACTCTTGGGAATGCGGATGGTTGTATAATTAAAACAACGTTGAAAAGCCCCCTCTCCCAAGGAAACAAGCCCTTCCGGAAGAAGGATCTCCGAGAGCCCATTGCATCGGTTGAACGCATAGTTTTCGATCTTTTCCACACTTGCCGGGATCGTAATCGAGCGTAACGCCTCGCATCCCGAAAACGCTGATTCTCCAATCTGCAAAAGATCGCCTTCAAAGGTCACTTTGGAAAGCGCGGAGCAACCCTTGAACGTGCCCTCACAGATCTGCGTCACCCCCAACGGGATCACGGCCTCCGTGAGCGAAACGCAGTCCAAAAAAGCATTCGAACCAATGTAGGTAACACTTTTGGGAACGGCAGCGTCCTTCAATTCCTCACATCCCGCAAACATGGAATCGGAAATAAGCGGAATTCCAGGCTCCAAGACCGCACGCGAAAGTCGGTAACATCCTTTAAACGTCTCTGCTCCAATTTGCGTCACGCTTTGCGGAATACAAACCTCTTGGAGAGATGTGCAATCCAAAAAGGCGCCTTCTCCGATGGAAGTGACACTGCTTGGAATCGTAACCGATTGAAGCATTCCACAGCGTTGAAATGCGTAATCCGCAATATGGGTCACACCGTTTGGAATAACAAATTCACTGTCCAGCTTAAAAACAGCGTATTTGACCAGCGTAGTTCCATCCTTGGAGTACAAATTTCCGTCCACTGATTTATAAACTCCGTTCCGGGGATTCACAATAAAGCAGTTTAACTTGTTGCATCCCGAAAATACACTTGCATCGAAACGCCATACATTTTCGGAAATGTAAACGGCGGTCACGGCTTTACAATGCGAGAAGGCGGAATCGCCAATATGGGTCAGATTTTCCGGGAGAACGATCTCTGAAATCGCCCAACAGTTCGAAAAAGCATACTCTTCGATTTCGGTAACTGACTCCGGAATCACAATATCTTTGAGACGGTAGCATCCGGAAAAAAGCGAAGCGGAGATACAAGAGATCCCCTTTGGAAGATCGGCCCACGTCAGCTTTTGGCATCCGGAAAAGGCAGAACGTCCAATATAAGTAACGCTATCGGGAATCACGATCTCCTTCAGCGACTCACATTTATGAAAAGCAAAATCTCCAATGGTCAGCAATCCTTCAGGAAGGCAGACGCTTTCCAAATTCATGCAATAATCAAAAGCATTGGGTTCAATTTTTTTCAGCCCCATAGGCAACGTAAGCTCTGTGATATCCGCCCGCCAAAAAGCATTTCGCTGAATGCTTGTAACGGAATATCCTTCTATCTTCTCGGGGATATAAAGCACTTTGTCTGTGCATTGCCCCTCTCCCGTAACCGTACAGCTTACACCGTCCTCGTTGACCTCATATGCAAGCCCCCTAGAACCTACCGCCGGGATCCGCTCGGATTCGGTCACGCCGCAAGCACAGGTGCGCTGTTTCTCGCCGTCCTCGGTTTTGGTGGCCTTGTCAACCGTGGTCCAACTGCTCCATGTATGCGAATGATCCGATTTTTCGGGCTCGGTAGAATCGGTGGTATCTGTGAGATCCTCTTTTTCATCCTGCAACGGTGCCGGCTCGCCAAAGCAGGAGGCAAGCAGGAGCAGGGTGGAAAGCAGGAGCAAAGCGAGAGCGAGCATAGACAGGAACGATGAAAATTTTTTCATAATAGCCTCCTTCATTTTTTCCTTCTGTAAAAAGTATACCATGACAAAAAAGCGGTGTCAATACCTATATAAAAAGTGGAGCGAAAAACCTTTTTAAGCCCTGTTTTTCATCAAAAGTGGAGCGTGAGTGGAGGATAAAAACCAAGCAGGAGAAATCTGAAACCTGATTTCTCCTGCCATGGATCATTCTTATTCCTTTTGCTCGGCAAAATAGCCCTGCGGGTGCGAGCAGGTGGGGCAGATTTTGGGCGGTTCCTTCCCCTCCACCACGTATCCGCAATTGAGACAGATCCACTTGGTGGTGGAATTGTCACTTTTGAACATTTCTCCGCTTTTTATCTGCCCGAGGGCCTTTCGGTAATTGGCTTCGTGCTGCTTTTCGATCGAGGCGACCCGAGCAAAGAGATCGGCAATCGCATCAAAGCCTTCCTCACGTGCAGTCTTCTCAAAATCGGCGTACATCGTTTCCCATTCAAACTGTTCCCCCGACGCGGCCGCCTCCAGATTGCGCTCGGTTCCGGACCAGCCGCCAAGATAACGGAACCAGATCTCGGCATGCTCCATCTCGTTGGCCGCCGTATCGCGAAACAGTTGCGAAACGGCAACGTATCCGTCGTCCTTGGCTTTTTTCTCAAACCATTTGTAGCGCAGATAGGCTTGCGACTCTCCGCTCAGGGCAGTGTGTAAATTGCGTTCGGTCTGTGTTCCGACGATGTTTTCGGCAAATACGCCGGGCTTTGTGTAACCAGCCATTCTATTTTCCTCCAAAACTGAAAATCGGGGATCCCCCGTATCCGATTGTATCCCCGATTTTGGTCTGTTTATTCAGTTTTTTTGGTGGATTGTACAGCAAGCCATTCGGAACGCAGGATCGAGCACATACCAACGTTTACATACGTTCCCTTTACGAGCATGGCCTCTCGCAGCATTCCCTCAAAGGTCATTCCCACGTGCTCCATCACTCGCCGCGAACGGGCATTGCCATCCATAAAGCGGGCCTCTACACGGTTTACGCCCAATTCCTCAAACGCAAATTGCAACACGCGAGAAAGCGCCTCGGAAGCAATTCCCCTCCCCCAATATGAAGGATTTAAAACATATCCCACCTCCGCGCAATCCGAGTTGCACTGAAAGGAGGTAAAGCCACAGGTCCCCACCATTTTCCGGTCGGGCTCGTAGACGATCGCCCAGTCATAAAACATCCCAACGTGATAGCGTCCGCCAAGGTATTGCAGATATTCGCGCGTATATGCGGCGTCGGGATGGGGCTTCCAGGTCAAATACCTTGTCACGTCCGAGCGGCAGGCATATTCGTACATATCCGCCGCATCCGAAACCAGCATCCGTCGCAGCGTCAAACGATCGGTGTGAAGCTCGGGCATATGGGAAAATACACGGTAAATTTTTTCTTTTTTCATAAAAATCCGTACTGTCCTTTTTTATTCCTCTAAATATTATAATGAATTTTTACTGAAAAAGCAAGTATTTTTAAAAAAATAATGAATACGGAAAAACTATTTTGTATTTTGTCTTCCCTTTCCCCCCGTTTTGTGCTATAATAAATGGGATAACGCGCGAAAGGAGGAAAGCCGATGGAAACAATGTTCCAAAATCTTCACCAGGGGGAATTGGTGCCGATTCTGCTCGGCTATTCCTCCGCGGCGCAAGCGTTTTCGCAACGCTTGTTTTGGCAATACGGCATTGTATCCCACGTGTTTTGCCATAAAAATCCGCTCCCCTTTCGCTTTTCCTTGTCCCTGAAGGTACACCCCGTTCGCGCTACAGAAAATGAGCGGTTATTGTTGGATGCCCTATGTGATTTTGCAAATCTGCCCGAAAACAGGGATCGGATCCTTTGGATCATTCCCTGCACCCCCGCATGCATAGAGCTTGTAAACGGGAATCGAAGCGAATTGGAGCGACTTGCAGTCCTTATAAATCAGGAAGACCTGGAACGTATGATCGGACAAGATGTTGCACGAAACGGAGGAACACCATGAAAAACTCAATGCTTTTAGGGATACTTGGCGGACTTGGTCCCATGTCAACCGTTTATTTTTGTGAGCTTTTGACTGCGCATACCAAAGCCCTTGCAGACAGCGACCATATCGATATGATCGTCAGCAGTCGCGCCTCCACCCCGGACCGTACCGCTTTCATTTTGGGAAAGAGCGACCGCGATCCCCTTCCTGTGATGATCGATGAGGCCGACCGTTTGGTCAAAGCAGGAGCCGATCTGATCGTGATTCCCTGTAACACCGCGCATTATTTTTACAACGGATTGCAGGCGGCCTGTAAGGTCCCGATTTTAAACATCATTCGGGAAACGGCCGAGCATCTTCGTTTGAACGGTGTTCAAACCTTTGGTCTGCTCGCCACCGAAGGAACGGTACAATCCAATGCCTATCCTGCGGTCTGCGCTCCGCTCGGTCTCACCTGCATAACACCCACGGAAGAAGAACAGAAAATTATTTCGGATATTATTTACGGACAGATCAAGCAAAACCGACCCGTAGACCGAAACGCCTTTCTCCGGGTTACCAACGCCTTGCGCGAAAGGGGCTGCGAAAAGCTGGTGTTGGGCTGTACCGAGCTCTCTCTGCTCAAAAAAGAGGGGCTTAATCCCGCTATTTTCGTTGACTCGCTGGAGGTTCTGGCATATCAGACCATTCGCGCTTGCCATAAAACGCCGATCGGATTTTCTTCTGACTTTGACGTATGGAATCGGGAGGTGCACGCGTGAAGCTCTCCAATCTGTTTGCCAATCTTACCGATGCTTCCCTTTTGCCCGATACGGACATCCTTTCGGTCACCGAAAGCTCGACAACCGCCAACCCGCGCAGTGTTTTTGTTTGTATCCAAGGAGCGATCCACGACGGACACCGCTATGCCCCCGATGCCTATGCGCGCGGGTGCCGCGTGTTTGTGGCAGAGCAGACGCTGGATCTGCCCGAGGATGCCTGCGTGATTCCCGTTTTGGATACGCGGCAAACCTTGGCCACGCTTGCTTGCCGCCTGTACGGAAATCCGTCACACCGCATGCACCTGATCGGAATTACCGGTACGAAGGGAAAGACGACCACCGCGCGGCTTTTGATGCATATTCTGAACCAACACGGTATTCCCTGCGGCTACATCGGTACCAACGGGATCTCTTACGTAAACGTACAGATCCCTACCAAAAACACAACCCCCGATGCGCTCACCCTGCAAGAGGCGCTTTCGAAAATGCTTGCGGCCGGGGTTTCCACTGCCATTCTTGAGGTCTCTTCTCAAGCGCTCCTGCAGCATCGCGCGGACGGCACACGCTTTCAAACCGTTTTGTTTACCAATCTCTCTCCCGATCACATCGGAAAACACGAGCATCCCGACATGGAAAGCTATCTGGCTTGCAAGCGCCGCTTATTTGCCGAATTTGGCGCGGAGTCCGTGATCTACAACACCGATGATCCCGCTGCAACGTATATGCTGGACGGCACCTCGGCGTCCCGTCGGATCTCCTGCTCCACCAGAGGCGCCAAAGCTGATTTTTTGGCCAATGACGTTTCCCTGCTGCGAAACGAACAAGCTCTCGGCGTCTCGTTCACGGTGCAAAGCAAAAGAGAAACCCTTCCCTGTTTCGTGCCGCTTTTGGGAAGCGCCAATGCGGAAAACGCGCTTTTGGCCTTGGTAACCGCACACGAAATTTTTGGAATTTCTTTGCAAAATGCGGTAAAATCACTCTCTCTGGCATCGGTGGCCGGGCGTTCGGAGTGGATCCCCCTGCCAAACGGAGCCTGCGTGGTCATCGACTATGCGCATAATGCCGTCAGCTTGCGGCAACTGCTCTCCACCCTGCGGGAATACCGCCCGAAGCGTTTGATCGCGTTGTTCGGCTCGGTGGGCGGACGCTCGCAAATGCGCCGTCGGGAGCTGGGAGCGGTGGCCGCAGAGCTTTGCGACCTTGCGATCCTGACGTCGGACAACCCCGGGAACGAATCTCCCGACATCATTATCGAGGAGATTGCGGAAGCGTTTCGCAGTTATGATACCCCCTTCCTCAAAATTGCCGACCGCGCCGAAGCGATTCGAAAGGCAGTAGAACTGACCCGTGCGGGAGACATTCTGGTGCTTGCCGGAAAAGGCCACGAAGCCTATCAGCTGATCGGAGACGAAAAAGTTCCCTTCTGCGAGCGCGGATTGGTGGCCGAGGCAATCAAAAGCAGCCTTCTGAGCAATAAAAAATGAAAGAAAAAAAGGCAGTCTATCATATGAATGATAACCCCCGACAGATTTTGAATTCTGTCGGGGGCGTATTTCATTTGATGAATACTCAAACAAATTTTTTTGCTTGAATTCGAGCTTTTATGAATCTAATAACTAAATAAAAATATATTGCAAGATGATAGAAACCAAATCCAACAAATGAAGCAATACAAATCAATATCTTTAAGGGTAATTTCATATCTTTTCTTTTATGTATCTTCAGCGAAAAGAAGATTCCCAATATAACACATGAAATTTCATATAACATCGCAGGCAAAAAGAATACAACAAACCATGTTTCACCATAATTCAGTCCTTGCATGAAATCATTGGGAATCATTCCAATTAAAATAATCCAAGCAAAAAAAGCAAACAACGGAATCAAAGTAAGCGAGAATCTTGCGAATAAAGCTCGCTCAGCTTTATAATCAATATTATGATTGAATGATTTTCTATTTTGAGCTGTTGAAGATAGCTCCCCCTTCAATAGTTCATCAACGGTAATTTCCAATACTTCCGCTAATTTTAGCAACAAAGCGGTGTCGGGATAGCCTCTGCCAGTTTCCCATCGACTCACCGCTTTATTTGTTACCCCCAATATCAAACCCAACTCACTTTGGCTCATGCCTTTTTCCAATCTCAATGTTGCGATTAAATTACCAACTTTGTAAATATGGTTCAAATCATACATCGGTATCACCTCCCGATCAGAGTGTAGCACATATTTAATAAAAAGTCAACCATTTCACTATCTACGAAAAATAGATACAAAGCAAAATCACTCTCTTTTTTATGTATTATCGCCAATTTCGCCTTTGTATTTAAAAAACAGGGCAATACCTATACCCCTAAAAGTATGAGTGTCCTAAGGCTCCATCCAAGAGGGGATTTTTTCATCATCGTTTTACTAAAAATCGGCAGAGGCAATCCTTCTGCCGATTTTTGTGTCTGTAAATGCTCTTGTAAAAGCAACAGAAAAACCCTGTTTTATTTCTTTGAAAAGTCTATTGTTTTCTTCTCCGCATCAGCATACGCTTCAAGCTGCCAAGCAATGTCGGCGCGTTGATGGCGATCATTGCCACCGTGATGGCAAGCGTCCACCAGAAGCGTCCCATAGGATCGAAGGTCATAATCGCCGCCGCACATAACAAGAGCACGACGTTAACGCACAGGCGCGGCAAGCAAAGCTTGAACCGAATGATCCGCGGCGCGTCGATCATCCGCACGATCAAAACCGCACCGTAGGCAAGCATGGTGGCAATTGCCGCTCCCAGCGCTCCGTGCGTTGGGATCAGGAGCAAGTTCAAAACGACATTGAGCAGCGTTCCCACCATTGCGCTGAGGAAGGAATGCATGCTTTTTTTGCGCACCATATACACGGTAGCAAGAAAGGAAACGATCGATTCCAGCGCCGCCGCGCAAAGCAGGGTTGGCATATAGCGCCACGCCTCAAAATACGCACGGCTCAAAAGCAGATCCGCAAGAAACCGCGAAAACAGGATCAACCCTGCCGCGCCAATGAAGATCACCGACAAAAAGCCGCGGAACACCTCGGAATAAAAGGTTTTGCAGGTATCCTCGTCCGAGGACTCCGCCACGGCAGAAAACTGCCAGGCCTGCATGAAAATACCCGAAATGAGATTGACCACCGTTGGGATCTTGTAAGCGGCGGAATAAACGCCATTGACGTCACTCCCCCAGAAATAGGTTACCATATAGCGGTCGGAAAGGTCGGTAATCAGCCAGCAAACCGTGGTGGGAATTAATGGGAGGCTGAAATACAAGAGGTCCTTCATCATCCTTCGGTTGATAGAGGAGATTGAAAAGACACGCCAAAGCTTGGCGGCGAATATCAAATAGACCGTAGTCAAAATATTCCCCACGATCACCGAAAGCACGTATCCGGTGACGCCCATATCCCATACCACTAAAAACAGGATGTTGCAAAGGATCGTGAGCAACGTGTTCAGTACCCCCTGCAATGCAAACAGACGCGTGCGGTCGATGGCGCGGACGTACTGCGCGCAAACCGCCTGTACGTCGGCAAAAAAGACGTAGGCAACGATCAGCCACGTATAGCCGCTAAAATAGGTGATCAAAGAAAGCAAGGGCGACAGCAGACAAAATCCGCCGAGTCCGAGCGTCAAAAGCGCAACGCTTGCGGAAAAGACCGCCTTTTGGTCGCTTTCTCGCTCTGCCGCAAAGCGGAAGATACCGTTGCTGATGCCCACGCAGGCAAGCGGGATCAGGAGATTGGCCGTGCTGGTGATCAGCTCCGCCGTGCTGTACTCCGAGGTGGAAAGCAAGGAGGTATACAGCGGCATGAGCAAAAAGACCAGCAGCTTGGAGCCAAACGTCCCCAGCCCCAAGATCACCGTATTGGAAAAAAGCTTCTTATGCCGGTTCATTTCTGTCCGTCGCGGTAGGTGGTGGAGGTATCGGCCTTGCCGTCCCCCGTGGTGTCGACGTAAACCGCGTCGATCTTACCGTCCCCCGTGTGATCGACAAAAATGCGGGTCCCGGTTTTGTTTACGTGCTGATTCACACGGCTCTGCCCGATCAGAACGGCAATCACATAGATCGCGGTCAGGATCCACACGATCCATCCCGCAACGTCCAAAACGGTTCCAAGCGCCTTGGCGGGTCCGATCAACAGCAGGACCACACCCACGATCAGCTTGGGAAGCTCGGTTTTCAGCCGCAGCAGCTTATCCTTGGAGAGCAGAATCTCCACCAAAGGAAACACCAGCATGTAAACGCCCAGCACGATCATCAGGATCTTATTGTGCCAAAAGATCATCCAAAAGCCGATCCCGGCAGAAAGCAACGACAACACAAGGGTTACAACCCCCGAACGGGACCGCAGGCCCATCAGGCCAACTACCACACCGGGGATACTGTAAAGCATCGTAATAACGCCCATCACCACAAAAATGACCTTTAGTAAAAAGTCCGCATTCAGCACAATCAACAACGCCCCTGCCAACAGGCCGAAAAGGCCAAAGATCAATAAGCTTGCAAGCGTAGATTTTTTCGAATCAGGTAACTGCATATCAGAGATTCTCCTTTTTCAGTTTCGTCAAAATAATAGGAAGTGCATTGGGATGTACCAACCCCTCCGGCACCTTTCCTGCAGCCAGGCAAGCGCGCACCTCCGTGGAAGAGAGCGTAGCGTGCTCTCCACGCGAATGGATCATTTCGGTACGGAAGCGCGGATTGTGCGCGCGATTCCAATCTGCCATCTTGATCTCATAAGCATAGTCGGCTTCATTTCGCCAACCCTTGCACACCGCTTTTGCGCCAAGGCGGTCGTACAGGTCGATCAGCAATCCTCTTTCCGCTACTACCGTAACGTTCGGGATCTCCGCAACCGTCAGCTTGGCGATCTCCAGCCTGGTTTGAATATCAAACCAATAGCGCTTCGCGGGATTGATCATCACAGCTACCACCACTTTATCGTAACGCTTAGCCGCCTTGCGCACCAGATCCAGGTGCCCCAAGGTCATGGGGTCAAAGCTTCCGGGAACAATTACCAAATTCATAACGTAATATCCTTTCTGTCATTTGTTCGATATTCTAATACGGTCACCGAAGCAATTCCGTAATTGGAAACTTTACAGATCTCAAACCGGTCCTTCCAGTCTGCATCCGCGGGAAAAACATCCTGTGGGGCTCCGGTTTCACAAATGATCTTAGCCTCGTCACGAAGTAACGAATAGTCGATCAATTTTTGCAACGCATTTGGAACAGCTCCCAAGGCGTACGGAGGATCAAGAAATACCAGATCAAACTGCTTTTTTCGGCGAAGAGAAGCCAGCATTGCTTCATAATCCATGCAATAAATATCACAAAAGGGAGCCAACCGTGTTTTGAGCGCATTTGCGCGAATCACATCCACCGCCTCGCGTGCGCGGTCGCAGAATACCGCATGCGCGGCTCCGCGGCTGAGCGCTTCCAATCCCATTTGCCCCGATCCCGCAAACAGGTCCAACACTTCCCTGCCAACGATCTCGAATTGCAGCATGGAAAACACGGCTTCCTTTGTGCGTTCAGCCGTCGGACGGGTATTTTCACCCTTCGGGGTCAAAAGCTTTGTGCCACGCGCTTTCCCCGTAATAATACGCATCATATTTCGTTTTCTGCCTTTCCTTTCCGAGTTGTCTTTTCTGCGTGCAGATCCTTCCAAACCGCTTCGGCATCCCGCACGGAAATACCGGATACCGCCGCAATCTCCGCCTCACTCGCTTTGCGCAATGCTCCCATTCCCCCAAATGCGGCAAGTAGCTTTTTGGCTTTTGCAGGACCAATTCCGGGGATCCGCGTCAAAACCGAGGTTTTTACCGTTTTTCTCTTTGCCTGCTCCATCCGCCCAACCGTATAGCGGTGCACCTCTTCCTGGATGCGGTAGATCAGCGAATAGATCTCATGCTCACGCGCAATGCTGATCTCCTCGGTTTCGGTACAAAGCGCGCGTGTTTTATGATAATCGTCTTTTACCATACCGAATACGGGAATTAAGATTCCCTTTTCAGCAAGCAGCTCACGCACCACCGAAACGTGGCCTTTTCCACCGTCCAACAGGATCAGATCGGGCAGTTCCGAAAAAGATCCCTCCGCATCCTCCAGGTGTTCCAGTCGGCGTGCCAGGGCCTCCCGCATGGATGCATAGTCATCGGTGGAACCCGTAACGGTGCGAATTCGAAAGGTGCGGTAATCGGCTTTGGAAAATTTTCCTTCTTTGCATACGATCATCCCGGCCGTTAAATGCTCGGTACCAAGGTTGGAAATATCGTACGCCTCAATGCGCGTGGGATAGGTCTCCAGACAGAGCAATGCGGCAAGACGCGCTAATGTTCCCTCGTTGCGCTCGGTATGGATCTTATAAAGCTTTGCCTGATCGGCGGCATTCTTTTCCACCATTTCGCAAAGCGTGCGCAACGTTCCTCGCTCCGGCGTTTTTACCGAGATCTTATGTCCCGATGTTTGGGAAAGGTATTCCGAAAGCATTGCGGTATCCTCCTCATCCATTGGAAAGGATAACAGAATGCGCGGCGGAACGTATTCCCGATTTTTGTAATGCTCACAGAGGAAGGTGGTCATATCCTCGGGTTCCAGAATGCTGTCGGCTCCGTAAAGAAAATCGGCTTTATCCTGCAAAACCCCGGCGCGAATATAGAAAACCGATACGCAGGAGCAGATCTCATCCGAATAAAGCGCGATCACGTCCTGCTCGGCATCGGGAGAGGCCACCACCTTTTGCTTTTCTCCAATCGCGGCAAGCGCTGCAATCGTGTCACGGCAACGTGCCGCAGCTTCGTAGCGTTCCTCCTCTGCATATGCGTACATCTGCGCTTCCAGATCCCGTTTTACCTGCGCACTCTTGCCACTTAAAAGATCTGCAGCGTGGCGCATGGTTTCTCGGTGTTCTTCCGCTGTTACCTTACCGGTGCAAAGTCCGCTACAACGGTTCATTTGGTAGTAAATACAAGGGCGTTCCTTCCCGATATCCCGCGGGAAAGAACGAGAACAGCTTGGGAGCTTCAACGTGCGACGCAAAAGCTCGATCAGGGAATATGCCGTTCCCGAGCCCGAAAAAGGGCCGAAATATTTTGCTTTATCAGCATCTCTGCGCCGGGTAAAGACCAAACGCGGATATTCCTCGTTTGTCAATTTGATATACGGATACGACTTCGCATCCTTGAGACGGATGTTGTATTTTGGAGTATATTGCTTGATCAAGGTATTTTCCAAGGAGAGCGCTTCCATTTCGTTGTCGCACAGATAGTAGTCAAAATTATGCACCAAGGAAACCATGCGATCGGTTTTGGCGTTTTTTTCACTATTTTGGAAATATTGCGAAACACGGTTTTTCAGCTTGCGCGATTTTCCAACGTAAATCACTTTTCCGTTACGGTCGCGCATTATATATACGCCCGGACAGAGCGGCAAGGTATTCGCTTTTTCCAACAAGATTTTTCTCGTTTCCTCGGTCATTGCCGCACCTCCCTTTGTACTTCAAAGTGAAAAAAGCGGCGTGCCCGGAAAAACCCGCTCGGTTTTGCCTATGCACCCCGCTATTGCTTTATCCGATTTCCGAAAAACCGCTGTCGATCAGCTCGGTCAGCCCTGCAATCGCCAGATTTTCATCCTCACCGTCAGCCACCAACGTAACGGTCATTCCCTTTGCAATGCCGAGGGAAAGAACCCCGAGAAGGCTTTTCGCATTTACCTTGCGGTCATCCTTTTCCACCCAAACCCTGGATTGATAAGAATTGGCTTTCTGAATAAAAAAGGTTGCAGGTCTTGCATGCAGACCACTGGTATTCGTAATAACGATGTCGCGTGAAATCATATCGCTTCGCTCCCATTTTCAAAGTTGTGGTTTTCTCGCCGGAATATATACAATGATAGTTTTTAACATATATAGTATACCAAAATAAAATATAAAAATCAATAGTCATTCTATCGGTTTTTTACGATATCTTCTAAATATTTTCGTGCAATTTGATACCATTTTTAAAAAGAAAACGGTCAATCTTCCATTTTATAGGGCATTTGCTCAAGCTTCAGTACGTTAAAATGCAGTGCACTCCGCTCGGAATATAGCAATAACGGCTGACCCACCGATAACACGTGAGTTCCGTTTTGAAAAATCGTACCGTCCCGCTCGTTTCCCAAAAACTCTAAGTGCACCAATAAATCACATCGAACCGTTTCCTCCCATTCTCCTTGATAGGAGGCTCCGTTTGCTGTTAATACGATTGGGGTTGGGATCCGCTCGGCAAAAATAAGAGTCCCCCATTTCTCTCCGTCTGTGGTGTATACCGATTCGCCTTCCTCCATACAATCCCCTACAAGAGGATCAACGCCTTCCATAATCCCAACCAATCGATACGATGAAAGCTCACCGCTTCCCCCACTCATCCGAAGATTCTGCCAGCGAAGGATCGTCCCCAAAATTACAAAAAGAAACAGAAACAGAAAAAACAGATCTAAAACACTTCCGTTTCGATCATTGCGCTCTACACGGTTTGCTCTCATATTAATCTCCTCGAATAACCGAAATCACAGTTGCTTGCTCCGCATAGTAGTTTCCAATCCGAAAGGAGCCGCGTTCCCCCGCCGCGATACGAATATCCGATAGACGGATCCCATCTCCCGATTTGCATACACCTCGTCCCTTGACCGTAATAAAAAGATCCTCCCGATCCAATGCATCCGCCCATATCAATTTTGCATTCAACACCGAACAAACGCGCGTAGGACGTTTCTCTACTGCTACAATCCGTCCAAGATCTGCCGTTGCATTGGCCGAGGTTACCGCCATGCCTACCGGAAACAGCCCGTCCCATCCAAGCTCCTCGTAAAATTGTTTCCGCACGCCCGAAACACAAAGGGTGTATTGAACAGTTTCGGTTGGAAGCGCAGCATCGCGACGCTGCAAAATCAAATAACCGGCCAAGCAGAAAACAGAAACAGCCAAAAGCAGTAAAACCCAATCCACCCAAGAGAGCCGAAGCCGAACCGCTCCTTTTTTTCTTTTACGTTCCGTTTTCATATTTGTAATCCTCCTCGGTAAGCAGTGAACAAATGACAAAAAACATACAAAACAATCCGGAATGATACCATACGTCATCAAAAAAGCCCATGATCCATATGCCAACCAGCGCACACATGGCCCCTGTAAACAATGCGCGCGTTCTTCCTTGAAAGGTTCGAAGACCACGAGCGGCAAAAAAAAGTATCTGCAAAAGGAAGAATGAAACCGTCAGGAATCCGGGGAGCCCCAACTCGGTACAGATTTGCAACCCAAGCTGATGTGCATGCATCACCGATTCGGTTCCACTGACGGCGTAGCCCGGATAAATACGGTGAAAGGCCGCATCTCCCGTTCCAATTCCCCAAGGATTTTCACAGATCATCCGCAACACACCCTTCCACGTGTACAAGCGATACCGAATGGAGGACTCTGTAAAGGATCCGATACTCAAAAAACGGTTGGTAATTCGATGAGGCAAAAGCGGCAATGCCGAGATCACAGGAAGCGTGGCGAGTAATAAAATTCCAAATGAGGTTTTGCTATAAACAACAAAGAGCAACAAGACGGCAACTAAACAACCAAGCCATGCCCCACGCGTCCAGGTAAACAGCAAGGCAAGAAGCAACCACGCCGTGCCCACAGCGTGTAACATGCGTGACCGCATTTTTTCGGTTGTATCCAATGCGCCGGCCAGAAAAAACGGGATTCCCAAAAGCAGATATTCTGCGAAAAAATTAGGATTGGAAAAGGGCCCCATAACGCGTCCTCCAAGATCCGAAAAGCGTGATACGTCCACAAAACGCAGCTCCAGATCAGCAAAAAAATACTCTGCAATTCCCCACGAAGCCGCAATCAATGCTGCAAGCTTCCACACGAATATTCCTCGATATTTCCACTTTTTTTGTGAAAAAAAGTCAGTTACGGGATACCAAAAGGAAAGCAGAACCGATAATAATATGCCGTTTTTCACGCCCTCCTTCCCCCCCGCACCAAATAAGCCACCAAAAAGAAAAAGTAAGGACAAGAGAAGAATCGTCCAATCAATTGCCCCAAAGCGAAGAATGCGTTTGCCGCACAAAGCCTTTCGAAGCCACAGAAGATCATTGCATACGATCATTCCACCTAAAATAGCCCCCGAATCCGCAATCAACCGTAAAAACGGGAAGGAAAAAAGAATCAGGCAGGTAAACAGCTCCGGAATCTCTGCAAACAACAGCAAGGAAAGCAGGAACAAGGCCAAAAAAAGCAACACCTTCAAAGGAACCATCCCAACTCCAAAGGCGATGATTCCGCTCAGGATCACCATTTGCAGATGGCGCGCCTTTCCGGCCCGTTCTCCCATATACCGATCCTTGGGAATTGCGCAAAAATCAAACAGGAACGTCCCGGCGATAAGGCTATGCGTCAGCGCGTAATACACGGAATGGTTTGAGGAGAGCAATGGGAGCGAGGCCGCCATCAGAAGCACCGATGCCGTTAATCGCCACTTTCCAAAAAACAATGCGAGATGAGAAACACCAAGCAACACGGAAAATGCGCCGCAAAAGAGAAGAAAAAAACCAACGGAAGAAACGGATGTTTGGAAAACGGTATTGGCAATCCAGCGAACAAAACGCAGGATGGCACTGTTTTCCGCACTTTGAAGAGTGGAACGGCGAAGACGGAATTGCCAGGCATGATGCCCGTCTTCCGCATCGCTCAGAGTTCGAAACGCCCCCTGCCGAAAATGCCCTTCCAAGCGGGAGGAGGCATTACAGAGCCATTGTACTCCTACACTTTTTGCAAAAAGATTCCAAATAGATCCCGCAATTTGCTGCGCATAGAATAAAAAAATACTGTTTCGTTTCCTTTGCTGCATAAAAAACTCCTCTACACACCCCAATCGGAGAAATATGTAGAGGAATTGATTTATGCTTCGGGGTGTAACAGATCGGGGCGCAGCTCTTCGGTCAGACTTCTTGCCTGTTCGGCTCGCCATCGGTCGATATTTTCGTGATGTCCCGAGATCAGTACGTCCGGAACCTTTACGCCGTGAAATTCATACGGTCGCGTATATTGCGGATATTCCAAAAGCCCCGAGGAAATGCTTTCTTTTTCATGGCACTCGGCATCGGCAAGGACGCCGTCGATCAAACGTGCTACACAGTCGGTCAGAATACAGGCCGGAATCTCTCCGCCGGTAAGAATATAGTCACCAATGGAAATTTCCTCGTCTACAATCTCATCCACGATACGGCGGTCTACTCCCTCGTAGTGCCCGCAAAGCAGGATCAGATTGTCATACTCGCTTGCCAGCGCGGAAGCGCGTGCTTGGGTCAGTACCTTCCCCATTGGAGAAAGATAGATCACCCGTCGATTTTTCGCAACAAATCCTTCGGCGGCCTGTTGCTCCAAAATCGCCCGATAGCAATTATAGATCGGCGGAGCCATCATCAGCATCCCTTTTCCGCCGCCGTACGGCGTATCATCAACCCTTCGGTGCTTGTCCTCGGAATAGTCGCGGATGTTATAGGTGCGCACTTCAATCGCGCCGCTTTTCTGCGCTCTGCCGATAATGCTTTCTCCCAGAACAGTGGTTACCAGATCGGGAAAAAGCGTCATGATATCAAATCTCATCATACGTTCTCGGCGCCTCCGTCCAAAAGCCCCGGAATCGGGCGAATATATACAGCATCCTCAACATCCACGTGGGTCACAAATGCGGGCACGGCAGGAACCAGATAGTCACCGGTTTCGGTTCGCACCACGTACATATCGGTGGCGGTGTTGGTGTTAACGCGAATCAGCTTTCCCAAAAGCTCTCCGGTATCACTGTGGCGTACGTCGAGACCGATCAGATCCACGATGAAATGGTCCCCGTCTTCCAGAGGAAGATCCTCGCGCGCGGCGTATATCACTGTTTGTCGCAAAGCGTTTGCCTTTTCCTCGCTGTCGATCCCATCCAGATCCATCAGTACAAACTGACGGAATGCCGATGCGTGCAGCACACGGCAGGGCTGATACGTGCCGTCCTTTTGCAAAAAATATACGCTTTCCAGCCCGGCCAAAATATCCGGACTGTCACACCAGGATTCCAGCTTTACCGTACCGCGAAAGCCGTGAATATTAATAATTTTTCCACACTCCAGATAGTTCTGCTTCATCTCGCGTCCCTCCTATCTTGTATCTCCTTGGTACAGTATATCACAAAGTTTTCAAAAAAGCAAGAATCCACGAGTTTTTTTCAAAAAAAGCAGAGAAAAGTGAAGATATTTTGCAAAAAAAGTGGGTTTGATAAAAATATTTACAAATTCCCTCTTGTATATGCGAGGAAAAAAGTTTACAATAAGCACATCATTTGAAATGGAGGAAGAAACATGAATTTTGTATTTGCTTTGGATGCAACGTCAACCGGCACACAGGGAGATCCCATGGGCACCGTTACGATGCTTTTGATGTTGGTGGGCGTGGTAGTTGTGTTCTATTTCTTCGGAATCCGTCCGCAAAAGAAGCAAGAGAAAGAAAACAACAACATGCGCAATAACCTGACCGTGGGCGATGAGATCACCACGATTGGCGGCATCATCGGTAAGATCGTAAGCATCAAGGAAGAGACCTGCGTGATCGAAACCACTCACGAGCGCACCAAGATCCGCATCCTGAAAACGGCAGTCAGTCGCGTAGACGTCAAAGCGGAAGACTCCGAAAGCTGATTTCTGTCATAAAAAAGCCTCCGTATGAATATGCTTAGATAGCTGATTCTCACGGAGGCTTTTGCTATGAAACACACAGTCAGAACATATGGTCGAAATTTGCGTTCCTCGTCTCGCCGCAGGTCGTCCACTCCCTCAAAAAGCACTTCCTTTTCCTCATTTTTGAAAAGGATGCTCAAAAGCCTTCTTTTTACTCTGCTTTGCGGACTTTTGCTGATCTTGATCTTTTCTCTCGGGGTATATTTTTATCCCGATCCCGATACCCTGATCCCTCCGCTTGCGCTCCTTGCATCTGCCCTCACCGCGCTTTTGGGAGGAATTTTCTCGATCCGAATTCACGGCCAAGGGATTCTTTTGAGCGGATTGTGCAACGGCTGCGCAACAACGGCAGCACTGATGCTGCTCTCCCTGTTTTTTACAAAACACGCCTCGGGATACTCTGCCGGGATCGCGCTTCTGCTTCACGCCGCATTCCTATTGCTCTCTGTCCTGGGGGCCTATCTCGGCATGCGGCGCGCAGCACCCAAGAAACGGAAAAAGAGATATTAATGCTTGGAAAAGGTATCGTTTGTGGCGATACCTTTCCTCATTTTATTTTATATTCATAAATTGTTAGCGAATCATTCACACGGAACGCTATTAATCAAAGCAAAAAAAAGATATAATAAAAAGGATATAAATATATCTACCGTATCATCAAGAAAGGATGCTTTGGACACTATGAAAAAGCTGCTCGTCTATTTGAGTTCTTATAAAAAAGAAACCGTCCTGGCACCGCTTTTCAAATTTTTGGAAGCGATTTTTGATCTGCTGGTACCGTTGGTAGTTAAGCAGATCATTGACGTGGGAATTGCCAATCGGGACAAGCCCTATATCGTGGCCATGTGTGCAATTCTGGTTGGCTTTGCGATTGTTGGACTTGGGTGCACCTTGGTTGCACAATACTACGCCGCCCGTGCGGCCGTGGGCTTTAGCACGGCTTTACGCCGCGATCTCTTCGCGCACATTCAAAAATTTTCCTACGCGCAAACCGACACGGTAGGAACCTCTACGCTCATCACAAGGATGACATCGGACATCAACCAGCTCCAAGCTGCCGTGAACCTGACCTTACGTCTTTTCTTGCGCTCCCCCGTCATCGTTCTCGGCGCCATGATCATGGCATTTACCGTGGACGTGCGCAGTGCGTTGGTCTTCGTGGTGGTGATCCCGCTGCTGTCTGCGGTGGTCTTTACCATTATGA
>JAFVOP010000102.1 GCA_017505745.1 Clostridia bacterium
AAGCACCCCTTCCCCCGCGAAAACATAATCACAAAATCAATTCTTCAAGCTGTGGATGGGAGCCGGGATGCGTCCGCCGCGGCGAATGAACTTCGCGGGCGAATAGGTGTTGAGGTCCATGATGGGCGCGGTGCCGAGCAGACCGCCAAAGCTGACGCTCTCACCGGCCTTCTTTCCGTAGGCAGGGATCACACGCACGGCCGTGGTCTTGGTGTTTACCACACCAATGGCAATCTCGTCGGCAATGATGCCGTCGATCACCTCTTCGGGCGTGTCACCCGGGATCGCGATCATGTCAAGCCCCACCGAGCAAACTGCCGTCATGGCTTCAAGCTTTTCGAGCGTCAACGCGCCGCGTTCGGCCGCCGCGATCATGCCCGCGTCCTCGGAAACCGGAATGAAGGCGCCCGAGAGTCCGCCCACGTGCGAGGAGGCCATCACGCCGCCCTTTTTCACGGCGTCGTTGAGCATGGCAAGCGCCGCCGTGGTGCCGTGCGCACCGCAGGACTCAAGTCCCATTTCCTCCAGGATGTAGGCCACCGAGTCTCCGATGGCGGGCGTGGGAGCCAGCGAAAGGTCCACGATGCCAAAGGGCGTGTCCAGGCGCTTGGCGGCCTCGTTTGCCACCAGCTGTCCCACACGCGTGATCTTAAAGGCCGTCTTTTTGATGATGTCAGCCAGCTCGGACAGATTGCAGTCGCCCGCGCGACGGATCGCAGACGCCACCACGCCGGGGCCGCTGACGCCAACGTTGATTGCCGCTTCGGGCTCGCCAACGCCGCAGAAGGCACCCGCCATAAAGGGGTTGTCCTCGGGCACGTTGGCAAAGACCACC
The DNA here is from genome assembly GCA_017505745.1 of Clostridia bacterium. Taxonomy (GTDB): domain Bacteria; phylum Bacillota; class Clostridia; order Oscillospirales; family CAG-272; genus UMGS1865. The sequence goes on from JAFVOP010000102.1 coordinate 836, forward strand.
AGCTTGGCGCATCCGATCGAGTTGTTGTCACGGGTGAGATACGCCGCGCGCTTGATCGCGGAGCCCATCATGGCAATGGCATCCATGTTGATGCCGGCCTTGGTGGAGGCCACGTTGACCGACGAGCAGACGTTCTGCGTTTCGGCAAGCGCCTCGGGAATGATTGAGATCATATTCTGCGCTCCCACGGTCATGCCCTTTTGCACAAGCGCGGAAAAGCCGCCGATGAAGTTGATGCCCAAGGTGTCGGCCGCGCGCTGCAGCGTGTGGGCAATTTTGAGATAGCCCTCGGGCGATGCCGCACCGCCGATGAGCGAAACGGGCGTGACCGATACGCGCTTATTCACGATCGGGATCCCGTACATTTTTTCAATGTCCGAGCCGGTTTTGACCAGATGCTCGGCTCTTTTGGTGATCTTATCATAGATCTTGGCACAAAGGCGGTCGGTATCCTCGCTCACACAGTCCCACAGGGAAATGCCCATGGTGATGGTGCGGATATCCAGACATTCCTCGCGGATCATGTTGATCGTTTCCAAAACGTCCTGAGTGTTAATCATGGCGCGAGTGCCTCCTTAAATGTGGTGCATGGTGTTGAAAATATCTTCGTGCATGGCGTGGATCACCAGTCCCTTGGATTTACCAAGGTCGGCAAGCAGATCCACGAACTGCGCAAAATCAATGGTGAGATTTTGAATGTCGGCCAGCATGATCATGGCGAAATATTCGCTGAGCACGCTTTGCGTGATGTCCAAAATGTTTGCGCCGTGCTGTGCGCACACGCCTGCCACGTCGGCAATGATGCCCACGCAGTCCTTTCCGGTTACGGTAATTACAGTTTTCATAGCGGGAACTTCCTTTTTTTATTTGTGTTTCTAATTATAGTCGATTTTTGGGTATTTGTCAAGAGAAATTGTGCGGCGCCGCTCGATTTTGCGTTGACAAGAGAGTCTTTTTTGCCGTTTTTTGCGCACTCTCCAAAAAATGCAAATTATTTTGCCAAACCTCTTTCTTTTTATACTTGCTTGTGGTATAATATAGATTGGTGAAGTTTGTGCAAGCGCTTCCCCGATTTCCCCAAAAAACCTACATCCGGAAGGAGTTTTTGTTTTATGTCTCATTTAAGTCTTTTTAAGGACGCCCTCGCAAAGAAGGGGGCCGACGCCGCCATCATCACCAATAAGATCCACCAGCGTTATCTCTCGGGGTTTGATTTTGACGACGGTTTGGTTTTGGTAACGGTGGGACAGTCCTATCTCATCACCGATTTCCGTTACGTGGAAGCCGCCAAGGCGCAGACCACGCCCGAAATGCAGATCCTGACCCCCACGGGCGGCCAGCTCGTTTGCGTGGCGGGACTGCTTTCCGACAACGCCTGCAAAACCGTTCTGATCGAGGAGAGTGACCTCTCCTACGCCGGCTTCTCGCGCTACAGCGAGATCCTCAAAGACTACAAGCTCGAAGGCGGCGCCACCGCGATCCTCGAGGAGCTGCGCCTGTATAAGGACGAGCAGGAGCTGGAGACCATTGCGCAGGCGCAGTCGATCACCGATGCGGCCTTTGCGCACATTCTCAAGGCCCTTACTCCCGAGATGACCGAGATCGAGGTGGCGTTGGAGCTCGAATTCTTCATGCGCAAAAACGGCGCGGAAGCCTTGGCCTTTGACACCATTGCCGTTTCGGGCACCAATTCCTCGCGCCCCCACGGCGTTCCCCGCCGTTGCAAGCTGGAAAAAGGCTTTCTCACCATGGATTTCGGCGCGCGCGTGAACGGCTATTGCTCGGATATGACGCGAACCGTAGTGCTCGGCAAGGCCGACGCCGAGGTGAAAAAGCTTTATAATACCGTCCTCACGGCGCAGAAAGCCGCCTTGGATGCCGCCGCAGAGGGAGTTTCCTGCGCATCGCTTGACAAGGTTGCCCGTGACATCATCGATAACGCCGGCTACAAGGGCTGCTTTGGCCACTCGCTCGGTCACGGCGTTGGCATGTTTATCCACGAAAGTCCCCGCCTCTCCTTTGCCGCTCCCGCCGCCAGTCTGCTCTCGCGCGGACACGTGGTCACCTTTGAGCCCGGCATCTACCTGGAGGGCAAATACGGCTGCCGCATTGAGGACATGGCCTGCGTGCGCCCCGACGGCAGCTTCTATAACTTTACCAAGAGCCCCAAGGAGCTGATCGAGCTCTTCTGATACCTTTTTATTCAGAAAGGATTTATTTATGTTTTTGTTGTATGCAAACGTCGACCCCTCCGTCATTGAGGTCCCCTGGGATCTGCGCTACTGGATCCTTCATCACTTTTCCATCACCGGAAACGGTGTGGCGATCGTGGTGTTTGTGGCAGCGCTGCTCTGCATCGTCGTTCCCTATCTCTTGGGGAGCATCAACCCCGCAATCATCCTTTCCAAGGAATTTCGGCACGACGACGTCCGCAAGCACGGAAGCGGCAACGCAGGTACCACCAACATGCTCCGCACCTACGGCAAGCGGTTGGCGCTTTATACCTTCCTGTTGGATCTGTGCAAGGCGGCACTTGCTACGCTTCTGGGCAAATTTTTGCTCGGCGCGGACGGCGGCGCGCTTGCCGGCTTCTTTGTGGTGTTCGGGCATATGTTCCCAATCTACTACCGCTTCCGAGGTGGCAAGGGTGTGGCCTGCATGGCAATGGTGATGCTTGTGGTGGACCCTTTGACCTTCCTCTTTGAGCTTGCCATCTTTCTCATCATCGTCATCGGCACCCGCTACGTCTCTCTTGCCTCGGTGATGAGCGCCCTGATCTACCCCCTGATCCTGAACGCCTTTGCAGGCCCCGGACCTTACGTGATCATGGCAATCTCGGCCGCGGTCTTTATCACCTTCATGCACCGCGAAAATCTCAAACGTCTGTTGGAAAACAAGGAATCCAAGCTGGACCTTGCGCAGTTCAGGATCCGCAGAAAAAAGAAAAAAGCTCCCGAAGAAGCAAAGCAAGAGGATCGCCATGAATAATGTACCGAAAACACCTGCCGAACGGCTGGCGGAGCTGCTTGCGCTGGCGGCAGACTCCAACCGACTGAAAAAAGCCGTATTCTCCAAGCCGCCGGAGCCCTCGGTGTTGCGCACGGTGATCACGCTCCGTACGGTGGGCGGCAAAACCGTGGCGCAGGCCGAAACGCTGAAAACCGACAACAAGGCGTTGCATGAAAACATTGCCGTGAATGACGTTCCGCGCTTTCTCGCTCTGACCGAGTCCTTCGGGCAGGTCAATCTGCTCACCACCGCCGGTGACTGTGAGCTTCGCCGCTCCAAATCCGGCAAGGTGACCCTGCTTGGCGGCGACGCGCTTGCCAGGGCACTTTCCAAGGGGACGGCTCCCGTGGTGGCGGTGGGATCGAACAACCGCCAAAAGCAGTATATCCTGGACGGCCGCGAGCCCTTTCTGCGCCTGCTTGACGTCAGCGATGAAAACGGGCGCGTAAAGGATAAAAAGCAGTCAAAATTCCGTCAGATCAACCGCTTTCTGGAGCTGACGCGCGACTGTCTTTCGCATCTGCCCGCCGAGGGTGAGCTTCGCATCTGCGATCTTTGCTGCGGCAAGAGCTATCTGTCCTTTGCAGCCTATCACTATTTTGCAAACGTCCTGGGGCGTCGGGTACGCATGACCGGCGTAGATCTCAAGCCCGACGTGGTGGAATACTGCAACGGGGTGGCGCAGAAGCTGCATTTTGACGGACTGGAATTTCTCTGCGGAGACATTTCCGCCTACAACGCCGGCGAAAAGGTGCATCTGGTGATCTCCCTGCACGCCTGTGACACCGCCACCGATCTGGTGCTGGCCAAGGGCATGGAATGGAACGCCGACGTCATCCTCTCCACCCCCTGTTGCCACCACGAGCTCAACCACACGCTCAACTGCCCCACGCTGGCCTTTCTCGCCGAACACTCGATGCTGCGCCAGAAATTCTGCGACGCCGCAACCGACGCGCTCCGCCTCAAGCTCCTGCAGGCAAACGGCTACGACGTGGCGGCGCTGGAATTGATCGACCCCGAGGAAACACCGAAAAATATCATGCTCCGCGCGCTTCGCCAAAAGCAATTTGATCCCAACGGCGAAATAGCCGCGCGCCTGCGCGAAGAATACGAAGCCGCAAAGCGCTTTTTGTTGGGAGGAGTATAGGCTTTTTGTGGGGGAACTTCTTGAGCAAAGGCTCCGTTAGCGTAATTTTTCCGGGGAAAACTTCTTGAAAGAAGTTTTCCCCGGACCCCTTTCAAGAACTTTTAAAAAATTTCTGTTATAAAATTGGTGACTGCTATGCGCTTCCTATATGCAATAGCTCCCGCTAGCATTTAGGGACCGCGACCCTAAATGCTCCACAAGATAGTTTGCATATGGAGAAATTTATATTTTTACGTTAACAGTGCTTTTGGGAAAGAAGTTCCCCAACGCGCTTGCACGTTGGGGAAAACTTTTCCAAAAGTTTTCCCCACAAAAAAAAAGGAGAAAGACATGCCGTATTTTATTGTTGGAACGGTACTTACGGCGGTGTTGGCCGTGGCAGGGATCGTGCTGCTGTGGAGCTTTCGCACGGCGTTTTACCAGCCGACGGGCAAGAAGCACCCGGATCCGCGCAAATTTTTCGGCGAAGAGCGCGACCGATTCTGCTATCCCGAGCTGGTGGCATTGGTGGACGAGCTGGAGGCGCGCCCCTATGAGGCCGTCTCGATCGTCTCGCACGATGGGCTGAAGCTGACGGGCCGCTTTTACGCCGCCCCCGACAGCGACGTAGTGGAGATCCTGTTCCACGGCTGGCGCGGCTGTGCCCTGCGCGACGGATGCGGCGGAAGCCATCTGGCAAAAGAAGCGGGACACAACCTATTGCTCGTGGATCAACGCGCCCACGGAGACAGCGAGGGAAACGTGATCACCTTTGGGATTTTGGAAAAATACGACTGCCTGGACTGGGTCAATTACGCGGTGGAGCGGTTGGGTCCCGATATCAAAATCCTGCTCTCGGGGGTCTCGATGGGCGCCGCCACCGTATTGATGGCATCGGCGCTTCCCCTCCCCCAAAACGTACGCGGGATCCTTGCCGATTGCGGCTATTCCTCGCCCGAGGCGATCATCCGCAAGGTCTGCCGCGACATGAAGATCCCCGATCAGCTGGGCTACCCCTTCGTGCGCGTTTCGGCGCGTCTGTTCGGTCATTTTTCCTTGCGGGACGGCGGCGCGGTGGAGGCAGTGAAGCACACGAAGATCCCGATCCTGATCATTCACGGAAAGCAGGACGGCTTTGTTCCGCACGCCATGTGCCGCGAGATCTACAACGCCTGTGCCTCCGACGAAAAGGTGCTGGTGGAGATCGAAGAAGCGAGCCACGGACTTGCCTTTTTCTACGGCCGCGCCCGTTATGAGTCTGCCGTGCTGGATTTTCAAACGCGCGTACTGAACGACCTGCAGAAAACAGAAAAAAGCCTATGATGCGTTTGATCATAGGCTTTTTTGTTATTGTGAATGATTCGCTTATTTCACACCCGTGTGACCAAATCCGCCGGCGCCGCGCGCGGTCTCGTCCAGCTCGTCCATCGGCAAAAAGCTTGCGTGCAGTACGGGCAGGAACATCATCTGCGCGATGCGGTCGCCGCGGTGGACCTCAAACGGCTCCTCTCCGCGGTTGATCAGGCACACCTGGATCTCCCCGCGATAGTCGCTGTCAATGACCCCGATGCCGTTGGCAAGACTCACGCCCTTCTTCACGCCAAGGCCGCTTCTCCCCGCGATCACGGCCACCACGTCGCTCGTCTCGGGCGAGATCGAAAGCCCCGTGGGAATCAATGCACGCGCCCCAGGGGCAATGGTCACAACCTCGCCTTCGTCAAGTGCGGCGCGCAGATCGACTGCCGCAGAACCCTCGGTTGCATATTCCGGCGCGGTCATCCCGCGTGTGAGCTTGATTTTTACGTTCAGATTCATGGTAAAACTCCTTTCGTATGTTGGGAAGACCTTGGAGAGAAGAGGCTTCTTGAAAGAAGCCCCCTCTCTCCAAACCTCTCACCCGCAAGAACTTTCCCCGCAAGTCGGATGGTAAACACCCGCCTCGCGGTGAATTTTTCTTTTTGGTGCGAGGTCGATGCCTAGTTTGATTCGTCTCGATTATTTCGTTTTAATATTGAAATTTTTGGACTGTAGGAACGCACAAAACTCCGTGTAAGTACCTTTCGTAAAGCCATCCTTTTTGATTGGATAGACCTGTTTGGTTGGCGTTTGCAGGAGGATATAATTTTGGGTTTTGTATACTTTTTTTATTTTTGAAAACTCCATCTCATATTTATTTCCAAGAGACGTGGAGTAACCAACCGTTGTGTCCGTCACCTTCACGTGATAAACAATCTCGCTTCCGTTTCCATTTTCCTTTTCGCGTGCGCTTGCGGTGCGGGCGCTTACAATAGATACCCAAAAAACAAAAAGAACGTATAAAGCCGGCGCAATCACACCAACCAAGCTATTACTGTCCCCAAGAAAAAAATCAAGGAGATTGATGATAAGAGATGCCGCCATCAAAATATGAAGGACAAAGAATATCGGTCGTTTTAAAAAATAATACGTGTAAAACTCCTTAAAAAAGGCTTTGCTGCGCGTGTGTATATTCTCAAACAAAACCTCTTCGGATTGCGTAGAAGCATGATCAAACATATTATTCTGATCCATAAAAATCTCCTTTTTTTAAAGTTCTGAAAGAGGTGGGGGTGCGGGGGAGGGGAAAACTCTTGCAAGAGTTTTCCCCT
>JAFVOP010000103.1 GCA_017505745.1 Clostridia bacterium
GGTGCTGAATGAAAACAACACCGTAAGCCTGATCGATCCCAAAACGGCAGAGGTGCAATATCGCATTCCCGTGCCGTATATGTACGATGCCAACGGGGCACGCTCCTATGACGTGACCTACACGTTGCAGGCATTGGAAGCAGGGGAATATCGGCTTGTGATTTCTGCCAATGCCGATTGGATCAACGCCGAGGGAAGAGCCTTTCCCGTGGTGGTTGACCCGGTGATTGAAGAAGTTGCAGGGCAAGACACCTATATCGATTCCTTGGTTCCAAGCTATAATTTTGGATATAATGACGATATGATCGTGGGCTCCACGCAGATCGCGTTTATCCAAGGGGAAATGCCCGAAGTCCCCGACGGTGCAGAAATTTTACAAGCACATCTTGTGGTATCCTATTACTATGATTACGGTGTGGATTCGGGTTCCGCCACGTTGGGGGCGTACCGGGTATTGCAGCCTTGGGACGAAATGACCTTGAAATGGAATACGGCGAATCAATATACTAATCTTGGTATTTCCACTACGCTACTGGATAGCCAAACACTCAACGGATCTACAGGAGCCACCAATGACGAGCCGGAATGGGCTTGGTTTACGATTACAGATGCTGTGGATTCGTGGTATGACGGAACAGCGTCGAATTACGGCATTGCACTCCGCTATATCAGTGGCACGCATGAGTCCGTCTATTTGCATACCTACGATGCCTATCCGGAGTACAGCGCGTATTATAGAGTGGCGTATAGCTACTATGTTCCCAACGGCGTGTATGCACTGAAAAACGTGGGAAACAGCGGGCTTTGGATGGATACGCAAAACGATTCGAGCGAGGCAGGCAAGCATATTCAGCAGTATGCGTATAGCACCGCTCCCACCGCAAGCTTTTCGAGAGGCGGCTTGTTCAAGATCTCGCGGTTGCCAAGCAGCGATCAGTATGTTATCCGCTTGATGACAAACAACAATCTCACGTTTGGAATTGTGGGAACCGAAATCCTCACGCACCAGATTCCGCCCGATGATGCCGATGTAGCAGATATTCATACGTTTTATATCGACTATAGCGACGGCGGTTTTCTGATTCGACCGTACGCAAACCCTACGTACGTGATCACGGCAAATCAAACCACGGCGTCGGGCGCGGCGGGAGCCCCCAATTCCTATCTCACCAAGGTGCTGCAAACCAATGCAACCTCCAGCGCAAAATGGACGTTGCACCAGTATACGGGGGTGCAGAAGAGCGGAGCAACCCTATATTATTCGGAAACTTGGAGAGATAAGGGAATCCAGTTGAGTTCACCTTATACGGTTAGTGCAAAGGTGGATTATACTACGTATATCAATGCCCATGAGCACACAATAGCGGTGGCAGAGGGGGATGCATTCCTTACTGATAGCACGTGGGATTCTACAGAGAAAGAACTTGGCTTGACCGCATACTTGCCCGGTGATCTTTCCATACAAGTAAACATTATGCATGCGGACGGAGAGGAACAAGTAGCTACTCTTTCTTTCGTATTTTGGATTATCCCCGAACAAACAATTTATTACATTCAAAATGCTGCAACAGAGCGATTTATTGAAGTGGAAGGTCCTTCCACCGCATCGGGAGCATATATTCAGCAATGGCAGTATCATGGAAATAACAGTGAAAAATGGCTTGTGGAGCACGTTTCAAACTCGGATGGGTATATTCGTCTAAAGTCGGTTTACAGTGGACTTTATATGGGCGTGGATTCAAGTAACACATCCGTAATACGCCAGTACAGTACGCAAAATGACTACACACTTTGGAGGCTTGATCGCACGGAGCGAGACAATTTGCGTTTGGCTTGCAAAGCAACTGCTTCCAATAATATTGCTCTTGCTGTTCCATCTGCTACAAGTGGAAACGGGATCAATTTGACACAGCTTGCATATGTGGATACCAATGAGGATGAAGTTATTTACGATGAATGGAATTGTGTAAAACAAGTACTATCATTTGTACATTACTATGATTCATCATTTGATTCTCAGCGACAGCTTTCAATTTCAGGTGCTAACACTTTTGCTAATGTTGTGTATTCTAGGTATTATAACCTTGCTTTGGTGATGGATTCTAATGCCAGTTTTTATGAAAATGCAGTAGCTGATAGTTGCCAAGTTGAAAAAAACAGGGACCCCTGTGGACCTTCGTGCGGAAGTGACTGCTATATTGGCAGGAATCTAGGAGGGCATCATAAAAATGTTAACGTTATATCTGATCAGCTATATTATGCACCAAGAGAAGAAAACCATGTGTATGTAATGTGGACTCAAAGAAACTGGGGATACTGTATTGAAGAAAATGGTAGCCATGAGGGCTATAATCCTTTTGCTGTTGTTATAGGATATAAACCAGTTATACACGTTATAAGATCATTTGGATCAGGGGCATCCCATATAGCACAGACTGGAATTTTTCTTGCGCATGAAACGATGCATACTTTGGGCGTGGCAGATGTGTCTAATGATGGTCCACATTCTACATTGGATCAGACATATTGTTGTTTGAAAGAGAGTTTTGATGATGTGAGGTATATAGATTTTTACAATAATATTATGTGCGGAACAGAACTTCCTTTTTGTAATACTTGCTATGCATCTATGCGATCTTTTACCTCAAATGTCAACATACCTGGCAATATAGAGTAGAAATGGGGTGAATATATGATTTTTTACAAAAAATATCACGTTTGGTTTTGGTTGATATCGCTATTTATTTTATTTGCTTTGTTGAATGCGTGTGAATTGGTTTCTACCGAAGACGAAGAAAGCACCGTAGATTCTGATTCAGAGTGGGATAGTCAAACCGAAACACAATTAACCATCCATGATGTCAACACCGATTACCGCATTGAAAAGATTAGAGATCAGTGGTATCTTATTTTTGAAGATGAAAGGCTTTATGATGTGAAGTCCCCTCCCGGCTTTTTCTCTTCTTCTCTGTTCTTTGATTCTGAAGCAGACTTTATCACTGCTTTTACGAAGAAAGATGCTTTGAAACTGGAGGAGATAGAGTATATTGCTCTTCACTTTCCCAGGGATGGTATTGGAATCAAGCTTTTTGATGTTGATCGTTTTTGCATTCCTGTTTTTCCGGAATCATTGACTTACCATTTGGAAACCGAAACGGAATACTATATTCGGTGGAGTGGGGAGCAATATACGTGGGATTTGGAGGATCGGAATCAAAAGGATGATTACTATTCCATTACGGTCTACACAAAAAAGCAATTCGAAAGTCTTTGCGATCCAAGTGAGTTTCCAAAAGCAGGTGAGTCAAGTTCTGACGGAATGCGTGGCACATTGCAACAGAATGATATGACGTTATATATGCAGAAACGGGAACTCTATGGCCGTGCTCAACTTGATATTTATGGAGTGGAAAACGATGGGTATTTTAGAATCAGATTTGAAGGAAATGATTTTCCTTCGGATGATTTTTGGCTTTCCTTTGGACTTACTCCGTACGTAGCGGAGCCCATGGAATAAGCTATTGTATTCCATCCCCGCCGCCCGCATTGTGGGCGGCGGGGGAACCGGGGGAATCTCTATTTGAACCCCGCCGTTTTCCGAGCGTTCGTTTCAGCATTGTAAAAAAATGTTAAAAATAGAAAAGGACACAGAGAACCGTCCCATGTGTTCCCCGTATTGCGATCAGTGTAAAAGTTCTACTCATTCCAAAGGCATTCTTACACACTTGGAAGACCATCACAAATAATTGTATAAGGAGATGAACAATAATGAAAAAAACGCTAATATCTATACTGTTGATCGTAGCTATGTTTTTCGTTGGGTGTCAGAGTGTTATGAATCAAAATGATGTGGAAAACAATTCCGATGAGCAGATGACATCAAATTCTGACATGGACATCGAGGACCCCCATGAGATAAAAAGGTTTGAAGTACGGAATCTTGAAACCTTAAATGAAATGAGAGATATGCTATCCTGCAATGACGAAACGCGGTTAGAACAATATATCCAAGGCATTGCAAAAAGCGGAGTACAGAGCAAAGAGGATCTTTTCTCTTTTATAAAAATAATTGATTCTATGCCGCAAATTCCCATCTTGGATGGAAATATTGTTTGGATATGTTTTTCGCATGGCATTTCGAGAGATACCGGAAAAGTAACAACCGTCGTTTATGTATCGACGGAAGCGGCGAACGGCGATTGGACTCGTGTAGAATATGTTCTTTCGGTTGCCGATGTTTCCCAAAGACTTTCAGATGAAAAAGAATTGATAGGCAAAGGCTCTGTTTTGAATTCGCCCGTTAAAAACTCGGATGGAAATTTGACAGTTCATATGGAAACCCGAAACCCGCACCCATCCGGCAATGGCACTATGATACAATGGGTTGGCGAAGTTGACGGAATCTTTACAAGGATATTCTATTTTACAAACAACACGGGTGATGTTGAAGTAGAAAACCTGTTTCACAACATCCAAACATTTAAGACTTTAAAATGAGCGTGTACTGTTTTGTGGAATTGTATGGATTCATGGGACATTGAGTATGCTTTCCTGTGCCCATAAAACAATTTATTTCTGCACCTCCCCGCCTCGGAGCCATCCGAGGCGGGTTTTTCTCTTCGGTTTTCCCTCATTTTTCCGTCTGCAAGCGGAAGCCCCTTTTTTGCAATTTCTCCCCTTGACGAAATCCGGATTTGGGTGTATAATAATAGACATCATAGGCGCGCATGCGCGGAAAGGAGAGCGGACGTGAAGCGATTGGATACGATTCGAAAAAAGATGACGAACACCCGTTTGGTGGCCGTAAGCTTTGCGGCGGTGATCCTGGTGGGGGCGTTTTTGCTCTGCCTGCCGGTCTCCTCGGCACAGGGGGAATGGACCCATCCCGTGGACGCGTTGTTTACCGCCACCAGCGCCACCTGTGTAACCGGACTGGTGGTGAATGACACCGGCGTGCATTGGTCGCTGTTTGGGCAAGCGGTGCTGTTGGTGCTGATTCAGGTGGGCGGCATTGGATTTATGTCGCTGATCACGCTGTTTTCCTTCTTTTTGCGCCGCAAGATGAGTTTGCACGACCGCCGGTTGATTTTGCAAAGCACGGGGTCTTTGAGCATGAGCGGTGTTTCCTCCACCTTCCGTCAGCTGATTGCGGGAACGCTCTTGATCGAGGGCGTGGGCGCGCTGTTGCTTTCCTACCGCTTTTACCCACTGTATGGGAAGAAAGGGATCTGGTACGCGATTTTTCACGCGGTCTCGGCCTTTTGTAACGCGGGGATCGATCTGTTGGGCGCGGAGGGCTCGGTCTCCTTCCTTGCCTACCGCGACGATCTGCTCGTGAGCGGCACGCTGATGTTTTTGATCGTGATGGGCGGCCTTGGCTTTTTGGTCTGGCACGATCTGCTTCATAGCCGTCTGCGCTTCCGCAAGATGCAATTGCACACCAAGCTGGTGCTTTCGATCTCGGCGATTTTGATCGTTGGCGGATGGATTTTGATCTACCTGAGCGAGCGCAACGCCGCGCTGGCAGGCCTTTCCGAGCCGCAAAAGCTTTGGGCATCGCTCTTTCAATCGGTCACCACGCGTACCGCCGGCTTTACCACCGTGGATCAGGCTGCGCTCAGCGATTCGGGCGTGCTGATTTCCTCGTTTTTAATGTTTATCGGGGGCTCCCCCGGCTCCACGGCGGGTGGCGCAAAGACGACTACCGTGGCCGTATTTTTGCTCTGCTCCTGGCAGCTTGCGCAAAACCGCCAATCGGTTACGGTGTTCAAGCGCCGCGTCGACGATCGCATTGTGCGGCAGGCGGGAGCGGTGGTTTGCTTCTATCTGGCCGCCGTGCTGGTGGCAACCGCGCTGATCTGCGCCATCGAGCCGTTTCCTCTGCGGGAGGTTTTGTTTGAGGTGACCTCGGCCATGGCAACCGTGGGGCTTTCGATGGGGATGACGCCGCTTCTGGGCGTGGCGTCCAAGCTGATCCTCATTCTTTTGATGTATGCGGGGCGCTTGGGCGGACTTTCCATCTTTTTGGCGCTCTCGGAAAGCGAGACCCCTCCGCCGCTGGAGCGTCCGGTGGAAAAAATTTTGATTGGCTAACAGACCCGAAAGGAGTTATGGAAATATGAAATCGGTATTGGTGATCGGCATGGGGCGCTTTGGGCTCCATTTTGCCGAAAAAATGCAGGAGCTTGGAAACGACGTGATGGTTGTGGACAAGGACGAAAAGCTGGTGAATGCGGTGGCGGACAAGTTCACCGATTCGCATATTGGCGATTGCACCGCGGAATCGGTGATCAAGGCGCTGGGGGTCAAACAGATGGATCTTTGCGTGGTGTCGATCGGAGAGGATTTCCAATCCTCGCTGGTGATCACCTCGTTGCTGAAGCGCGCGGGCGCGAAGTGCGTGATCGCAAAGGCCAACCAGGAGATCCAGGCCGATCTGCTCCGCCAGATCGGGGCCGACGAGGTGGTGTATCCCGAATACGACATCGCCGAAAAGCTGGCGGTGCGCTACAACGCCAACAATATTTTTGACTACGTGCAGCTTACCGAGGACTATTCGATCTACGAGATCCCCGTGCCTACCTCCTGGGTAGGGAAGACCATTGTGGAGATCGACGTGCGCAGAAAGCACCGCGTCAATATCATTGCCATTAAGAGCGGAGATTTTTTACAGCCCACGCCGAGCGCCGACTACGTATTCCGCACCGAGGATCACATTGTGGTCATCGGAAAAACGGCCGACGTGTTTAAGCTGACAGGCAAGCGGAAGCGAGGAACCAAATAAACGAAGCCCGGAGAAGCATTCTCCGGGCTTTTTGTGATACAACAGGCAAGGGCAACTGCTGCGGCGGTTGCCCGGGAGCGCATAGACCAAAGGCAAACAAATCGTGAGATTGCACAAACTCGTTAGCCACTTTTTTCTTTGACACCAAAGGCGCAAAGAAAAAAGTTCGCAAAAAAGAAACGCCAAGGATGTTTTCGCCCTCTGCGGAGGGCGAGGAGGGCTCCGCGCCCTCCACTGCGCGAGCTTTTGAAAAAGCTCGACCAAAACTTTCGTCAAACTGACGAAACTCGTTCGTTTTGTTTACAATTTGAAGGGCAACCGCCGTGGCGGTTGCCCTATTTTATGCTTTATTCGCTTATTGGTAAAGCTCTCCGAATTTTTCCTCGAGATACGAGGTGTAAACCAGGGGATCAAAATCCTCGCCCAGCGCCTCGCGCAAAAGCTCTCCCGGTTTTTTGAGGCATCCGAATTTCCAGATATGCTCGCGGTTCCACGCGTTGATGGGGGCAAAATTCCCCTCTCGCAGGCAGGCGTCCACGTCCACGCTCTCGCGCATTTTGCGCAGCAGCTGTGCGCCGTAGGCGCTTCCCAGCGCGTAGGACGGGAAATATCCAATGCCGCCGCCCGACCAGTGGCTGTCCTGCAGCACGCCCCGGCGGTCGTTCGGAACCTCTACGCCGAGATACTCGCGGTAGAGGCGGTTCCATTCCGCAGGCAGGTCGCGCACGGCCAGCTCGCCTGCCATCACGCGCTTTTCCAGCTCGTAGCGCACCATCACGTGCAGGCAATAGGTGACCTCATCGGCCTCGGTGCGGATCAGCGAGGGTGTGACGCGGTTGACCGCGCGATAAACGTCCTCGGCCGTATATCCCCGCATCTGCTCGGGGAAATGCTTACAGAGCAAGGGGAAGACACGCTCCACAAAGGCGCGGCTTCGGCCAAGCAGATTCTCGTAAAATCGGCTCTGGCTTTCGTGAATCCCCATCGAAACGCCGCCGTCGAGCAGGGTGTAGGCAAGCTCGTCGTCCGAGTTGAGATCGTAGAGCGCGTGCCCGCCCTCGTGGATCACGCTGTACATCGACGAGGCGAAATTTTCGGGATCGTAATGGGTGGTGATGCGCACGTCATGATGCGAGCCGAGGCTGGTGGTGAAGGGATGCTCGGTGGTACCAAGACCGCAATGCGCAAGATCGATGCCCATCAAGCGCATCAGGTCGAGCGAAAAGGCCTCCTGCGCGGCATCGTCGAAGTGTCCGCAGAGGCAGGCGTTGGAGAGCTGCTCCTTGGCGGTGATGCGCTGAATGAGCGGCACCAGGCGGCTCCGAAGGGCTTCGAAAAAGGCGTCGCAGTCCTCCATCGTCAACCCGTCCTCGTATTTGTCAAGGCAGTAGTCGTAGGGCTTTTTCTCGGGGGCACAGTAGGCGGCAAGCTTCTTTTCAAATGCAAAGATCCGCTCCAGGAAGGGGCAGAAGAGCGCAAAATCGTCGGTCTCCTTTGCCGTGTGCCAAATATCCTCGGCCTCCACCAGCAGCTGCTGGTAGGCAACGTATTCCTCCATCGGGATCTTTTGCAGCTCGCGAATGCTTTTCAGCGCCAAAAAGACGGTGCGCGCCTCCCGTTCGGAGAGCTCCTCGCGGTGCGCGTCAAGAAATTCGAGCAGCTCCACGGTCTCCTTGCCCGTGGAGAGGCGGTAGCTTTCCTCGCTCAAAATGGAAAGAGTCTGCCCGCGGTTTGCCGCCGTTCCCTTGGGAGCGGTGGTGGCGCCGTCGTAATAGATCAGTGCCATGGCGTGGTTATAGGCCGCCATTTTGGCTTGCAGGCGGGATAGTTGTTCCAAAGCTTGTTGCAGTTCCATAGTAGTTCCTTTCTGTTTCATGCGGCGCCGTCAATCGTTGGCGTCGGCTTCATAGGCGGTTTTCAGGATCGTGTTCCAGGTCTTCCACGCCGCAAACGAATAGGGGCGGGAGCCGGTGACGAAGTGATTGCAATGGGTCTTTCCGTTGGGAGTCTCCCACGTGAGGAGCCAGAGCTCCTGCGCGTTGGGAACAGAGACGGGGGGAAGGACGGTGGCCTCGTTTGCAGCGGCCTCAAAGCGACCCTCACAAACGGGGCGCGCGTTGCCTTGGGCATCATACGCCGTGATGCGGTAGCTGCCGCTTTGCGCAACGAGCGTATCGTTGACTGCGTAGAGGACGGGAGCGGCATCCAGCTCCGGCTTGACGAGCATCAACGCCAGGTCGCGTTGCGACTGACGGATCCAGTAGAAGGGGAGCTTGGGGACTCCCTTGAAGTCCACCACCGAATAGTTAAAGAGCATCGGCCACATGTCGGCCAGCGACCACCAAAGCACGCCGGTCTTTTTCCAACGCGTGACGCGGGTGTATTCCACGGCGTCCTTGAAGATATCGGCGCAGAGAATGCCGATCGCCGTGGCGTAATCCTTCCACTCGGCAAGAGTAAAATCGCGGTTGAAGTAGGAGAGGCAATTTTTTCTGCCTACCGCGCGGCAACGGGCAAAATAGGAGTCGCTTTGGTGGATATCCTCCACCGCCTCGGGGATCTCGTGAGAATCCCACAGGCGCTTGCATCTGGCTTTTTCGCGGGCAAAGATCTCCTCGTCCTCGGTAAAGGGATTGAAGCACCAGGGGCCGGTCTCCCCGATAAAGGCAGACCTGCAGGCGCGCAGGGCCTTGGCGTATTCCATGGGGTAGAGGTGCTCCTCCACCGACCCATAGAGACGCAAGCCTTGGCGTTTGGTTTGCACAAAGCGGTCGGAATAGCGCGGCGAGCTTGCCACGTAAGGGCGGTAGGGGTCGTTTTCCAAAACGGCGTCCTGCAGGATCTCGCGGCTGATCCTTTGCGCGGAGGGTGGGAAGGTGCTGTTGCGGAGCAGGGCGTAACGCACGAACAGGTCGATCTCGTTGTCGCCGCACCAGATGGCAAGGGAGGGGTGATTGCGCAGCTTGCGCACGGTCTCATCGGCCTCCCGGCGGACCTCCTCACAGAACCAGGCGTCAAAGGGCGGCATTTCGCAGGCAAACATAAAATCCTGCCAAACCAGCAACCCGTTTTCGTCGCAGTAGTCAAAAAAGGGATGATCCTCGTAGATGCCGCCGCCCCAGATGCGCACCATGTTGCAGTTGCATTCCTTGGCAAGAGGCAGGAAATCCAGCACCTTTCCGTCGGCCCTTGAGGCGAGCGCGTCGGTGGGCTTCCAGTTGGTGCCGCGGATCATGATCTTTTCATTGTTGACGGTGAACAGGAAGGTTCCGTTTCCGTTTTCGTCCACGTCCTCGCTTTCCTCCAGGCGCACCGTGCGGATCCCCATCCGGGTGGTGGCTTCTGCCAGGAGCCGATCGCCGCAAAGCATTTCGAGCTTGGCGTTGTAAAGATGCGCTTCTCCAAACCCGTAGGGCCACCAAAGCTTGAGGGAGTCGGCGGGGACGGTGGCGCGGTGCGCGCCGCGCGGAAAGAGCACCTCTTCCTCGTAGGAATAGGCCACGCCGTCGGCGTCGGAGAGCGAATAGCGGATGCGGTAGCCCTTGGTGGATTTCTCCAAGGGCATTTTGTAGGACCAGTGGAAGCCGATGCGGATCACCGAATCCTCAATGTTGTCGGTATAAACGTAAAGATCGTCAAAGCGTTCGCACGGCAGATCCTCCAGGTAGACTGCGCGCCAGATCCCGGCAGTGACCAGGCGCGGCGCGTTGTCCCACCCCCATTGATGGCGCGCCTTGCGCAGATAGGGCTGGGAGCCGTACAGAGAGGAATTGCGCGAGGGGGGAAAGGTGGCGGTATCGAGCGCGCGCGCATAGCGGTCGGCGCTGCGGATGATCACCTTCAGCTCGTTTCCGCTGGGCAGGAGGTGATCCCCCACGGGGATGCGCCATTGGCGGTGCATATTTGCACAATCGCAGACCTTCTGACCGTTGAGGTAGATCTCGGCCACCGTATCAATGCCGTCAAACACCAATTCCCGTGTCATTCCGTTGGCCAAGGGAGGGGCGTCAAAGGTGCGTGTAAAGGTCCAGTCGTCCACCAATTCGTAGTCCATGGTGGCGTATTTGGAATCGGCGGGCAGATAGTCCTCGATCAGGCCGAGCCTTACCAGCTCGGGCTCCACGTTCCCGGGGACGGCGGCCGTGGTTTGGATCGGCAGGTTCTGCCCGGGAGGGGTAAAGGAAAAATTCCAGGTTCCGTTGAGTATATGCTTCATGGCAAAGATCTCCTTTGGAAAGCTTCTTATGCTAATCATAACACAGGGGACCAAAAAAAGCAAGTAAAATTCGTATATGCAACGGCAAAAAATTATCTTTTTGGACGCCGCGGAGAAAAAACGGTTTATGGGAAATTTACATTTTATTCGTTCTCCCCTATTGATTTCACAAAAAAAATAGTATATAATATAAAAAGATAAAATGGTGAGGTCTGCCCTCACCTCAAAAAAGGAGAACGGATTTATGGAACGGGTATCCAAGCATAACTATTATCTGGACATTGCGCAAACCGTGGCGGAGCGTGCCACCTGTCTGCGGCGGATGTTCGGCGCGATCATTGTAAAAAACGATTCGATCATTTCCACGGGCTATAACGGCGCGCCTCGCGGACGGAAAAACTGCTCGGACCTGCAGGTGTGTATGCGGGATAAGCTGAATATCCCGCGCGGTGAGCGGTATGAGATGTGCCGTTCGGTGCATGCCGAGGCGAATGCGATCATCGCGGCGCCGCGCGAGCAGATGCTTGGCGCCACCTTGTACATGGTTTGTGTCAACCCCAAAAACCGCGAGCTGTACGAAGGCACCAATTCCTGTATGATGTGCAAGCGGCAGATCATCAACGCGGGGATCTCTACCGTAGTGGTGCGCGATACCAAGGAGAGCTACCGGGTGATCGACGTCAAGGACTGGATCGAAAACGACGACTCGCTTTCGGGCGTGTTTGGCTATTGAAAGGATCGGTATGAGCATGAAAAAAAGGTTGTTGCGCGTGGGGGCGCTGTTGCTTGCTGTGCTGATGCTGATGACCTCCTGCGCCAAGCTTCCCAAAATGAAGTATGAAAACGGCATCTATACCCACCCCAAAACCGGCGTTTCTTACGTTCCCGCCCCCTCCTACTACCAGGCCATTGCGCTGGATGAGGATGCGGAGATCGCGCGGATCGTGCAAAAGGGGATCGAGGACGTGGTGCTTTACGCGGTCTCGGGGGTGGATACGAAAACCATGCTGACCTCCGATACGTACGAGATCTTCTGTGCGGAGGGAACCACCCTGCCCACGCTTTCTCAGATGAAGCCCGAGGTGGCATACGTGTGCCAAACGATCGAGCTGACCTGGGCATTGGCGGAGATCCGCAATGCGGCAGAGCTGGAAACGCTGATCGGGACGGTGGAGGAGCAGAAGGGATTCCCCGCCGGGGAGATCGATGCAATGCTCTCCAAGGAGGTATACGATCTGAAATTCAGATCGGATGCGCATCCGGGGCTTTATTACTGTGTGACCTATTGGCAGTTTGAGAGCGAGGTCCTGATTTACGAGGAGATCGACAGCGCCAATGACTTTCCCATTACGTATCCCAACGTGGAGGTGACTACCGAGCTGTATAAGGGCGACCTTTACGCCGTGTATCACTTTGGCAGAGGGATCCTTTACGACCGTGTGACCAAGTGCTGCTACCCCGCGGGGGAGATTGTGGAAAATTATATCCTGGACGCGGAATAAGCCGCGGGAGAGAAGGAGAGAAGAATGCCCGAAGCGATTTGTGAAGAAAAACCGAAGGCCGAGTCTACGGAGCGATCCGATCGGCAAGCGCCGCTTCGCGTCTGCTTTGTTTGTACGGGAAATACCTGCCGTTCTCCCATGGCGGAGGCGGTTGCAAATGCGCTGGCAGAGCGGGAGCTGGCTCCCATTCCTCCGTCGGTGCGCGCTTGCGCGACGCATCGGCTGGAGGCCTGCAGCGCGGGACTTTACGCCTCGTTGGGAGATCCGATCACGGCGCACGCGGTAAAGGCTTTGGAGGCGGCCGAGGTGGAAGCGGTGGAAGGACACGATTATCACCTTCACACCGCGCATACCGTTACCGCAGGAGATGTGGAAACGGCCGATATTCTGGTTGGCATGAGCGCGAGTCACGTGATGGAGCTGCTGTTGCGCTTTCCCGAGGCGGCAAGCAAGCTGAGATGCATGCCCAGCCCGATCTCCGATCCCTACGGCGGGGATCTTGCTTGCTATCAGGCTTGCCTGGCCCAAATTGAGGAAGGGGTAAAAGCACTCTTCTTTTCGGAGGCCCCCACATGAATACGGACTCTTTGTTGACCGTAGTCCGTGTATCGCGGGAGCATTTGGGTGCGATTGCAGAATTGGAGGCACAGTGCTTTTCCGAGCCCTGGAGTGAGGCCTCCCTCGAGCTGCTTCTTAGCGATGCGGCGCTGGGTGTGGTGGCGCTTCGGGAGCAGACCGTGGTTGGCTACGGAGGAATGCTGCTTGCACCCGGAGAAGGACAGATCACCAATCTTGCGGTGTCTCCCGATGCGCGGCGATGCGGAATCGGCGCGCGGCTTCTCGAGGCTCTTTGCGCGGAAGCGCGGAAGCGCAACGCGGAGCAACTATCTCTGGAGGTGCGGGTATCCAATGCGGCGGCGATTGCGCTCTATACCTCGCACGGCTTTGCAGCTGCCGGCATACGGAAGCGCTTCTACCGCAATCCCACGGAGGATGCCTTCGTGATGCTTTGCAGGCTGTGAGACCTTCCCACGGCCGTTACCTGCTTGGACGGATCTGAATGCCCACTTTGGAAGAACGGGTGAAAAAAGAAAGGCTTTTTGATGTATATTTTAGGAATGGAAAGCTCGTGTGATGAGACCTCCGCCGCTGTGGTGGAGATGGGCGAGGGTGTGCGCGCCATTCGCTCCAACGTCATCGCATCGCAAATTGAGACCCACCGTCTCTACGGTGGGGTTGTCCCCGAGATTGCCAGCCGCGCGCACATCGAGGCGATCTCGCGCATCACGTATCAGGCTCTGGAGGAGGCCGGTATCACGCTTGCCGATCTGGGCGGCGTGGCGGTTACGGCATTTCCCGGGCTGATCGGTGCGCTTCTCGTCGGGGTCAATTTTGCCAAATCCTTGGCATTTTCACGTGGACTGCCGTTGGTGGCGGTCAATCATATTCACGGGCATGTGGCGGCGGCATATCTGGCGCATCCCACGCTCAAGCCGCCCTTCCTCGCATTGGTGGTGTCGGGCGGACATACCTGCTTTTACCGAGTGGACAGTGAGACCGACTTTGTGGAGATCGGCGGCACGCGGGACGATGCGGCAGGCGAGGCCTTTGATAAGATCGGGCGTGTGATCGGTCTGCCTTACCCGGGCGGATCGGCGATCGACCGCTTGGCCTACGAGGGGGATCCGCACGCGATCGCGTTGCCGTCTCCCGCGCTGGGGGGAGATACGCTGGATCTTTCCTTCAGCGGTATCAAGACCGCAGCGCTCAACTATCTCAACGGAAAGGCACAACGGGGGGAGGAGATCGTCCGCGCTGACGTGGCGGCCTCCTACACCCATCGGATCGTGGAGGCGTTGGTGAAAAAAACCGAGCTGGCGCTGGCACAAAGTGGGATGAAAACGTTGGTTCTGGCGGGTGGGGTGGCCGCAAACAGCCACTTGCGCACGGCGCTGGAGGCGCTTTGTCAGAAAACCGGGACCGCGCTTGCCATGCCCCCGCTTTCGCTTTGCGGCGACAATGGCGCGATGGTCGCGGCGGCGGGGTATTTTGAGATCCTGCGCGGCAATTTTGCCGGCACCGCTCTCAATGCATCGGCCAACGATGACGGAACCTGCACCAGCATAAACAGCACCGGGCTGAACCAGCCGGACATCATAGCCACATGGTAAGCAGCGAAAACAGCAGCGCTGAAGAGATTGGCGAAGGGTTTCCCCTTTGTCTTCAGGTTGCTAAA
>JAFVOP010000008.1 GCA_017505745.1 Clostridia bacterium
CGTAAGTCGATCCCGACGCACAATATGAAGAAAAAGAAAAAGCAGAGCTACGGAGCCGAGCAGATGCTCAAAATACTGCTTGAGTATTTTCTTCTTAAGCTGGTCCGCGAGTATTATTACAACGAAAATATCGAAGAAAACTTGCCACGGAGTGTAGCGGAGTATAGTCATGCAGGTCCTCATCAACGATCTCACCGCGGGCTACGGCATCTTTCTTGAAAACATGCCGGTGAATATGCCGTTGGCGGCGAGGTAAGAAACCGACAATCTCATTCCCATCGGTTTGAGATTGCCGGCTTTTATTTCTGCGTTAATAGACCGTCGGGGTTCCACTCTCTTGCTCGATCCGTTCGGCAAGAGCGGCAAGTGTTTGAGGATTTGGAGTGGTGAATATGGGTTGGGCTTGCTTTCCAAGGTGAATTGCTTTTTCAACGCCGGTGTTGTGATAGGGCAGGAGCTGCACCGCCTCGATCGATGGATAGCGCTTGGCAAGCGCGATGATCTTCTCCACAAACGCGTCATCAAGATTTGCGCCCTCCACAATGGGGCACCGAAGGCGGATCCGCGCGCCGTGCGCGGCAAGCAGGTCGAGATTTTGCAGGATCCGCGTGTCCTCCACGCCAGTAAGCTCCCGGTGGCGTTCGGTGGACGCCTTGCAATCAAAAAGAAAAAGATCGCAGTAGGGAAGGAGGGCTTCGTAATCGGCGGAGTCACCAAAGCCACTCGTTTCCATGGCTACCGAAAGCCCCTCTGCCTTGGCCGCTTTTGCCAGAGCGATTGCAAACTGCGGCTGGAGCATCGGTTCGCCGCCCGTGAGAGTGACCCCGCCGTGGGCACCGTAAAAGATCCGATCCTTTAACACGGTCTCCATTACGTCGGTCACAGTCATGGACTTGCCGATCTGCACCAACGCCTCGGCACAGCAGACCTCGGCACAACGCATACAGCCCTTGCAGGCGGTGCGATTGATGCCGAGCTTTCCGTTTTGCAGGTCGAGTGCCCCCGTGGGACATTCCGCCACACACGTCCCGCATCCAATGCAGTTTTGCGCGTAAAAGGCCAGCTCAAAAGCGGCGGAAAGCGACTCGGCATTGTGGCACCAGGCACACCGCAAGGGGCATCCTTTGAGGAACACGCAGGTGCGGATTCCGTCACCGTCATCGGTGGAAAAGCGTTGAATGTTGAAGATCTGTCCGCGTATCATCTCAATATTCCGTCCTGTCGATGATCTCTTGCTGGAGCACGGGGGAGAGACGCGTGAAATAATCGCTGTACCCTCCAATGCGCACGATCAGATCGCGGTGCGCCTCGGGATTCTTTTTTGCATCCTCCAAGGTGGCGCGATCTACCACGTTGATCTGCATTTCAATGCCGCCACGCTCCATAAATGCCCACACCAGGGTCAAAAAGTTTTCGCGCTTGGCTCCGCTGAGCTGTTCTTTTCCAAATTTCATATTTACCACCATTCCGCCGAGCAGTCGGCTTTGATCCCAGGAGGTGAGAGACAGAAGCAAGGCGGTGGGACCGCTGACGTCCCGCCCCTGTACGGGACCGCAACCGTCGGAATAAGACGTGCCCGCGAGACGCCCGTCAAAGGTGGCTTCCATTTTTTCACCGAGCGTGGCATGGTTGATATAGCTGAACGTGCCGGGCATCATCAAATCCCACAGAGGAACGCGATTTTGAAACAGCTCCTGCAAGGTACTTGCAAACCGCGCCGCCATGCGGTCTGCCTCGGGCATGTCATTTCCGTAGTGCGGAAGCTTATGCAGGATCCGTTGGCGCAGGGGCTCGTGACCTCGGAAATTGGTTTTCGTGATGTGCGAAAACTCTTTCAAAGAAAGCTCTTTTTTCATATAAACAAGTTCTGAAATCGCAAGCAGGGAATCCACCGCCGTGGCAAAGCCCACAAAGATAGGTTGCTCGAACATGTATGTTTCGCCGCCTTCATAGATGCTTTTCCCGCGTGCGATGCAATCGTCGATCAGGGCGCAGATCCGCATGGCTTCGTTTCCGATGCGCGCGGCCTCAAGCAGACGAATCGCGCAATTTGTGATTTTTTGCTTGGCGTACGTTTGGATACAACGGAGATAGGCATCGTACAGTGCTTCAAAGCTTTCAAATTCACTCGTTGCCGTCACCTCCGCAAGTAATCTTGGCAAATCAATTCGTACCAGTGTAGTATGGGTTTTGGATTTGCCAATAACCGAAATTTCCGCGCAGGTAGAATGA
Organism: Clostridia bacterium; assembly: GCA_017505745.1. Taxonomy (GTDB): domain Bacteria; phylum Bacillota; class Clostridia; order Oscillospirales; family CAG-272; genus UMGS1865. The sequence continues at coordinate 2,233 of JAFVOP010000008.1, forward strand.
ATGTAATTGACTGCATCGGTGGGGGCTACCCCGTAATGCTTTATGAGGGACCCCACAATGGCGTCATCGTTATAAAGCGCGGGATGCGTGGTTCCGTGAGAGAGGATTTCAGCGCAATAGTTCAGCAGATCCTGGCTTGTTTCTTTGCAAACCGCCAACGCGCCGTTGGGATCGGGGAGCTTCAGGTGATCGAGCGACGTGAGGAACATATAAGTCAGATCGTTTTCCACCACTGCACCGTTTGCGTCTTTTCCGCCTACGATAAACCCACAGGCGGCTCTCGAAAACACGCGATCCGAGATGCACAGGCAGAAATTGTCGATCAACTCCTGCGCAAATTCCTTTGTCAAAATGCCGTTTCGGATGTCTTTTTCGTAATAGGGGTACAGATAACGGTCGGGTCTGCCGAGCGGATAGAGGCCGAAGAGCGTGGACAAAAAGAACTGCACGCTTTGCACCGCTTCGTAAAAGCTTTCCGCCGGCTCGTCGGGAACTTTTTGGAGCATCTTGCCGAGGCGTTTTAGCTCCGAGCGGCGCGGCTCGGGGGTCTCCTCTGCCAGGCGAAACGCTTCGGTGGCGTATCTTGCGGCAAGATCGGAAACGGCGTCCAGCTCGATCAGACAGCACTGATAAAATTCATATTGCTTGATCGGCTCCAGTTCGGGGTAGAGGTTGGCACCCGTGAGATCCAAACCCTCCATCCGTTCGCGGATTTCATTCCTGAGCCCGTTGATCCCCACGCGAAGCAGCTTTTCAAAATCCAGACCGATGTGGTCCTTTCGCGGCTGCCGTTGGAGCAACGTGTGCGCCGACATCGAAAATTTCTCGCACAGCGCATCGTATTCGGCCTGCTCCTCTGCGGTGTACTCCGGCAGATACAAATGCCCGAGCAGCAATTCTCCGTCCAGAATTTGCGGTTTGGCTTGGTACAGCTCCTCTGCCTCCGCCAGCGACGTGCGCAGGCGTGTGGTGAGGGCTTTGACATTCTTATCAAATCCGCGCAAAAATCCCAGGGTTACCAAGCGGTCACCCGTGCAGTAGGGCTTGTATGCTGCGGAAGGGGAGGAGTCGGCCATCCTCGGCACGGGGAGCGTGCGGTAAATTGCTTTTAAGGCTTGTATCCGTGGAGTGATCTTATACGCCTCGCGGTTCATCTTTTTTCTCCTTTTCCTTGACAAAAGATCGTTTATACAGTATAATTTTAGTGGATATTTTTCTTAAATAATAGAAAAATAAATCAAAAACAGTAAAAAAATGAACAAAGAGGTAAGAGGATGCGCGAGAATATTCTCCCCGAGCAAGGCCGCGATCGGCTCCTTCGCTTTGCGCGATATGAGAAGGACGCAGTGGCGGGGCAGTGGAAAAAGGAAAACGTCATCATGCTGGATTCCATCAAGATCAACGTCTTTATGGAAGGAAGCTTTTCGGTGTTTTCAGACGGTTGCCTCCACCAACCGATCTATGGCGACATCTGTGTGTTGTCCCCTCAAAAGCTGCACTATGGACAGATCCCCGCGTCAACCCATCTCGATTATTACGAGATCGACGTGGGGCTGCACGCCTTTGACGCGATTCCCGACGGGCGGCTTCTGGTCGGGCGGCTTTTAGAAACGGTGACTCCGCGTGACGCGTTTGCACGTCCCGACCCGCAAAGCCGCGAGCGGGTATTGGCACTTTGCCGCGCGACGGAGGAGGATCTCTCGCGCGGGGATCGCGCGTTGGCCTATGCGCGACTGATCGAGTTGCTTGCCCTGCTTCAAACGCTGTATGCAACCTCCAACCTCCTGCCGGGGGCGGCGTTTTCTTATCATACCGCCCGGGCAGTGCAGTATATGGAGGCGCATTACGGAGAGCCTCTTTCGATAGAGGCACTGGCCGCGCAATGCCGCGTCAGCCCGTCATATCTCTCGCGCGTGTTCAAAAAGGAAACGGGCAGGGGCCTGCACGAATACCTGAACCAGTATCGCATCCTGCGCGCTACATCGCTCCTGGAGACCCATTCGGTTACCGAAACGGCCTATCTGTGCGGGTTTAGCGATTGTTCGCATTTGATTTCCGTCTTTCGTCGCTACATGGGCCTCACACCGTATCAATACCAAAAAGAGACCCGAAATCGGCAAAAAAGAGACGAATAAAAACAGATTTTTTATTGCATTTTACGGTGTTTCGTGCTATAATTTTAGCAAATAAACTGTGAAAAAGGAGCTTGATCAGGATGTTTCGAACCAAATTATGCTTGGGAGTTGGAAAGACCTTTGACTTGGACACGGCCGATCAGATCCGTCTGTTTGCGCAAGCGGGCTTTGACGGCTTCTTTACCGGATGGGACGGACGCGTAGACGAATACCGCACGTTGGCCGATGAATTGGGGATGATCTACCAATCGATCCACGCCCCCTTCAAGCTGGCGGCAGCGATGTGGAAACCGGACGGGGAGGCGGCACCGGCGGTGGAGGAGCTGCTGGCCTGCGTGCGCGACTGCGGACGTGTGCGGGTCCCCGTTTTGGTGGTACACCCCTATATCGGCTTTGATCTGCCGTATCAACCCACCGAGGACGGCCTCCGTCATTTCCGTACCGTGGTAGAGGAAGCCAAGAGTCAAAACGTGAGGATCGCGTTTGAAAACGTGGAGGGCGAGGAATATCTCAAAGCCTTGATGGATGCCTTCGCGGGCGACAGCGCCGTTGGGTTCTGCTGGGATTCGGGGCACGAGCTTTGCTACAACCGCGGCAAGGATATGCTGGCGCTCTACGGAGACCGCCTGATCGCCACCCATCTCAACGACAACCTCGGAGTGAGCCGCGCGGACGGCAGTATTTACTGGACCGACGATCTCCACCTGCTTCCGTTTGACGGCATTCACGATTGGCGCGATGTGGCCGACCGCCTCAACCGCTGCGGCTACAAGGGAATCCTGACCTTTGAGCTGACGCGCGCGAGCAAGCCAAACCGCCATGAAAACGATAAATACGCCAAGATGAGCATAGAGGAATACGTGGCAGAGGTATACGCGCGCGCCTGCCGATTGGGATATATGAAAAATCGCATGGACTGACGGTTGCTTGTTGCTCACTGTTCGAGCCTGCCGGTGTTCTTTTTCAAAAATAACCCAATTCGGCTGTTTTTATTGACAATCACCACTTTTTTTGGTATAATGAACCTGCAAATGGGGAAAAAACACTGCTTTTTTCTCAAAAAAATAAGAAAAGGGAAAGGACGGAACGATTTATGCTGAAAAAATTTCTTTGTTTGTTGCTCGCAACGCTTGCCGTGATGATGTGCGTGACTGCGTGCGACAACAACAAGCCCGACGATGAAGAAACGACCCCCGAGGACACCTCCACGCAGGAAACTACCTCCAAGGAAGAGGAGTCCTCCTCTGAGGAAACCACTACGGACAACGAAGAAGAATCCACTTCCGGGGAAGAGGACCCCGAACCCACCCCTACCGAGTTCTTCCCCCTGGTGATGCAGGGAACGGCAACCGCTACTATCGTATATCCTGCCGAGGGCTTGGATTACGAAAAAAATGCTGCTGAGGAGCTGGCTGATTACATTTATGATAAGAGCGGTACACATCCTACCGTGAAGGAGGACACCGCCACCCTGCCTACGGGAACGTACATGATCCTGATCGGTGACACGGCACTTACCGATGCCTCGCTCCGCCGTTCGGAGCTGGCTATCGGACACTATGTGATCCAATCGATCGACAACGGCCTGGTTGTAAACGGCGCGCTGGAAGGAGGACTTCTGTATGCGGTGGATCGCATTCAGGAGGAAATCACCAAGCACGGAATCTCCAATGAAGGGAAAACCCTTCTCCTGCCCGACACCGCGCTTGCGCTGGACTATGCGCATCCGCTCAGAGAAGAGCTGTTCCAATGCGGCAATGCCTCCATGGATCTGTTGGATTTCTGCGGCGAGAACTACTATATGCTCTACTTCACGGGCGTGAAGGCTGCCGATTTCTCGGCATACTTCAATAAGCTCCTGTCCTGCGGCATGGAGAGCTATGAGGAGCCTCGCGCAATGCTCAACACGGCCAACAACTACTACGCCTCCTGCACCGACGGGGATGCCGTGATCACGATGATTGGTACCCACGACGAGCGGATGCGCGTGTTTGTAGAAGAAAAAAAGGATAACGGTTATTTCTCTTATGTAAACGATAACCAAACCAAGGTCTGCGATCCGCTCTTCTTCCAGGTAGGCACCAACGCCGCCTCGGGTATGGGCTACATCTTCCGCTTTGCCAACGGCGATTTCTTTATCGTGGACGGCGGATTTAACGATGCCGAGGAGCCCACGCGTGCCAACTGCGCGCGCATTGTGGAGATCCTCAAGGAATACGCGCCCAACCCCAATGATATCCACATCGTTGGCTGGCTGATCACGCATCCGCACATCGACCACATCGGTGCGCTGGAGCACTTTGGCAACACCTATGCCAACGATCCCACCATCACGCTGGAAAACATTCTTTGGAACAATTACAGCACTCGCATCCTCCTGGAGGACGAGGAGCAAAACCTGGTTCCCAAACTGGCGGTTTACACCAAGGCGATCAACAAGCTGGTTGCCACCGGAACCAAGCTGCATCGCACGCACGTGGGACAGAAATTCCTGTTTGGCGATGCCGAGATGGAAATCGTTTATACCCACGAATTGCGTATGGGCTATAACAAGCTCACCTCCGGAAACGGACTTTCGGTCATTTCCCGCTTTACGGTGGAGGGGCAGACCTTCCTGATCACGGGTGACACCACCACCAAGTCAAACCAGATGATGGAAGCGGTATACGGCACCGCGCTGCAGTCCGATTTTTATCAGACTCCTCACCACGGCCACGGCGGAAACACCACCACGCTGGCGGGTTTGGTGAACCCCAAGTGGGTTTTGTGGCCCACCGATACGGAAAACTTTAACACCCGCAAGGAAAAAGCGCACAACGCCTTCTTCTTTGGTGATTCGCACCGCGTAGAGCAGCATTTCATTGCAGGTAGCGATACCCAGATCTTCAGTCTGCCGTTTAACGGTACCAACGTGCAGGTGGTACCCAACAAAAAATCCGACGGCTCTCTGCAGCAGGATACCGATGGCTACTATTTGATTACCTCCATGGCCGATCTACTTCTGATCGCGAAGGATCCTGCCGCCAACTATCGCTTGGCAAACGATATCCGTGTTTCGGCCGGCGCCGTTACCGTTGCGGGACAAACAGCCTGGATCGGCGGCTCGTTTACCGGCATTCTGGACGGAAACGGATACACCGTTGATTTTACCGGAACCTCCTTTACTTACGAAAAGGGTGGAGCGGTATTCTTTGAGTCGATTGCAGGAACCGTGAAGAATCTGACGGTAAAGGGCGTATCGATTACCTCGATTGCCACCGCCGGATGCCAGCAGGGTGTGTTTGCCTCCACCTGCGGAAACGCCACCTTTACCAACGTACACGTAACGGCAACGGTAAAGCAGTCCACCTCGCACTCCGTGAACCTTGGCGCGTTTGTGGGTAAGATCACCAAGGCTTGCACGCTGACGATTGAGGATTGCTCCACCAACATGGAAATTACCATGATTAAGGGAACCGTGGGTGGCTTTGTGGGATCTCCCGCAGCAGACAACAACAAGGTAATCATTCGCAACTCGGTTTCCAAGGGCTCCATCAACGGAGGCTCGGGAACGGTTGGCGGATTTATCGGAAAGCAGGCCAAGGGTACGGCTACGCTGGAGAACTGCACCAACGAGGCTACTCTCACGGGCGGTACCACGGGCACTTACGTTGGCTCGGCTACCGATCCCAATAGCGTAACGGTAAAAACCGGCGCTTGATACAACGCTCCGATGATACAAGGGGTGAGGCAAATGCAAGCATGCATTTGCCTCACCCCGATGTTTTTGCTTTACGGCTAAACGCCGCAATTTTCGCCTGTTATGTTGCGAACCCTTGTGCGGATACAAGGAAAGCGACAAAATTCTTCGCGCGGGGGAAGGCTGCAATCAACACGCAAACCGTAGGGCGTTCATTGAAGGCCCGCTGGCGAACACTGTTCGCCCCTACCGCAAAAAGAACAGAGAACAAAAGCTTTACTCACTTCCTCCACGAAGAATCTGCTAACTATTTTTGAAGTAACAAGATTCTTCGCGGGTCTTTCCCCGTTTGCAAGTGAAAATCGGTTTGGAGAGCAGGAAAGACGACGCTCAGAATGACCCAAGGGAGTGTGTGCGCAAAGGGGGTGTGCGGTGGAATTCGGTTGGAAATGGACCGTTGAGGATGCCGGTCCCTACCGGATTTGATCGAACATTGCGCATAGGGAGCTCTCCTCATCCGTCAGCCGACAAGCGGCTGCCACCTTCCCCGCTGGGGAAGGCAAACGTACTCCGCACTTCACCTTTTTCAGTGATTATGCTTTTTC
>JAFVOP010000104.1 GCA_017505745.1 Clostridia bacterium
GCTATATGAACGATGCGCAGGTCACGAAATCGATCAAGAACGATGCCAATGCCGCAGCTGATACGGCAGCACTGAACGCTGCGTTCGCGAGCTGCTACTACGGTGTTAGCGCAGAAGAGATCGAAGCAAACGAAACCTATCAGGCAATCCTTGCAGAAATTGCAGGTTGATTCCGACCACTTTTCAACAATATTTGATCCGAATTATGTAAAACGTCATTTTTTCGGAGCTCCCCGTCCCGTGGGGCGGGGAAGCTCCGAGAGGTAACGAAAGGCATGTAGGAATGTTTACAATTGTATATCCGAAACAATCTCTCAAGGGTGCCGTCTATCCGGCGGTCTCCTTGCAATACAAGCTTTGGCGGTCGGGGAATTTTCACCCGCTTGCCACCGAGAGCACCGAGGGTGCCGAGGAGCTGGTGATCCGAGAACGCGACGGGATGGAAAAAGGGCGCTTTTTCGCAAGACGAGAGGGAGAAAAGCTCCTTGTGGAAGCGGGAGATCTGTTTGGGTTTCTTGCTGCCGCCGATTATTTGACCAAGGATTTGTTCAACGACGGAACGTCGGAGCTTCCCACGGTTGATTACGTCGGCAACTACATGGGAGAAATGCTCGATCGCAAGACCAGCGCCTATCGCATGATGTTTCACAACGTCTGGACGCATGACGCGTTTGATGATGACGGCGCGATATTCGGCGTGACGGGAGCGGCTTACGAAGTTGCGGAAATCTTGACTTACCGTCCCGACGTGGTTGGCTTGAATGAATTTTCCGATGCATGGAGAGAGGAGACCGATCTGGTCGAGTTGCTTCGTGCGAACGGATATGAGGAGGTCAAACCCGTCAATGACGAGCGCGAGATGGTGAACACGCTTTTCTACAACGTCGAGACCGTGCAGCCTGCCAAAGGCTCTTGCCGCTACTATTCTTACGGGGAGCTGCAGATGCAAAACGGCGTTGCCACAAATGAATCCGGAAGCTATTACAGCGAGGATGCGGATTGCCGTGAGCGCAGCGCGTTGGTCGTCACGTTTGAATCGAAGATCAGTGGAAAACGATTCACGGTGTGTGTCACACACTTGGAATCCAACGCTTTTGTGGTTCCGCAAAACGCCCGCGGCGGAAATCCGCTTCGGGAGGAGCAGATCGAAAAAAAGCTGTTGCCGTTTTTGATCAATTACCGAAACACGTGGGGCGCACCGATCTTCGTCGGCGGTGACTTCAATTCGTGGGCTTCCTACGATTCGTGGGGAATTGACCGTGTCGGTGCCTGCCGAGTGCTGGAACAGAACGGTTTCCGCGACACCTATCGGGCTTCTCTCGATCGATCCACCCCTTGTTCCACCCACGGCTATCCCATTTTTTGTGAAGCACTTGATGCATACGTTGATTTCGACGCGTCTCTCAGAGACAACTACGAGTGCTCGCAGGATCACATTTATTTGCGGGATACCGCAGATACGGTCGGAGAGGTCACGTACCGTAACCTTTCCGAAAAGACGATTCTCTGTACGTCCGATCACTGTCCCGTGATGTTGGACTTCTATTTGATCTGATACAGAGAGCAATTGACCACAGATATGAACGGCAACTGACTTTGAGAAATGCCGTTGATATAAAAAAGAAAAAACAAAAAGGAGAAAAACATGAAAACAAAAATTTGGGTTCGACTTTTGCTGGTCCTTCTTCTGGGCGCGCTCCTGCTTGGCATGGTTGCTTGCGCAGAGGAAACGGATCCCGAAAATCCCGACAAGAAACCCGGAGAGACTTCCACCAAGGCTCCCGACAAGGATTCCGACGACAAGCCCTCGGGCGGGGATGACTCCACCAACGAGGATGATTCCACCAACGAGGACGATTCCACCAACGAGGATGATTCCACCAACGAGGACGATTCCACCAACGAGGATGATTCCACCAACGA
>JAFVOP010000105.1 GCA_017505745.1 Clostridia bacterium
GCCGATTGCAGGGGTGGGTAACCTCTATAATTTCGTCATATTGACGAATGATAATAGAGAAACCGACAACAAAAAAGTATAGCCATTTTTGCTGCAGTCAACGTCGGCGCATTGAATACGGATCGCGGCTTTAAGATTGCTGATGAAGATAGTGCTAAGGAGCATACTTATCTGACCGTTTCAGGTTCGGAGTTCAATAACACCAAGAAGGCTGCTGTTCTCGTCACTACCGACTACGGTGCTACTGTTACCATTGACAATGTTGATATCAGCAACTGCGCTGCCGACAGCATCAATGCCGTTTGGATTGATGACGGTCGCACTGCTACAGCTGATAAGATTAACGTTACCGGTGCATCTTGCATTATCGAACCCTAAATGATTTATTTCTCACTACCCAACTCCCCTCGGGGAGTTGGGCGGTGAGCAAAGAGAACCGGTTTTGTTCTTTTTGCTTACCGAACCTCCCCGGCGATGTCCAATTACAAAGAAAGGAGGACGTCAATGCGTTTTATGAAAAAAACAACTGTTGATTCCCAAACTGCCGAGGTTTCCTCTAAAAAGCTTTCCGATAAGGCCTTTCTTCAAAGCTTAACGGTTTCCCTGCTCGGAATCCTGGTTTGTATCATTGCTCTCAGCTCCTCTACGTGGGCTTGGTTCACAAAAGGCCTGTCGTCTTCCCAAAATTCAATCCAAACCGGCACCTGTTCGGTTACGGTTTCAATTGTGGAAAAGGGTACCTTTTCCGTGGAACCGTCAAGCGAGAGCCTGCAACCGGTGGACGGAGTATACACCTTTGCGCCCAATACCGCATACAGTGTTACCATGACTGCGGAGGGAACCGTGCGATCCGCCTTCTGCAAATTTGTTGTGGAAACTCCCCAGGGAGAGAAAGCCTATTACACCGAGCAGATTCCTACCGCCGCTCCCGAAAACCAAATTTCTTTTACGCTCCTTTTTGATACCGAAACCAGCGCAAGGCTGGTGGAATGCTGGGGCGTTGCCGCGCGCGAGGAGCGCGAGCTGATCAACGGGGAAACCCATTTGAATTTTAATGTTCAAACGCTTACCACCGGAGAATAAAAAACGGGCGACAGAGCCGCCTCGTGCCTTTCGGGGCACCTGCGGATTCTGACGTCCGTTTTTTTTATTCTTTGATCAATTCCATCGCATCAAAGTCGACGGAATACACTGCCTTTGCGGTGTTTGCAATGGATACGGGAACCGCAGAGGAAATTTCCAGCTCGCCGCCGGCCTGCATGCGGTCAAACAACCACTCATTTGATCCGCCAAGGATCTTGTTGTCTGCGCTCAAAAAATGGTAGTGCAGGGTCATCGAGCGGAGCGGGCGATCGTATTCGCTATTCAGCGTTCCGCACAGGCGAACGCCGTTGGGATGCTTGGAAAGGCGCAGATTGGAAAGCTTGACGTGCTTCATAATTGGCGTGGAGAGCTTCAAAAACGCCGAGGCCCTGGCCTTTGCGGAGAGCCCCGCCGTAGCCGCGCCGCGGATCTTGCGCGTGACTCCGTAGTGGTAAACGGTGCCGGGATCAATGCTTTGGATCTGATCCTTGATCACGGTGATCACGCTTCCGTTTTTATCCTTGAGCGTGATATCAATGCCAACGCCGCGCGCCATGCGGTCGGGATTGGGATTTTCAATGTCCACGCCGAGCGAGAGCATGTAAACGTCGCCGTTTCGTTTGCCGGCGGTGCCTCCCAGGGCGCGTACCTTGAGGGGAAGCGGGGTGGCATCGGGCGGAGCGGTAAGCTCATCCAGCATGGCGCGGAAGGATTCGTAGTAGTTCCATGCGTAGGTTGCGCCGGGGTTGCGATCTCCCATATAGGCAAATTCCATCAGGCAAACGATGAACAGCCGCAGATATTGCAAGACTCCGCCCACCTCGTTGGCATCGATCCCAATGGCCAGACAGGTGGCCCAATAGGAGCCGTCCAGCATCGAAAAACGGTTGCCGTATTTGCGTTCCAGCGTGCGATACGTCTCGCCGTTGCGGTTGGAAAAGGCCGAAACCATCTCGTCGATCACCGCTTCGTCTACCACGGTTGCCACGGCGTGACGGTAAAAGCTTTCGGCAGCATCCAGGCTCATGCCCTGGGCCAATGCCTCGGACAAAAAGGCAAAGGTGAATTGCTCGGTCATGTTGAGATCGGGGAGGAGTGCCGCGAGATCCACCTTTTTTTCGGGGTGGATGACACAGGAGCAGGATAAAAATTCCGAGACGTCGCGCGCGACCTCTCCCATACTTTTTCCAACTGCGTTTTGAAATTCGGTTTCCATTGCCGTCCTCATTCTTTCGATAGTTTTTTTATTTTGCCTATTGAATTTTGAAGCAAAATGATGTATAATAAATCACATATATTCATTATACACTGTTTTGATCGGTTTGGCAAGAGATTTTCTCGGATTCTTTGTCTTTTTTGCAGAGTTCCTGTTTGCCGGCCGGGAGTTTCCAATAAGAAAGGAAGAAAAGATACCCCATGTACCGTATTTTAGAGAAGCGAAGCCTCAATCCCACCGTTACGCTGATGCGAATTGAGGCACCGGCCGTGGCAAAGAAGGCCGAGCCCGGGCAGTTTATCATTTTGCGCACCGATGCCGAGGGTGAGCGAATTCCGCTGACCGTTGCCGATTATGATCGCGCAGCGGGAAGTGTCACGATCATTTTCCAGATCGTGGGCGCAACCACCGAAAAGCTGAACGCGCTGCAAGAGGGCGACTCTCTGCACGATTTTGTGGGTCCCCTCGGACGGGCAACCGAAACCGACGGCAAACGAAAGGTGGCCGTGGTTGGCGGCGGCGTTGGCTGTGCCATTGCCTATCCCGTTGCAAAAAAATTCTTTGAGCAGGGCACCGAGGTGCACACGGTTGCGGGATTTCGCACGAAGGATCTGGTGATCCTGGAGAAGGAATTTGAGGCGGCCTCCACCAAGTTCGTCAAAATGTCGGACGACGGCTCATGGGGGGAAAAGGGCCTGGTAACCGATGCGCTTCGCCGCTTGATCGAGAGCGGAGAGCAATACGACGAGGTGATTACGATCGGCCCCTTGCCGATGATGAAATTCGTCTGCAAGCTGACAAAGGAATACGGAATTAAGACCGTAGCTTCGATGAATCCCATTATGATCGACGGAACCGGCATGTGCGGCGGATGCCGCCTTACGGTTGGCGGAGAGACCAAATTTGCCTGTGTGGACGGCCCCGAATTTGACGGACATCTGATTGATTTCGACGAGGCGATCGCGCGCTCCTCGATGTATAAGCCCTTTGAGCGCGCCGCGCACGAGGCAACCTGCAATCTGCTTCGAAAGGGGGACGAGCTCCGTGGCTAATCTCAATCCTCAAAAAACGCCAATGCCGTTGCAGGATCCAAAGGTCCGCGCATACAATTTTGATGAGGTGGCGCTGGGCTATACCGAGCAGATGGCGCTGGAGGAGGCCGACCGCTGCCTCAACTGTAAGCATATGCCCTGCGTGAGCGGATGTCCCGTGGGGATTTCGATCCCGTCCTTTATTCAAAAGGTAAAGGTGGGCGAGTTTGAAGAGGCCTATCGGATCCTTACCGAGTCCAGCTCGCTTCCCGCGGTTTGCGGCAGAGTTTGTCCGCAGGAATCGCAGTGCGAGAGCAAATGCGTGCGCGGGATCAAGGGCGAGCCTGTTGGTATCGGGCGGCTGGAACGCTTCGTTGCCGATTATCACAATGAAAATTGCACCGAGACCGCAGAGAAACCAACCCCAAACGGGCATCGCGTGGCGGTGGTGGGCTCGGGCCCATCGGGACTGACCTGCGCGGGTGATCTTGCCAAAAAGGGCTACGACGTGACCGTGTTTGAGGCGCTTCACACCGCGGGCGGCGTGTTGGTGTACGGCATTCCCGAATTCCGATTGCCCAAGGCGATCGTGGCAAAGGAGATCGAGACCCTGCAGTCGCTCGGCGTGAAGATCGCCGTCAATACCGTGGTTGGGAAAACGGTATCGGTGGAAGAGCTGATGCAGGAAGAAGGCTTTGAGGCGGTGTTTATCGGCTCGGGCGCGGGTCTGCCTCGCTTTATGAGGATCCCCGGTGAGAATCTCAAAGGAGTCTATTCGGCAAACGAGTTCCTGACGCGCGTCAATCTGATGAAGGCCTACCGCAAGGGAAGCGCCACGCCGATCCGGGCCGTGTCGACCGTTGCCGTGGTTGGCGGCGGAAACGTGGCGATGGATGCGGCGAGAAGCGCATTGCGTTTGGGAGCGAAAAAGGTGTATATCGTTTACCGCCGCTCGCTTGAGGAGCTTCCTGCGCGACGGGAAGAGGTGGAGCATGCCATGGAGGAGGGAATCGAATTTCTCCTGCTCAATAATCCCACCGAGATCCTGGGGGATGAAAACGGATTTGTCAAGGGGATGAAGTGCATCCGCATGGAGCTTGGAGAGCCCGATGCCTCGGGACGCCGCAGCCCCGTGGAGATCCCCGGCTCGGAATATACGCTGGATTGCGACTGTGTGATCATGTCGATCGGAACCTCGCCAAACCCTCTGATCAAGTCCACCACAAAGGGCCTGGAGGTCAACCGCCGCGGTGGCATCGTTGTGAACGAAGCTACGGGGCAGACCTCGCTGGACGGCGTGTATGCGGGAGGCGATGCCGTTACTGGAGCCGCAACCGTGATTCTCGCCATGGGGGCCGGTAAAACCGCCGCAAAGGCGATCGATGAGACACTTCAAAAGCAAAATCGCTAAAAAAAGTTTTTTCTTGTTTTTTTATGCAATTTCTGTTGACAAATTGCAGGAATTGTATTATAATAATTTCGTTTCATGGCCGATATTTGCATGAAAAAGAGGAGAAAAGCAAATTTTTGTGAATTTTTCGGATTTAAAACTTGCAAAAAGTGCGGCTGATTCTAAGGAGGAATATGTTATGAGCATTCAAAACGAGTATTTGAAAAAGGTCCTGGCGGACGTGATCGCGCGCAATCCCGGCGAATCCGAGTTCCACCAGACCGTAACCGAAGTGCTGGAGTCTCTCGAGCCCGTTGTGGAGAAGAGACCCGAGCTGATCGAAAAAGGCGTGATCGATATGATCGTGGAGCCCGAGCGCATCATCAAGTTCCGCGTTCCGTGGGTGGACGATCAGGGCAAGGTACAGGTCAACCGCGGCTACCGCGTGCAGTTCAACAGCGCTATCGGTCCGTACAAGGGCGGTCTCCGCTTCCATCCCTCGGTTACTGAAAGCATCATTAAGTTCCTCGGCTTTGAGCAGACCTTCAAGAACTCGCTCACGGGTCTCCCCATGGGCGGCGGTAAGGGCGGCTCCGACTTTGATCCCAAGGGCAAATCCGACGGAGAGGTGATGCGCTTCTGCCAGAGCTTTATGACCGAGCTTCAAAAGTACATCGGCCCGGATACCGACGTTCCCGCAGGTGACATCGGCGTTGGCGCGCGTGAGATCGGCTATCTCTTCGGTCAGTACAAGAGACTGCGCGACGAGTTTACCGGCGTTCTGACCGGCAAGGGACGCGCGTACGGCGGCTCTCTCATCCGTCCCGAAGCCACCGGCTTTGGCGCTGTTTACTACACGGTAGAGATGCTCAAATCCTTTGGCGAGGACGTCAAGGGCAAGACCTTTGCGATCTCGGGCTTTGGAAACGTAGCTTGGGGTACCGTGCAGAAGATCAACGAGCTGGGCGGTAAGGTCGTTACCATTTCGGGCCCCGACGGCTACGTATACGATAAGGACGGCGTTTCCACCAAGGAAAAGGTGGACTATATGCTGGAAATGCGCGCATCCTGCCGCAACCGCGTACAGGATTACGCCGAGAAGTTTGGCGTTCCCTTCTTTGCAGGGCAGAAGCCTTGGGGCGAAAAGGTGGACGTGATCATGCCTTGTGCAACCCAGAACGAGGTGAATCTCGACGACGCGAAGAAGATGGTTGCAAACGGTCTCAAATATTACGTTGAGGTCTCCAACATGCCCACCACCAACGAGGCAGTGGCATATTTGAAGGCAAACGGCGTGGTCGTTGCTCCTTCCAAGGCAGTCAACGCAGGCGGCGTTGCGGTTTCGGGTCTGGAAATGTCGCAGAACTCGATGCGTTACAGCTGGACGGCAGAAGAAGTGGACGAAAAGCTGAAGGGCATTATGAAGAACATCTACCAGAGCTCGGTTGCCGCCGCAAAGGAATACGGCATGGAGGGCGACCTGGTGGCAGGCGCAAACATCGCCGGATTTTTGAAGGTTGCCGATGCAATGCTGGCATTCGGCGTGGTCTGATCCCGATTTACCTACAACATTCCTATCAGGCTCCCCCAAGCGTTTGGGGGAGCCTTTTTTATGTTCTTATGATTCCGTGTTTTTCTTGTTTTCTGTAAAAATACAGTTGAATTCTTGCACATTTTGTGATATAATCAATTTAACTATGGGCGGGAGGTATGCCATAATGTTTCGCGAGCTAACAAGAAAAAACAAACAGATATCCGAAACGGAATGCATCGAGCTGCTCACAAACGAGACGCGCGGCGTTCTATCGGTGCTTGGAGACGGCGGCTATCCCTATGGCATGCCGATGAATCATTTTTACGATGCGGATACCGGTTGTATCTATTTCCATTGCGGGCGCGGTGGGCATCGGCTCGATGCGCTCCAACGCGCGGACAAGGTCTCGTTTTGTGTTTGCGAAGCAGGCGAGCGTGAGGCGGGCGACTGGGCCTTGACCGTACGTAGCGTGATCGTGTTTGGGCGGATCGAGATCATCGATGATCTCGACGAGACGGTGCGTATTACTACGAAGCTTTGCCATAAGTTTACGCAGGATGAGGCATACATTCAACGCGAGATCGCGGCATCGGCACGCGGAACGCTGCTACTCAAGCTGATCCCTTCGCATATGTGCGGAAAACGGGTCAAAGAAGCCTGAGCCCGGTGCGCGCCTCTTCTGTTTGATGCGGGATTTTGCGATCGTTGGCATGGATGGCTACGTACACGACCATACCTTGCAAAAAGGGAAAAAAGGACATTCTGTTTTATTTGGACGCCGCAACGTGCGGAGAAGGGACGGACAAAAACAATGATAAAACGCTTTCTTAAAGAGTATCTGATCATTACGTTCGGGGCGATTCTGGCCGCCGCGGCGATCTATTTCTTTATGCTTCCCAGCCGCGTGGTGATCGGAAGCGGATCGGCCATTGCCATGGTGTTGCATGACACGCTGCTTCCGCAGATCCCCGTATCGGCTCTTTCGCTGGCGCTCAACGTCATTCTGTTGATCCTGGGATTTCTCCTGGTTGGCCCGGAATTCGGAGCCAAAACAGTTTATGCGGCCATTCTGTTGCCGATCGTTCTCGGTGTGTTTGAGTTTGCGTTCCCCAATTTCACGTCCTTAACGCCCGATAACCCTCTGCTTGACGTTGTGTGCTATACGATCGTTGTGGGAATGGGAATGGCCATTCTGTTTTCTCATAACGCTTCATCCGGTGGTCTGGATATTGTGGCGAAAATCATGAGCAAGTATCTCAAAATGGAGATCGGTCGCGCGGTCTCCATTTCGGGAGTCATCGTGGCACTTTTATCGATATTTATTGCAAACGGAGACTATGAACGGGTAGTGCTCAGCGTGCTGGGAACCTACTTTGGCGGCATGGTGGTGGACCGCTTTATTTTCGGTCTTAATATCAAGCGCCGCGTATGTGTGATCTCTCCAAAACTCGATGAGATCGCCGATTTCCTAATTCACGAATTACACAGCGGTGCCACCATCAACGAGATCATCGGTGCCTACGATCATACGCCGCGCAAGGAGATCATTGCCATTGTGGATAAGCAGGAATACCGAAAGCTGATGGATTTTGTCAGAAAGGTGGACCCCGCGGCCTTTGTAACGGTCTATTCGGTCAATGAGATCCGATACCAACCCAAGGTAAAAAAATAATGCTTCCCAAAGCTCAAATACGCAAAGAAACGAGGAAGAAACGGTGAATTTTACAGAACTCGCACAAACTCGACAATCCTGCCGACGCTATGATCCCGCGCGGGAGGTGGAACAGGAAAAGCTCGATCGCATCCTGCAATCCGCACGCCTGGCTCCGTCGGCTTGCAACGGACAACCCTATTTGATCACGGTTTGCTGCAACGAGGCCGCCCGGCAGGTTGCCAAAGCGGTGCAGGGCATGGGGATGAACAAATTTGCCTCCGACGCGCCTGTGATGCTGATGCTCTCGGAAATGCCGTACGTACCGAGCGCGGCATTGGGGGCCAAAGCAAAGGGGAATGATTACCGCTCCATTGACATTGGCATCGTGGCGGCGTATATCACCTCCGAGGCCACCGCACAAGGGCTTGGCACTTGCATTCTCGGATGGCTGGATGACGCAAAAATTCGAACGGTATGCCATCTCGACGGCGCAGTGCGATTAGTGATCACGCTTGGATACGCCGCCGAAGGAGATCCCCTACGCCCCAAAAAGCGCAAGGAGATGGATGCGTTGGTGCGCTTTGCGGAATAAAAGCACGGTGATGATTCCTATTTTTGAAAACCTGTTGACTTTTCAACAAAAATGTGATACAATAAGCATTGTATTTTTTGAAAGGATACGAACGGAATGAAAACAATGGATCAAAAGTACGAGGCGTTATTTACTCCTTGGAAGATCGGCAACGTGGAGATCAAAAACCGCATCGTGATGTGCCCGATGGGCGGCACGTCCCTCTTTGGATGGTTTGAGCTTGGCGGGTGTCATTTTGATAAAGAAGCGGCAAAGCTGTTTTTAGAGCGTGCCAACAACAACGTGGGGTTGATCATTCCCGGAATTGCTCCCTTGCGTGATACCTTCTGGGGAAAATGGCTTTGGCAAAATCCGAAGATGTTTGAGGATCTGAAAGTATTTATGGACGAGATCCATAAAACCGGAGCCAAGCTTTTCGTTCAGCTTACCGCCGGCATGGGACGCTCCTGGGCGATCACCGAGCTGGTGGCGCCCTTACATAAGAATAAGGTGACGCGCGCGTTGCTCAAGCCGATTCTCGATACCTCGCATGAGCTGGCATCTCCCAGCCCCCAGCCCTCGCGTTGGGCGCATGACATCGAATGCCCCGAGATGACCAAGGAGCAGATTCACGAGATCATCGAGGCGTTTGCAAAAACCGCAAAGCTTTGCCGTGACGCGGGGGTGGACGGCGTGGAGGTACACGCGGTGCACGAGGGCTATCTGCTCGACCAGTTTTCCATCGAATTTTTCAACAAACGCACCGACGAATACGGCGGAAGCTTTGAAAACCGCTACCGCTTTGCCGCGGAGGTGGTCAAGGCGATCAAGGAAGCGTGCGGCGAGGACTATCCCGTCTCGCTCCGTTATTCCGTAGAATCCAAGATGAAGGGCTTTTGCGAGGGCGCGATGCCGGGCGAGACGTATACCGAGGTTGGAAGAGCCATGGCAGAATCCGAGAGAGCCGCGAAATACCTGCAAGACGCAGGCTACGATATGCTCAACGCCGATAACGGGACTTATGACTCCTGGTATTGGGCGCATCCGCCGGTCTATATGCCCGAAAACTGCAACCTGGACGATGTGTCGCACATCAAGCAGTTCGTGGATATTCCCGTGGTCTGCGCGGGACGTATGGATGCCGAGGTTGGCGCGAAGGCGGTTGCGGAGGGGAAGATCGACGCCGTGGGCGTTGCCCGTCAGTTCCTGGTGGATCCCGAATGGATCACCAAGCTGATCGAGGACCGTCTCGAGGATATCAAGCCCTGTATCTGCTGCCATTCGGGATGCTTTAATTTCTCGTCCTCCAAGGGGCACGCCAACACCCAGGATCTTACCGATACCATGGGACTTTCGCGTTGCGCGCTGAATCCCGAAACGATGCAATCGAAAAAATACTACATCCAGCCTGCAAAGCAGTCCAAGAAGATCGCGGTGATCGGAGGCGGTATCGGCGGCATGGAGGCGGCTATCGTTTGCGCAAAGCGCGGACACAAGGTTACGCTTTATGAAAAGACCGATAAGCTGGGTGGGGTATTCATTGCCGCAGCGGCTCCTGCCTTTAAGGAAAAAGACAAGGCGTTGATCACTTGGTATATTCGTGAGCTTTCCAAGCACCCGATCGAAGTGAAAATGAACACCGAGATCACCGACGTCAAGGCATTGGATGCCAATGAGGTGATCGTTGCGACGGGAGCCGTAGCAAAGCGCATCCCGGTCAAGGGAGCGGATACCGCAATTGAAGCAGTGGACTATCTGCTTGGCAACAAGCCGGTGGGAGAGAAGGTTGTGGTGATCGGCGGCGGCCTGACCGGCTGCGAGATCGCGTACGATCTGTATCTCAAGGGGAAAAAGCCCACGATCGTGGAGATGCAGGACGATCTCATCACCACCAAGGGCATCTGCCTTGCCAACACCAGCTATCTGCGCGATTTCTTCAAGACCAATAAGGTGCCCGTCTATCTGGAGACCTCGCTTTCCGAGATTGAAAAGGGAAGCGTGACGCTGAAGGATAAAGAGGGCAAGAGCTTTACGGTGGATGCTGATTCGGTGGTGCTTTCGGTTGGGTACAATCCCGCACCCGTGGCTCCCAAGGGGAGACGTATTCATGTCATCGGAGACGCCGCCAAGGTTGGCAATCTCCGCAGCGTCATTTGGGGCGCGTGGGACGTATGCATGAAGCTTTGATCAATCCGGGAGGAGATAAAATATGATATTAACCAAAGAGCAGCAAGCGATCCTGGACGGCGAACAGGGCGAAACACTTGCCAAGGTCATGAAAACGCTGGTGATGTACGGAGACGCGTTCGAAGCCGAAAAGCTGGTTCCCATCACCTCCAAATACAACCATCTGGTCACCTCGTTTGGTCTTAAGGTGATGTCGCCCGTGTATGACCTGATGCAGCAGCTGCTGGATGCGGGTGTGGCCTCTGGGCAGCAGTTCTCGGTGGACCCCCGTCCGCTCGACAAAAAGGTCCCCGCAAATCCGTTGCAGAACCTGGTGTTTAACAAGTTTATGTACACCAAGCAGGATTTTTATGAGAAACAGCTGGAAAAGCTGGGCCTGATGAACGAGGACGCCTTTTCCTGCACCTGCTATATGGATGAGATGGGGAATAAGCCGAAAAAAGGCGAGATCCTTTCCTGGGCGGAATCCTCGGCGGTGGTTTACGCCAACTCGGTTCTTGGTGCACGATGCAACCGCAATTCGGGAATTATTGATATTATGGGATCGATCGTTGGATACGTTCCGTATTTTGGGTTGCTGACCGATGAGGGCAGAAAAGCAACCTGGATCGTCAAGGTGGAAACCTCCAAGAAGCCCGAGGCGCAGCTGTTGGGCTCAGCAATCGGTATGAAGGTGATGGAGGACGTTCCGTACGTATACGGAATGGAAAAATGGCTTGGCAACGAGTTGGATGACGCGGCGTGCGCGTATCTCAAGGATTTCGGCGCGGCAACGGCTTCCAACGGCGCGGTTGGTCTTTACCACATCGCGGGACTTACACCCGAGGCCGTAGAGCTGGGTGAGGATCTGATCGCAAAGGATGCGAAAGTGTACGTCATTGATGATGCCGAGCTCGAACACGTCAAGAACAATTATCCGGTGGTTTGGAAGAACCCTGACGCCGCTCCCAAGTTTTGCTTTGTGGGATGCCCGCATCTGTCCTTGGAACAGTTGAAGGATTGGACCGAGAAGCTGGAGACCGCATTGCAAAAGAACGGCAAAAAGAAGGTGACGGTCCCCACGGTGTTTACCGCCGCCCCCGCCGTTTTGAAGGCGTTTGAACAGACGCCGTACGCCGAACGGCTCAAGGCAACGGGGGTCATCACCTCGTATATCTGTCCGTTGATGTATATGAACAATCCGCTCTGTAAAAAGATGCCGGTGATCACCTCGTCCAACAAGCTCCGCACCTACACGAGCGCGAGATATTACACCGATGCGGAAATTTTGCAAGCAATCACAGGAGGGAAGAAGGCATGAAACAGTTTCAGGGACGCGTAATCACCCCGGGAGAGGTCAGTGCCGAGGCGCTGGTTACCACCGAGGGCTTTAATACCTTGGCTTCCTTCCAGATGGCGTTGCAGTTTGGCGACAAGGAAGTAAAATGCGGAGACCAGAACAACAAGGATCTCCACGGAAAGCCGATGATCGGCAAGGCGCTTTGCCTGCCGCAGACCATTGGCTCCACCACGGGTGGCCTGGTGCTGTACTGCGCCTGCGCAATGAAGAAGAATCCCGCTTGTATGCTATTCGCAAACCACATCGATTCGCTGGCGGCGGCAGGTGCCGTTTTGGCTGACGTTTGGGTGGACGGCATTTCCATGCCTGTAATCGATTCGCTTGGCGAGGAGTTTTTGCAATACGTCAAGGATGGCATGAAGATCACGGTCAAGGCAAACGGCGTGGTAGAGGTGGAATAAAACTGTACGCAGCTTTTGTGAGAGAAATCGACCGTTCACAGAAAGTCAATTCAAAAGGATGCGGATCCGCATCCTTTTGAATTTTTTCAAGCAATTCGAGAAAGTAACCTCTTGCTCCTTCTTTTAACAAAATTTCACACAATTTTGCAAAAAGTTTTATTTTTCTACTTGAAAAGTTTTTGATAAAGTAGTATATTATAAAGATAGTTTCATGCCCGAAAGCAAAGGAGAAGCATATGGGAAAACAGCTATTAAAGGAATACCGCGCAGGTATCGACATCGGTTCCACTACGGTGAAGCTGGTGATTTTGGATGAGGAAAATCAGATCCTGTACGGAAAATATAAGCGCCATATGGCTCACACGCAGGCAACGCTTGCCGAACTGTTGCGAGAAGCAAAGGGGATGCTTGGAGACTGTGCGCTTCGTGCCTGTATCACCGGATCGGGATCGATCAATCTGGCCAAGGCTCTGAACCTGGCTTTTGTGCAGGAGGTGGTTGCTGTTGCCACTGCACTCAAATCACAGGCTCCGAAAACCGACGTTGCCATTGAGCTTGGCGGTGAGGATGCCAAGATCATTTACTTTACCGGCGGCCTTGAAGAACGTATGAACGGTGTATGTGCCGGCGGTACCGGATCCTTCATTGACCAGATGGCAGCGCTCCTGCAAACCGATGCCGAGGGATTGAACCGGGCGGCCGAGAATTACCGGCAGATCTATCCCATTGCCGCGCGTTGCGGCGTGTTTGCGAAAACCGATATTCAACCGCTCATCAACGAGGGGGCTCGCGTAGAGGATCTCGCCGCCTCGATCTTTCAGGCGGTGGTCAATCAAACGATCTCCGGACTTGCCTGCGGAAAGCCGATTCGGGGAAACGTGGCATTCCTCGGCGGTCCGCTTCATTTTATGCCCGAGCTCAAGAAGGCCTTTATCCGTACTCTGAAGCTGACTCCCGATGCCGTTGTTGATCCTGCGCACTCGCATTTGTTTGCGGCCTTGGGAGCGGCGCTTGAGGCGAAAGGGGAAAGCACATATCCGATCGGCCTGTTGATTCAACGTCTTTCCGACGGAATCGCCGTTACATACGAAATGCCACGCTTGGAGCCTCTGTTTGCCAATCCCGACGAGTATGATCAATTCCTTGCGCGTCATGCGCGCGCGATTGTTCCCAAGGGCGATCTGTTTACCTATTGTGGGGATTGCTTCCTTGGAATTGATGCGGGATCTACCACTACCAAAATGGTTCTGATAGGCGCAGAAGGAGAGCTGCTGTTTTCCTTTTACGCCAATAACCAGGGCGATCCCGTCAAAACCGCAAAGGAAGCGGTGTCTCGTCTGAAGGCGAAAATGCCGAGCGGAGCAAAAATCGTTCGTTCCTGTTCCACGGGCTACGGAGAAGCACTTCTCAAATCTGCCTTTTCGCTGGATGAGGGAGAGGTGGAGACCGTAGCGCACTGTACGGCCGCCTCCTTTTTCGATCCACAGGTCGACTGCGTGCTTGACATCGGCGGACAGGATATGAAATGCATCAAGCTGAAAAAGGGAACGGTGGATAACGTACTGCTCAATGAGGCCTGTTCCTCGGGATGCGGCTCGTTCCTTGAAAATTTCGCCAATTCCCTGGGATATTCGGCCGAAACCTTTGCCGAAAAGGCGATGTTTGCCAAATCCCCCGTGGATTTGGGCACCCGTTGTACCGTGTTTATGAATTCCAACGTCAAGCAGGCGCAAAAGGAAGGCGCGTTGGTGTCGGATATTTCGGCGGGACTTGCCTATTCGGTCATCAAAAACGCCTTGTTTAAGGTGATTAAGCTTGCCGATGCAAAGGAGCTTGGCTCGCACGTGGTGGTGCAGGGCGGAACCTTTCATAACAAAGCTGTTTTGCGAGCCTTGGAAAAGGTTGCGGGCGTGGAGGTCACCTGCCCCGATATTTCGGGTGTGATGGGAGCATTCGGCGCTGCTTTGATTGCGAAAAAGCATTATTGCGGTCAGAAATCGTCCATGCTTTCGCTTGACGAGATCGAACAGCTGTCCTATACCTCCTCCAGCCGGCGTTGCGGCGGCTGCTCTAACAACTGCATGCTCACCGTCAACCGTTTTTCGGGTGGACGCTCACATATTACGGGAAACCGATGTGAAAAGGGAATGGGGCTTACGAACGGCACCAAACGCGCGCCCAATCTGATGGAATATAAAAGAAAACGGCTCTTTGATTATCCGCCGCTTGCCGAAGCCGATGCGCCGCGTGGCGTGATCGGAATCCCGCGTGTGTTGAATCTATATGAAAATTATCCCTATTGGGCCACCTTTTTCAAAAACCTGGGATTTCGTGTGGTGCTGTCCCCTTGGTCGGATCGCAAGATCTACGAGAGGGGAATGGATTCCATTCCTTCCGAATCCGAGTGTTATCCCGCCAAGCTCTCGCACGGTCATGTGCAATGGTTGATCGATCAGGGGATCCGAACCGTGTTTCATCCCTGTATCTACTATGAGCACCAAGAAATTCAAACGGCACAGAATCACTACAATTGTCCCATTGTGGTTTCCTATGCCGAAAATCTGAAAAACAACGTCGAAGCGATCACGGGAGGAGAGGTGCGCCTGGTGCGGCCGTTTATGGCGTTTACATCCGAAAAGATTGCCGCCGACCGATTGGTAACGATCTGCCGTGAGGAATGGGCAATTCCCGAAAAAGAAGTCCGCGCAGCCGCATCCCTGGCTTGGAAGGAGCAACAACAGGCCAAGGAGGACATCCGGGCGGAGGGCGCGCGCGTGCTTGCCGAAATGGAAGCAACCGGCGGTGTGGGCGTGGTGCTCGCGGGTCGCCCGTACCATTGCGATCCCGAGATCAACCACGGCATCCCCGAATTGATCACCTCCTATGGTTTTACTGTACTTACCGAGGACAGTCTTCCGTTTGAACCCAATCCCGAGCGGCCCTTGCGCGTGGTAGACCAATGGGTATACCACTCCAGGCTTTACGCCGCTGCCGAATTTGTGCGCGGACGCGACGATTTGGAATTGATCCAGCTTAATTCCTTTGGTTGCGGCTTGGATGCGGTGACCACCGACCAGGTAAACGAGATCCTGGAGGGTAGCAACAAGCTGTATACGGTCCTCAAAATTGACGAGGTAAACAATCTCGGCGCCGTTCGCATCCGTATTCGCAGTCTGATTGCGGCCATGCGGATGAGAAGAGAGCAGCAAATCCGGGCGCAGAAAAACCCTACGGTGTACCGTCGCGCTGAATTTACCAAGCAAATGAAGGACGAGGGCTATACGATCCTTGCGCCGCAAATGCTGCCGATCCATTTCAATATTCTGGAGCCTGCCTTCCGTAAGCACGGATACCGCTTGGAGGTGCTTGGAAACGATAATCGCCAAGCTATTGATGTAGGACTCAAGTATGTGAACAACGATGCCTGCTTCCCCTCAATTACCGTGGTGGGGCAGTTTATGGAGGCGGTTCTCTCGGGACGCTACGATACCGATCGCCTGGCCATTATGATGACCCAAACGGGCGGCTGCTGCCGTGCCTCCAACTACGTTGCTTTTATCCGACGCGCATTGGACAAGGCGGGATATTCGCATATTCCCGTCATCTCGCTCAATGCCAACGGTATGGAGAAGAATGAAGGCTTCCGCATTTCCGCAAAGCTACTCAGGGATGCGGCCTACGCCATTGTTTACGGGGATCTGATCATGCGCTGTCTGTATCGCACCCGTCCGTATGAGTTGGTTGCGGGATCGGCAAATGCGCTTCATCGGCAGTTGGAGGAGATCTGCATTGATTCCTTGATCAATCCCAAATCCAAGTATCGGTTTCGAAAGGTTTGCCAGCAGATCGTAACCGCCTTTGATGAGCTTCCCTTGAACGAGACTTTGAAAAAGCCGCGTGTGGGTATTGTGGGAGAGATTTTGGTCAAATACATGCCGCTTGCCAACAATCACCTGGTCGATCTGTTGGAAAGGGAGGGGGCGGAGGCGGTTGTTCCCGATTTTGCCGATTTTCTCAATTACAGTCTGTATAATATCAAATTCCGCCACGCCTATTACGGTGTTCCTGCTAAGCAAGTGGCCATCACTCAGGCGGGGATCCGTGCCATCGCGTGGGTTCGTAAGCCGGCGATCGATGCTCTCAAAAAGAGCAAGCGCTTTGACGCTCCGATGCCGATCGATCAGATTGGCGAGTTGACAAAGCCCTTCCTCTCGCTTGGAAACCAGTATGGCGAGGGATGGTTCCTCACGGGGGAGATGATCGAGCTGATCCAACACGGAACGCCAAACATCGTTTGCATTCAGCCCTTTGCCTGCTTGCCCAATCATGTGGTTGGCAAGGGTGTGATCAAAAAGCTGCGCGAAAGCTATCCGGAGGCAAATATTGCCGCGGTAGACTACGATCCCGGTGCGAGCGAGGTCAATCAGCTCAACCGTATCAAGCTGATGCTTTCGGTTGCCAAAGAACAAATCCGAAACAACTAAACTGCAAAGCAATCTCCCCACCGACATATGACGGTTGTCGGTGGGGATCCTATTTGGATCTGGTTGCTCTTGCGTTTTTTAACTTCTCATACTTGATTTTTTATTCCTTTTTTGATATAATGAGGATGCTTGAGCCGATAACGGTGTCTTATGGAACAAAGGAATCTTTTTGAAAAGGAGACGGAAAAATGTCAGAATTTTTAGCTTCTCTGCACCCGGTGGCAGTTTGCTTGATCGTATGCGCTGCAAAGATCGTGGAAATCACGATCCAGTCGCTCAAAACCTGTATGATGGTCAAGGGACAACGGCTGAAAGCCGCAGGGTTGGGATTTGTGGAATGTACCATTTGGGGACTTGTGATTTCCACCATCATCGGAACTCTTGGCGACAATCTGTTTTTGTTGCTCTTTTACTGTGTGGGATACGCTACAGGTCTCTTTCTTGGGTCCACCATTGAGAATAAGATCGCGCTGGGGACATCCAATTTAGAGTTGATTGCCAATGACGAAAGCACGCAGAAGATCACCGAATATCTGCGGGAGCGGAATATGGGGTATACCGTATTTGACGGCTACGGCTCCACCGACCGAATGAATATGATCTTTATCGTCCTTCCGCGCAAAGATACCCCGAGAGTGCTTAAGGAGATCCGCAAACTGTGCAACAACAAGGTGTTCGTAGTTGCCTCCGAGGTCAGCAAATATGCCGGTGGTTACGGCACGGTCAAATAAAAGCAAAGGAGAAAACGTATGCTTCGCGTAGGAATGAAAGCCCCTGATTTTACCTTGCAGGACAAGGAGGGAAGACCCGTTTCGTTATCGGATTTTCGCGGCCGAAGGGTAGTTCTGTATTTTTATCCCAAGGACAATACCCCCGGATGCACCCGTCAGGCTTGTGCCTTTGCGGGGGCGTATCAGGCGTTTCGTGAGCGAAACGTAGAGGTGATCGGTATCAGCAAGGACAGTATCTCCTCCCATCAAAGGTTTGCTGACAAATACAATCTGCCCTTTATCCTGCTCGCAGATCCCGAGCTGCAGGCCATTCAAGCATATGAGGTATGGCAGGAAAAGAAGCTTTACGGAAAGGTGAGCATGGGAGTTGTGCGCACCACGTTTCTCATCGATGAAAACGGGATCCTGGAACAGATTATGCCAAAGGTGAAGCCCGACACCAATGCCTCGGAAATCCTGGCGGCTTTGGCGGCGTCTGAAAACACGAAAGGAGGATCCACATGAAATTTGATTTTGAATCATTGATCGATCGCCGCGGATTAGACGCTTTGGCGGTGGATGTTCTAGGAAGCGGATGGGCGCCCGGTACGCCCAAAGACGGTTTTGATGCCATCCCCATGTGGGTGGCGGATATGAATTTTGCAACGGCTCCAAGCGTATGTAAGGCGATTCATGCCCGTGTGGATCATCCCACGTTTGGATATTTTGATCCGCGTGACGAATATTATGATGCCATCATCCGTTGGCAAGCCGACCGCAACGGCGTCAAGGGCTTGGCACCGGAGCATATTGGCTATGAAAACGGCATGCTGGGCGGTCTGCTCTCCGCAATCGGCACCTTTTGCTCACGCGGAGACAACGTCTTGCTTCACGGCCCCGTATACATGGGCTTTTCCATGGCGCTTCAGAACAACGGATACCATGCCGTGATCAGTCCGCTTATTTACGGCGAGGACGGCGTTTGGCGCATGGATTTTGACGATATGGAGCGGAAGATCGTGGAAAATCGCATCCACGCCGCCATCTTTTGCTCGCCGCACAATCCCACGGGACGTGTGTGGGAGCGTTGGGAGATCGAGCGCGCCATGGAGATTTATCGAAAACACGATGTGTTCGTGGTATCGGATGAGATCTGGTCGGATCTCATTCTGAACGGACACAGGCACATTCCCACGCAGTCGGTCAGCGAGGATGCGCGCGAGCGGACGGTTGCGCTCTATGCGCCCTCCAAAACCTTTAATCTCGCGGGGCTGATCGGAGCCTATCACATCATTTACAATCCGTATTTGCGTGACCGCGTAGAGAAGGAGTCCTCCCTTTCACACTATAATTCCATGAACCTGCTTTCCATGTATGCCCTGATCGGCGCGTATCAGGAGGAAGGCCGCGAATGGGTAAATGCGCTTTGTAAGGTTTTGAGTGAGAACGTGAACTATGCCTGTGACTACATTGAGACACATTTCAAAGGTATTCGCGCCGCGAGACCGCAGGGAACCTATATGGTGTTTCTGGATTGCTCCGAATGGCTGGAGAAGCACGGCAGGACGCTGGACGAGCTTTTGCGCATGGGATGGGACGTTGGCGTTGCCTGGCAGGATGGCAGACAGCACGGCGGAATCTCGCATATCCGCTTGAACCTAGCACTTCCGCTCTCTCGGGTAAAGGAGGCCTTTTCCCGCATGGATCGCTATGTATTTCGAAGCGTGTCCGGCTTGGAGGAAGGGATATGAAGCTTTTGTTTCGCGCGCTCGTCAAATATCTGCTCGGACTGTTGCTGGTGGGAGCGCTTCTGTTTTTGCCGGCGGGAACTCTTTGCTATGCAAACGGATGGCTGTTTCTCGGCTTACTCTTTCTTCCCATGCTTGCGCTTGGAGCAGTGCTGTTTTGCAAGGCTCCCGCGCTTTTGGAAAAGCGAATTTCGGCCAAGGAAACGGAGCGTGCGCAAAAGGGCGTGGTTGCCCTTTCGGGAATTCTGTTTTTGGCCGGCTTTTTGGTTGCGGGATTGGATTTCCGCTACGGATGGTCCAACGTACCGCTGTGGGTGGTTATCGTTGCATCGGCGGTCTTGTTGATCTCGTACGCGCTGTACGCTGAGGTCATGCGAGAGAACGCCTTTCTTTCGAGAACAGTGGAGGTCCAGAACAATCAAACGGTGGTGGATACGGGCCTGTACGGTGTGGTTCGTCATCCAATGTATGCCGTAACGCTCTGGCTCTTTTTATCCATTCCGTTGGTGCTTGGCTCGTGGTGGTCTCTGCTTTGCTTTTTGCCCTATATTGCGGTGATTGCCGTTCGGATCTGCAATGAAGAAAAGGTGCTGGAAGCAGGTCTTGCGGGTTATACGGAACACAAAAAACGGGTGAAATATCGCCTGTTTCCGTTCATTTGGTAAAGGGGAAGAACAGGATACCGAAAACCAAGCGTCTGACCCGTGCTAATTTTCAACAAAGCAAAAGCCGATGAGAAGTTGAAAGACCTCTCATCGGCTTATTTTAGATTCCGTAGGTTCCCGTTAAGGGATCTCGGAAGATCCCGATCTCGGGGGTCCAAAAGGTAAAGATCACAAACAGCAGAGCGATTGTCGCCAGCAATGCAACCACCAATTTTGGCGCTTTGCAGACCGTCGTTTCCTTGTAGAACTGCCGTGTTTCATAAAGAAAGGCAATCGCGGCGGAAACAAAGAATATGACGATGTTGATCCAGTCGGGCGATTTTCCGATCACGCCGTTGTAGGTGTAAAAGAGCACGGGGATCATCACAAGCCCCAACAGGATCCCCCAAAGCTTTACACACCAAAAATCCGCGCGCTCACGGAAGAAAAAATACTCCACAATCGCAAACAGAAGCATTGGCCAAAAGAGCAGCTTCATATGCTCCCATGTCGATTCGTTCACGCCCGAGAACGGAGCGATCCACACCGCATCCCCGAGCCATTCATAAAGAAAATGCAAGACCGTACCGCCAAGCACGGTTACGGCATAGCCCATCAGCTGCCAAAGTCCAATCGACCGTTTCATGCTTCCACCTCCACTCCATAGTTTAATAAAGGGTATGCCGAAACGGTTGCGAATATACGCCGACAGGCAATGACTTTTTCGGTGAATTTTGTTATAATGAGATTGGACGTATGTGCCTTTGAAAGGAAGAATAGACGAGCGATAAAAAATGATTGCGATCAGAGGCCCGGGAAGCGAAAAATGGCGTTTCGAAATCTGCCGACGGGCGCCGGGTGCTTCGATCTTACAGAAAATCGGGAAAGGACACAGAGAACCGCCCCCTGTGGTCTGTGTTCAAGGGGCGGTTGCGGTGGAAGCTACCATTCCAGTTGCAAGTAATACGGTTGGTCGACGCCGTTTTCAAGGCTGTCACAATAAACGTAGCGAACGACTTTGTTTTCTTCGTCGTAAGCGAATATGAGATATTCATAGTTGTCTGTCACTTCATGAAATGGATCATTGCCGCTATACAATATCAAGCAAGAAAATGTACCCTTCTCCATTTCAACAAACTGATATCCGTAGGTTTTGTTTGCAACCGCTTTTTCAAACACTTCCTTTACACGCTGTACCTCGGCGGCAAATTCCTCTTCCTCCAGGGGCCACTCGGCATAAATGTCATACGTGTAATCCATGACCTCAAAATATTGATAGTAATACGTTGCGTCGAGATAGACCTTTTTAAAATTTTCCGTCACAAAATAATTCGGCCAACTCGGAAACAACTCCTGAAAAACAATGTTTCTATTGGCAAGACAACCGGGGTCAAAATCCCGATAATTTCGGAAGTCGGTGGTTTCGGATCGGGTTACGATCCCCAAAGGCATGAGAAAGCTGGACGGGATCGAAAGAATGCAAAACACCAAAAGAATGTTTTGGAATAGCTTTTTATACCGAAATTTTCTTTTCGATAGGATGAAAATGAAAAACGTTGGAAGGACGGACAAAACCGTGAACACAATCGGCTCGGCATTTACTTTCGGATAGGCATAATAACCGATGCCGCTGATAAAAAGGCTGAAAAGACAAAGGGCAATTGGCAACCATACTACAATAAAAACCGCGATCGCCTTCAAAGCTTTTATAAGATTCGGTTTATAGGGCTCCTGCGGGGGCTGTGTTTCATTTGGCATTTGCGAGAGCTCGTAGGCAAGCTCGGATATTGTGTACGCCCTGCCGCTGTCAATCCGCGAAATCGCCTGCAAGCGAAGGCTGTATTCTTCGACTTGTTTTTCTATTCGGCTTCTGACCTTTTGAACGATTGCGATACTTTTTTCCGCATCACAAATAATATCCCGGATTTCATCAATGGAAAAATCATTTTTTCGCAGGATTGCAATGTGTTTCAACGCCTCCACGTCGTCATCGGAGAAATCGAAGCTTCTGCGCCCCAAATAATTCTCGGTGAAAGTGGGAGAAATCAATTGCTCCTCAATATACACACGGATTGCGCGGGAGGTAAGACCTGTCATTTCACATACTGTTTTTATTTTCATAAAATCACCTTCCTTTGCCTCATTATAAACTGTTACATAAGGTAACAGTCAAGAGTTTTTTGAAAAAAATTGATAAAAAGGACAAGTTTTTTGAAATTCGTATCACAGAAAGCTACTGCAATATCAATCGGTTGCTTATGCAGAAAGGACAGAGACTTTGAAGTCTCTGTCCCTTTTATTCGGCTCATTTGACTGAATGGTTAATCCAACACCGGGTTTTCATTGTAGCTTTGGCAAAGCAAGTTCATGGCTTTACAAAGCTTGTGGAAATATACAAACGTTCCGACCAAAATAAACGATCCGAAGAAATACCATCCCCAAAAATCGCTGGTGCTAAAATCATAATCAATGTTGCGCCGTGCCAGTGCATCCTCGATCCGTTGGGCAATATGATAATGCCAAATCGTAAGCACAATAGAAAAGGTAAAGAGAGAAATGAGAAATGCTAAAGCGTAATTCATGGTTTTCGAGCGCTCTCTTTTCGGGTCCACCTTATCCAGATCATACGATAATGGAATGAAAAAAACAATGCTGTATATCCCCAACGTCAAAACGTTGAAAAGCATCAGCTTCCACATGCTTCGGTTTGTTTTCAGCTTTGCGGGCTTGCGTTCTTTCTCTTTTTGTTGCGCTTCATAATCATAAGAATAGGGGTAGGGCATGTTGTTCTCCTCTCACAGAAAAAAGTTTTGTAATTTTCACATCGACAGAGCACCCGTTTTTTTATTCCTCGAATATTCTACTTCATGTGGTTCTACTGAAATTATACAACAATATTGACATTTTGTCAATATTCTTTCAGAAATTACCAATTTTTTTAGGAGCGCCGAACACGCAACATCTTCACGTGACGCCTACGGAGGAAGAGACCGATCCGATGGAGGGTTGTGACTCCAAAAAGATATCATTACAAATACTTTCTTGCCGGTGCCATCAAAACAGAAAATTCTCTGCGTATTTTTTTTCATATTCGGTAGGGGAAAGCCCCGTGTATTTTTTGAAAAAACGGGAGAAATAATTGGCATCCGCAAAGCCTACGGCGGACGAAACCTCAGCAATAGAGAGACGGTTTTGACAGATCAGAGTTTTTGCATATTCAATTTTTAGATTGTTGATATATTTCAGCGGAGATACGGAATACTGCTTTTTAAACTTTTGGCGAAAATATCCGTCCGAAACGCCTTCGATTTTTGCCAGCTTTCCAATATCAATATATGCATCGCAAAAATGATCCTGTATGTATCGCTCAACCTCGTTCATTCTGTCACATTTTTGATCCAGCTCATCACGAAGCAGACCCAACAGGTCGTAAAACGCTTGCATATGATCAATTCCGTTTGCACCTACAAATTTTGAAAAAAGCTGATTCAACAATGCAAATTTGTGTTTTACCGCGTCGCCGCAATGAAATACGCACATGCGGTCGCTCAGCGGGGTTGGAGAATCAAAAAAGATACACACGCCGTCTCCCTGCTCAATAATTTTTCTCCTGTAAGGGATGTCGGGACGGCTTTCCTTTGGAATATACACCACGTCGTTTGATGCAAACATATATTCCTGACCGTTATATTGGAAAAATGTTTTTCCGTTGAATTTAATTGCCAGCTGATAATATTTCTGAGAGCCGAATGTATCAATAATGGTCCCACTTTCTGCCGAATGAACAGGAATCACGTTTCGCAGCGTTAAAGAGCTCCAGTTGTAAGTATGAAACATTTGTTTTTTCACCTTCGTTTTGTGCTATTTCTAAAATATTTACTATTGACTGTTCTGTGTGTATATTATACAATATTGTTGCAAGAATTTCAATACGGAGGTTCCAAAAAAATGAGTTATTTAGAAAAAGAACTGCAAAATCTGTTTGATCAAAAGGCAATATCCAATGCATGTATCCGAGTGGGGCGGTATGATAAGGTGCTTTTAGAGTATATGAAAAGTACTAATCTTGAAATTGATGAATATACGTTGTTCGATATGGCGTCTGTTTCTAAGATCTTTTCGGTTACGCAACTTGCCTTGATCGCGTTGGATAGAAAAATGTTGGCGCCCGACGATAAGGTCTGCAAATTTTATGACTGTGATGAGGAACTGGAGATCAGGCATTTATTGACGCACACATGGGGCATTGGCCATAAAAACCTTTGTCAGGAGAACAATACCTATGAGAATATCGGGGAATACATCGTATCGATCCCCAAGGATTTTCCCATCGGCTCAAGAGTGAAATACAGCTGCCCCGGGTTTATCCTGCTGGGAAAGATTCTTGAAAAGGTATTTGGAGACCGGTTGGATGTCTTGTTCCAAAAATATGTGGCTGCTCCCCTTGGAATCACCAGAACGATGTATTGCCCGGATGTAAAACGCTACACGATTGTGAACGCAAACAATACCGAGGAAGAGCGCGGAATCGTAAACGATTATAACTGTAAATTCCTGGGCGGAATTGCGGGGAATGCGGGGCTGTTTTCGTGTGTTGCGGACCTGGACGTTTTTGCGCATACACTCCTGCGCTGCGGAGAAGGCCTGTACTCCAAAGAAACCTTTTTGATGGCAGCTCAAAACTACACGCCCGAGATGACGGAGTCCCGTGGCTTGGGATTCGTGTATGTGGATTCCAAATATATCCGTACCGGCAATCTGTTCCCCGAAGGGAGCATCGGGCACGGAGGACATACGGGACAATTGCTTTACGTGGACTATAAGAGCGGTCTGTATGCCATTATACTCACCGACGTGACGAAGTATAACGAAAACTTTAAAGAGGTCAAATACGTACTGCAAGGCATTTCAAACGCGATAAAGAAGGACATTTCGGCCTGCTGATGTTGGGCCTGCTGGTTTTGGAAAAGGTGTTTGGCATTGGTCTGCGGTCGGGGCGAAACGCTTCCTGCCGACCAAGGGATGCGCACAGTAAAAAAACGTTTTATCATTTAGGAGAATCGGTATGAAAATAGAAAACATCGTTACCCCTGCGCTGATCGTGCAAAAATCGATCTTTGAAAGCAATGCCGAACAAATGTCGGCTCTTCTGGCAGGCGGTTCGCTAAAACTGCGCCCTCACTACAAGTCGCATAAGTGCGCGGCGATTGCGCATCAACAGATTCAAAGCGGAGCAGTGGGAATCACTTGCGCCAAGCTGGAGGAGGCGCTGGATCTTGCCGACAGCGGGATTGAGGATATTCTCATCGCCAATCAGATCACCGATGCAAGCAAGATCTCGCGGCTGGCACATTTGGCCAATGCCTGCCGTTTGACCGTTTGCGTAGACAACGGGGAAAATGTTGCGGAGCTTGAGAAGGCGGCCGCATCGGCAGGATCTACGATTTACTGTCTGGTAGAATATGAGATCGGTATGGAGCGATGCGGGGTGTCGGGCAAAGAGGCCGTCCTTTCTCTTGCGCAGCAGATCGAGCGGTGTCCGCATCTGGTTTTTGACGGAATTCAGGCGTATGCAGGGCATATTTCTCACACGGTTTCCGTGGAGGAACGCGAGCAGGAAACAAACAAAAACAAGGAAAAAATTCAGGAGCTGCTTCGGTATTTACAGGAGAATCACATCTTTCCCCGCGTTCTCTCGGGAGGAAGCACGGGAACCTCCGTTATCAAAGCCAAGGAATCGCTTTATACCGAGCTTCAAGCAGGGAGCTATCTGTTTATGGATGCCACTTACCGTGCGCTCGGGCTGCCTTTCCAATCCTCACTGTTCCTTCTTTGCACGGTGGTGAGTGTCAACGATACGGTGGTGGTTGTGGACGCCGGCGTCAAATCCTGTGGCGTAGACCAGGGGATGCCGGTTCCATACGGATTTTCCGTATCGAAGATCGTTGCCAGCGAGGAGCATTTCCAATTGCACAGCCCCTCCAAGAAATTTCATGTTGGAGAAAAGGTATTGCTCATTCCTGCGCATTGCTGTTCCACGGTCAATCTTCACGATCGCATCTATCTGGTAGACGGCGATCGGGTGGTTGACAGATTTTTAATCACGGCGAGAGGCGCTTTTCATTAACTGTAAAAAAAGAGCTTTTCGGAACAAACAGGGGAATGCTTGCCGTGCTCCTCTGGCAGTTCCCACTCGATATTCCCCCGCCTCGGAGCAATCCGAGGCGGGGGAATTCTGCACTTTGGGTCAACCTTTATAAAAACGTGTTGACAAGATACTTTTTTGTTGGTATAATGAAGTAACAGGACACGAGAAATACGAAAAAATGTAAAAGATTGTAAAAAACAAGAATGGAAATAAACACAGAGGACATAAAGGATGGAGAATTTTTCCTGATGGTAGCGTTCAACTAAAATAACCGGATTTGGGAGGTGAATGTATGGACAAAGCAAAATCGTGGTTGCCGGATATTTCAGCACATAAAGGAACATGGCGCGATGATTGGCGACTTATGGGACATGAGGGATATTTGTGTGACAAAGTATTGCAACACAGAAAATTTGACAGACAACTGTGTGTATTAGATTTTGATCAATGTGATTTTTGCTTTGAGATTTTTGATGAAGATCCGGAACATCCACTAAGCGCATATTTTGAACCCGATCAGAAAATATGGATATGCGAGACATGCTTTAAGGACTTTAAAAAACACTTCAATTGGACGGCACAAGAAAAAAACGATTGATTTTTTCCCCTCCTCGGAGCAATCCGAGGAGGGGATTCTCTGTGCGATTCGGTTGACAATGCTGCAAAAATATGCTACAATAAAAGCCGATCAGAATGAAACAGAAGGAGAAGGGGAAACGAAAAACCGCTCCTGTGTGGTTGCTTTCGAAGGGAGGTGCCGTGAATGCATGCAAACAAGACATATATTGCCATTGATTTGAAGTCGTTCTACGCCTCCGTGGAATGCAACGAACGGGGACTCGATCCCATGACCACCAATTTGGTAGTTGCCGACCGTACGCGTACGCAAAAAACGATCTGTCTTGCGGTGTCCCCCTCTTTGAAGCAATACGGGATCTCCGGAAGAGCCAGGCTGTTCGAGGCCGTGCAAAAGGTGCGGGAGGCGAACGCCGCGCGCCGTCGCCTGGCGCCCAACCGAAAATTGGTTGGAAAATCCTGCAACGCAACCGAATTGGATCGCGATCCGTCGCTCGAAATCGATTTTATCGTTGCGCCGCCCCGCATGGCGTACTATATGGAATACAGCACCCGCATCTATCAGGTCTATTTGAAGCACGTGGCGCCCGAGGATATTCACGTCTATTCCATCGACGAGGTCTTTATCGATGCCACCGCCTATCTCAAAACGGCAAAAATGACGGGGCGTGAGTTTGCGCGCATGCTGATCAAGGACGTGCTGAACACCACGGGGATCACCGCCACGGCGGGAATCGGGACCAATCTGTATCTTTGCAAGGTGGCCATGGATATCGTGGCCAAGCACGTGGAGGCTGATGAGGATGGCGTGCGCATTGCCGAATTGGATGAGATGTCCTATCGCCGTCAGCTTTGGAGCCACCAACCGATCACCGATTTTTGGCGGGTGGGAAGAGGATACGCCAAGAGTCTGGAAAAGGTGGGGATCTATACGATGGGCGACATTGCCAAATGCTCCACCGGAGACGTGAACAACTATTACAGTGAGGCGCTGCTTTATAAGCTCTTTGGCGTCAATGCCGAGCTTCTCATCGATCACGCCTGGGGCTGGGAGCCCTGCACGATCGCAGATATCAAGGCCTATCAACCGCAGTCCAACAGCATCAGCTCCGGGCAGGTGTTGCAATACCCGTATGAATTTGATAAGGCCAAGCTGATCGTTCGCGAAATGACCGACTTTTTGGTGTTGGATCTGGTAGATAAAAAGCTGGTGACCGATCAGATCGTGCTCACCGTTGGCTACGACATTGAAAATTTGACCGATCCCAAGATCAGCAGCCGATACAAGGGGGAAGTCACCGTGGATCATTACGGCCGCAAGGTACCTAAGCACGCGCACGGCACGGTCAATCTGGGCGCCTATACCTCCTCCACCAAAAAGATCCTTCAAGCGGTGTCTGAGCTTTACGATCGCATCGTGGACCCCGATCTGCTCGTTCGCCGCATGTACGTGGTTGCCAATCGGGTGATCAGTGAGGATGCCGTGGAGGAAAAGCCGGAGGAAGTGGAGCAGCTCAGCATGTTTGATACGGTGGACTACGACAAACGCCGCCAGGAGCAGCTGGAAGAGCAGAAGAGCCTGGAGCGTGAGAAAAAGATCCAAAAAACCATCATCGACATCAAGAAAAAGTACGGAAAAAACGCGATCCTCAAGGGGATGAACTTTGAAGAGGGAGCCACCGGAAAGGACCGCAACCGACAGATTGGAGGTCATAAGGCATGAACCGAGAGTTTGATCTTCATAACTACGACGATATCATCGATCTTCCGCATCACACCTCTCCCAACCGCAGGCCAATGTCCAACGTTGAGCGCGGCGCGCAATTTTCGCCCTTTGCGGCGTTGACGGGATACGAGGCGGCAGTGACAGAGACCGCAAGGCTCACGGACGTGAAAACAGACCTCACCGAAGAGCGAAAGGCCGTGATCGATATGAAGCTGCAAATGATCGTTGATCACATTGACGAAATGCCGCAGGTTGCTCTGACGTATTTTCTGCCGGATCCGAAAAAAGAGGGAGGCATGTACGTGCGCGTGTGCGGCCCCGTACGGGAGATCGATGGCTATGCGCGCCGCATCGTGTTTGCCGATAAGACGGTTGTTCCCATTGAGCAGATCCAAGACGTGGAATCCAATTTGTTTTTGCAAGAGGAATGACTTTGCGAGCGTTCCGAAATATATCCTCTCCCATACGGAGAGAACCGCAAATTTGATTAAGGATGGAAGAATGTTATGAAAAAATTGTTAGCACTGTTTTTGGTTGTCGGTACACTGGTCCTATTGGTTGCTTGTAACGGAGGCACCGGGGGCGACTTAAAGGAATCCGATTACACACAGCCTACGTCCACGCAGGATGACGAATCCAAGCAAGAGGGTGAATCCAAGCAAGAGAGCAACACCGAAATAGAGAGCGAGGATATGCAAGAGTCCGAGACGGAGAAAGCCGACGGTAACGGCGAGGGTAACGACCAACCGCCGAAAATCCAAACGCAAGGCTACGTGTTGGCGGTCAGTACTTCCACGCACTCCAATTCCAATTACGATCTGCCCAACGGAATGAGTATGTTCTATCTGCTCTCGGACGGCACGTTTTTGGTGTTTGACGGTGGACAAGGCATTGCCGCCTCCTCCATTGATGCGCACCACCTATATAAGCAATTGCGTGCTGTTGCCGACGAAAACGGCATCGAACAGATCGTGGTCTCCGCATGGGTCATCACCCACGCGCACCGTGACCACTACGGCTTTGGACAGGTGTTCTTCTCTACATATCAGAATGAGGTGCAGATCAATAGCTTTTTGTACAACGCGGTTGCGGGGAACTCGGCGTCACAAACGGTTAAAAAAATGCTTTCCTCCAACTACCCAACCGCCAAGATCTTTTCGCTTGATGTGGGCACATGCATTTGGCTTGCCGACGTGCAGGTGGAGGTTTTGATGACTCCCGAAGCGCTGACGGCAGACAAACCCAATGCGATCAATGAGGACTTTAACAATTCCTCATTGGTTTTAAAGCTGACGGTCGGCAACAAAACAGTGCTGATGACGGGAGACGCCTCCAAAGCCGCATGGGAATGGTTGGCTGAAACGTACCCTGCAGTTGACGGAGTCAGCAAGCTGAAAAGCGATGTTTTGCAGGTGCCTCACCACGGTGCCAAAACCGCGGGAACTACCGCAGGCTATGCATTAGTTGATCCCGACGTGCTGGTCTATCCCGCAGGCGCGCGCTTGTACGAGCGATGCGTCAACCCCAAATACTCCAATTATCAGGAATCCACAGCAGTCCTCATATCAAACACCGCAAAAAAGCATGGGGATACCACCCTCGACCCAACCGATTTAAACGCGTTGATAGAAAAGGAGTACTTTTTCCTTGCGGGCGAATATCTCGGCACCGAGCAGGAGCTTGCCTCCACCCGTCAATGCTTTCTCAAGGCGAGCGAAAGCTGATCCCGCGTGCGGTGAAATCCGGGCGCGCAATTTTGCAATTCAAAACCGAAAACGGACTTATTCAACCCTGCCCGGCGGGGGTGAACAAGTCCGTTTTGGTTATCTTGGAGAGATTTCTTTTGATGCCGTGCTTCAACGGAATATCTGCTTAAGGCTTGCTTTCCGAAAGCTTTCGTACAAATTCGGTGATTTCATTCCCAACGCGCGTCAGCTCCTCCAAAAATTCCTTGGCGGTCATGCGGGAGATGCCCGACTGCACGGCGGAGAATTGCAAAAGCCGATCGCCGGTTACCATTCGGATGCTGTAATCGGGACCCAACTCATACATCATCTTTTCAATATAAGCATCCGCGGTCTGATTGGCCTTGGTGTATACCACCCGGTAGCCGTCGTGCATATAGTCCGTCCCCTCGCCCTCTTTCACAAGATACGCGTCAAACACCAGCACCAGCTCGGTTTTGGTGTAGGTCACGTAGCTACTGAGCAGATCCATCAGCTCCTCACGAGCCTTTTCCAGACTGAACAGTGCCGTATCTTTCAGGTGATCGTCGGCATAAATGAGGTTGTACCCGTCCACGATCACCAGATTTCGATGGGAACAC
Source organism: Clostridia bacterium (assembly GCA_017505745.1). Taxonomy (GTDB): domain Bacteria; phylum Bacillota; class Clostridia; order Oscillospirales; family CAG-272; genus UMGS1865. The sequence continues at coordinate 30,769 of JAFVOP010000105.1, forward strand.
CGCACTCCGGACTTGCGCGGTTTTTCTTTTTTGGCGGCGGACAGGACCTTTGGCTCGCCGTACTGTCGACGTCGGATGGGGCCAAAGGTGCGGAGCATAATGGCCTCCAGCTCTTCGTCGCTGACCTTATATTTGCGCGCCAGCGTGGATGCTTTTGGCAGGATTGTCTCACCGGAGGAGGGAAGCGCTACGTCGGCTTCCAGGTGCTTGTATTGATCCACCTCGCTCCAATGTACGGTAAAGCCCGCACCGTGTGCGCAAAATACGGAATGGGGAGGATTGTCAAGGTCGCCCTCGGGATCGTATCCTGCCTCTGCAACAATTTCCTCTTGGTTGTGGCAGGGCTCATATCCGTCCGACGTACAAAACAGCCGTCCCTCTCCGCGGGTATAGGAGATCACCTCTCGCGTGTAATCGTGAAGCGTGGCCACCGGCGCTCGTCCGCAGATTGTGGCGCGCTCCGTATCCGAGCCTTCCAGCGCAAACTCCGCAAAGCGCGCCTGCAAATCGGACATGGCTCTGCCCACACAGGCGCTTGGGAGCTCCAACCGGAAGCGGTAGTAGGGCTCCAGCAAAATACAGTCGGCCTTCATCAGGCCGTGCCGCACCGCGCGGTAGGTTGCTTCGCGGAAATCACCTCCTTCGGTGTGTTTGAGGTGCGCCTTTCCGGCCACAAGAGTGATCTTCGTGTCGGTCAGCAGAGCCCCGATTTTGATTCCGCGGTGGTCTTTTTCATAAAGATGACTCAATATCAGCCGTTGCCAGTTCCGATCCAGCAAATGCTCGGGCAGGTTGGTGTCAAATATCAGTCCCGTCCCTTTGGGTTGGGGCTCAATCAACAGCTGCACCTCCGCATAATGTCGTAAGGGTTCGAAATGACCGACGCCAACGGCCTTTTGCTTTGCTTTTTCCTTATAGAGGATCTTGCCCGCGCCAAGGGTACAGTCCACCGAAAAGCGATCGTGGATCAGACGACGAAGCAGATCGGTCTGTACCTCACCCATCAAACGGGCTTCGATCTGTGCAAACTCCTCGTTCCAGGTTAAATGCAAGGACGGCTCTTCCTCCTCCAGCTCCTTGAGCTTGGGAAAATAGAATCGCGGATCGCATGCGGAGGGAAGCTGAATGGCATAGGAAAGCACCGGCTCCAGCAAGGGCTTTTGCGTGTTTTGCTCAAATCCCAGACCAAGCCCCACGTAGGAGGCGGAAAGACCGATCACCGCGCAAATTTCGCCCGCGGAAGCGGTGTCGGTTTGCTCAAATTTGTCTCCCGAATAAAGCCGTATCTGGCTTACCTTTTCTGAGATGCGAACGCCGTCCTCCGAGCAATAAACGATCTCATCCCGTGCGGTCAGCGTTCCGCCCGTGATCTTCATATAGGTGAGACGGGTAGGCCCCAGGCGTGTTATTTTGTAGACCCTGGCTCCAAAGTGCTCGGTATCGTAGAGAGGGGAGAGCGTGTATCGGTCCAAGGTCTCCAGCAAATAATCAATTCCTTGCATCCGCAGGGCGGAGCCAAACAGACAGGGAAAGAGCTTGCGCCGGCTGATAAGAATTGCGATCTCGCCGTCCTCAATGCCGTCTCCCTGCAAAAAGGCATCCATAAAATCCTCGTGAACAAAAGCCAGCTTTTCTTCCAGCTCTTCCCGTGACTGTGCCTCCGGAAATCCAACGCAGAAGGGAGAGAGGGCATTGGAAATCTCTTTTTCCATAACTTCCTGTTGCTTGATGGCAAGATCGCATTTGTTTACAAAAAGAAAGGTGGGAACGCCGTAATAATCCAGTAGCTGCCAAAGCGTTCGGGTGTGGTTTTGTACGCCGTCCGATGCGCTGACTACAAGAACCGCGTAATCAAGAAGGGCAAGCGTGCGCTCGGTTTCGGCAGAAAAATCGACGTGCCCCGGGGTGTCGAGAAGAATAAAATCGCAATGCTCGCTCGAAAATCTTGCCTGCTTGGAATAAATGGTAATTCCGCGCTCGCGCTCCATAACGTTGGTATCCAGATAAGTGTTTTTATGGTCTACTCGACCCAGACTGCGAATTTTTCCCGACCGATAGAGCAACGCCTCGCTGAGCGTGGTTTTTCCTGCATCTACGTGCGCAAGAATTCCGATGGTGATCTTCTTTTTCACGGCACTTCCTCCTTTCTATACAAACTGAAGCTATTATATCATGATTCTCTCTTTTTTTCAATATTTGTTGACCGTTTTTTTCAAATACCGAGTAAAATAATAAAAGCAAAAAAAGTTTTAAAAAAGGCTTGACAAACCAAGAAAAGTATGATACAATATACAGGTCGCCAAAAGAGCGATGATCTGGGTGTGGCGCAGCTGGTAGCGCGCTACCTTGGGGTGGTAGAGGCCGCAAGTTCAAGTCTTGTCACTCAGACCAGAAAAAGCAGAATAGACCTTGTGTCTGTTCTGCTTTTTCTTATTTGAATTTCACGACGACGAGCTTCGCAAATGCGGAACGCATTTGCCTGTTTTGCGCTCCGCCGAACTGTGGATTATCGACAACTATCGGCGCAAAACTAAGTTCGTAAGCTTGTCACTTAGACCAGAAAAGGCAGAACAGACCTTATGTCTGTTCTGCCTTTTCTTATTTAAACGATTGCTTTGAAGCGGTGTGCGAGACCGCGTTCTGCGAGCGTGTTTGAGGGCAGCAGTTATGCGCCGCAAATTCAAGCGTTGTTGCCCGTATCTAATAAGCGCCGCAATTTGGATACGGAGCGGTATCGAAAAAGCGGCGATTTTTATGGCGAGGCTTTGTTTGACAGGGCCTTTTTTGCTTTGACTATCATTTGCGTTTCAAATCGGAGGTTTTGTCAAGCCTCCAATTTTTTTGTATCACGAAAAAAAGCCGTTGTGACATACCCCAAAGGGCAGATGCTTTGCGGGGCATATCAGAGGATTTTTTGAAAATTTTTTTATTTTTTTGCAAAAACGTGAAAGAAATGGACGGGAAGGATCGTTATATATAGTGAACGCTAAAAAGAAAGGAGGGAGAAAGATGAAAAAAACAGGTATGTGTATGTTGTTGGTCGTTATGCTGTTGGCAACAGCAGTGGTTCCCGCCTATGCTGCATTGCCCGAGGATAACACTGTCATGCCGTTGTGGACAAATACGAATAGCATAAGTTATGCGATGCTTTTTGAGGATGGCATTGGCTATGCGGAAAGCAACGTAGTTGCAAGATATAGTCCGAAAACCTTTAATATTTCTACCTACGTTTATGTTAAATCGGGCTCGGAATGGGTGTACGTCACCGAAAAGCACGAAAGTAAAACCGGAATGTCCATTGGTACCAGTTGCTCGTTTGATGCCGTGTATGGTGCCGATTACAAGGTGGATTACGTATTTACCGTGTCCGGAAACGGTGTGGATGAAGTGATTGAAATGACCGATTACGATACGTACGACTAAAAACACAAGCGGGAGGATTTTTCCTCCCGCCCTTCGAATCAATTCAATGTAACCCCTTCTGCAACCTTTTTTAAAACCTCTACCGAAGAAAAGGTACCATAGAGCGAATATCGATAATAGGCATCTCTCCAGATCAAGGTATAGAACCCTGGTTGTGATGAATCAGCAAGCAAAAACGCCTGATTTCCATGAATAAAGATTATTTCGTTCTGCTGCTCTTCCTTGTTGTTAAAATGAGGATCATCAGAAATTGTTTCTTGTGTTAAAGTGAACCTCCAGGTGCTATTCAGATCATAAAAGGCCAAATTATAGTACATTCTATTATCCACCTCCACCTTGCACGTATACGCCTCAGGCAAATAGGAGGCATAGGCCTTATGCTCAATTTGCGTAGGCGGAGTCAGCGGTGGCGCTTCGGTTTCCGTTTCGGTTTCCGATTCGGTTTCCTCGGGCGGTCTTGCATTCGGGTTTCCTTCCTCAAAGTTAACGGCTATGTATCCGTCAAACAACTGCACAAACGCCTCGTAAAATTTCTCACGGATCTCCGAAATAGAGAGGCATGCCGTGGTTGCCAGGATGAGGGCCGCAAGGCAGGCAACCGCCACAATTTTCAGCACCTTTGTGCGATAGCGTTTTTGAGAGCGTACCATCAGCTTTCTTGCGCGATCGCGCATACGGATCTGATCGGCCACCTCCGAGGTATCCAGCTCCGAAAATTCCTCGGCTCGTTTTTCCATGTATTCCTCAGCTGCTGCATGGAGCAGCAACTCAAAATTATTGTGCTTTCTCATTTTATGTACCCCCGTTCCAACAGTTTTTTTCTCAAGAGTTTTTTGGCACGGTGAAGTCTTACATGCACGGTGGAAGCAGTTATGTCCAAATAATCTGCAATTTTGGCAGTATTGTAATCGTATTTATACTTTAACAATAAAGGAGCGCGATACATAACGTCCAACTCTTCGATCGCGCTTACCAATGTGTTTTTATTTTCTTCTCTGATTGCAATTTCCGCAAGATCCTGTTCCGGATCCTCCAGCTCAAAAATTCCTCCTGCTAAGTCTTCGTCCAATGGCACGGTTTTTTTACGGCTTCTGCGATTTTTGCGGAAGCAATCAATTGCTTTGTGCTCGGTAATGGTGTAGAGCATCGCTTTCAAATCGTTTTCATCCTCATAGTGGATATGGCGCTCCGGATCCTTGCATATTTTCATCAAGGCATTCATCGCGGCGTCCTCCGAATCCGGCATGTTTTTCAGAATTCTGTATGCAACCTGTACCATTTTATCATAGTAGTTAATATAAATGGCTTCTACCTTACTGTTTTGCTCCGGAGTGTCAATGGATAATAGAAATAACTCAAGCATCTTCTTTTCTGTCGTTTAGAAACGTTGCCTCCATTGTAATCATGCTGAAAATATGCTCCTGTTGGTTTGTAGAAAGGGGCGCCAACATCTGTGCAATCAGCTGCGCTCGGGCATCTGTTTGCATCTGTACGCAAAAATAGTCCCGTAGCAATGCGTTGGCATCAATCTCCAATACACAGATCAACGAGAGCAAAATATCAAAGCTGGGAGTTCGGTCTCCGCGCTCCAACTGCGAGATATAATTGCGAAGAACACCTACCTCGTTTGCCAGCTTTTGAATTGAGAAGCCCTTTTGTAACCGATACTCACGAAGGCGAGCTCCAAACGCCTTTCCATCGTATTTCAATTTGCTGCTGTCAACCTTTTTTCGCGGCATATGTAACACTCTCCTGTTTTTTGTTACATATAGTATATCCCACAATTTTTTCTTTGTATATGAACTATTGGTGATTTATGTGTCTATTTGATTTCTTAAAAAGGGAATTTTTAAATTCCATCAAAAAACAGATTCGTTCGGGTGCTGTTTCCGTGTTGCAGCCCGTGGATGCAATCTTTTTTCACTCACAACTCCAAACGTCAAAATTTTCTGTGCTTGTGTTTGGATGAGAGACATATTTATGAAAAACGAAAAACAACAACCGCTCTCCAAGAATTCTTGCCGGGCAAATGAGAGGTGGGCAACATATGAAGTAAGTGCTGCTGCTACAGCAGATCTGCGCTATGAGGTGATAGAAGAGGATCGGATTTTGGACGGACTCCAATACCGATCCTATGGCATTGCGGTGTATGCAAAAAGCAATGCAGACGGTTCAATCAAGGTTATTCAAACGATTCACGATATTACTACCAACCGGGCACGTCTTTGCGCATTGGTAAAGCAATGCAACCTCTTGGGGCTTTCTCTTCTTCATCTTAACGATGTGATTGAGGATTCCCTCGCAAATTAATTGAAATCATAAAAAAGCAAAAAAGAAAATTTTAAATAAAGTATACACAATTTCAAAGAAAGGTCATTCCAAACATAACCGCCAATGCTTTTTCTCCGAGGGGTTAAGTCCTCGGAGTTTTTTTCGTACGAAATGCTTGCAAAACCTACTAAGCTGAGAACACAGATGTATTTTTTCCGTTTTACGATCTCAAAACGCAAATAATGCGCAAAAAAGCCTGTTCTCGCCACAGAAAGGCGGCAGAAGAGGTTTTGCTGTAGGGATGTTTTGGTAAAAATGTGTATCAAACGGAAGATTTTTTCTTGATTTTTTCGGGAACACATGATATAATGAGGATATAAAGACAGATCAAAAAGACGGCGTACGCGTGTCGGAGATTGGCTGTTATTTGACGGACGGACGTGCAACAAGTAAAAAAACGGTTATGAGGTGTATTATGAAAAGCTCAAAAACATTTCTTATGAGTATTTTTACCCTTCTGCTTCTGGTAAATGTATTTGCTCTTGCGGGGTGTGACGGGATCTGTAGCCATCAATGGAGCCAGGCTACCTGTACGTTGCCGAAAACCTGTAGTTTGTGCAACAAAACCGAAGGCAAAGCTCTCGGACATACGCCGAATGCGGATGACGGTGATTGCACAACGGCTATCACCTGTGCGGTTTGCGGTGACGTTGCAATTGCCGCAAAGGGGCACACCGGCGGAACTGCAACCTGTAACCGCAAAGCTCACTGCTCCGTATGCAATCAAGAATACGGAGAGCTTGCTGCGCATACGTGGAGCAGCGTTGCCGCAACCGAAGAATACGACAAGCATTGCACCGTTTGCGGTCTGGTGGCGGAGGAGCAGATTGGTCATAACCATACGTTTGAGGATGTGCTGTCCTATGACGACGGGGGACATTACTATGCCGCTACCTGTGGGCATCCTTATGTGAAGAAGGAGTATACACCGCATGACTATAAAAAAGGCGACGTAGCCAAGCCCACGTGCACCGAGCTGGGCTATACCGTGTACACTTGCGCGTGCGGAAAGGTCCGTAAGGATGAGTATCTGCCTGCAAACGGTCACAGCTTTGAAAAAGCGTGCTCCTACGATAACGGCGGACATTGGTATGAAGCCTCCTGTGAGCATGACGTGACAACGGGTTATGCCGCGCACGTTTTTGAGAGTGCGGTTACAAGCCCCACCTGCTCGGAGCAGGGCTATACCACATACACCTGTGCGTGCGGCTATTCCTATGTTGGCGATTATGTGCCCGAAACGGGTCACACCGTTGCAAATTGGCGCGAAACTGCATCCGCACCTTCCAACGGGAAATCCTGTCAGTACACGGTCTGCTACACAGGCAATTGCTCGGTATGTGATCAGCCGCAGCAGAAAACCGAATCTGTCGAAAAGCACGCATGGACCTACGTTGTAAAGCCCGGATGCAAAGCAACCTGTCAAAAGGCCGGAATCAAGCTCCTATACTGCAAAAACGAAGCCTGCCAATATCACAACACGGCAAAGAGCGAGACGTCCTATAGCGATCCCGCCGCGCACGCTTGGGTTAAGGATAGCGTGCAAAGCATCAACGGTATGACCGCTTACCGGTGCGCGGAGCCGGGATGCTCCGCCGCAAAAAATACCGTTTCGTCAAGCGGAACCTCTGCAAACGTGCCGAGTAGCAACGTTGGCGCTTTGGACGAAATAGAGTTGAACAATGCCGTGATCGGATTTGACCAAGGCATTAAGGATGCGCTCGGCGCAAGCGGAAGCAACGTTGCAATTTCTGCAGGAGTTCTGGAGGGCACCGAGAGAGAGACCGCTATCAGCGGGGAAAAACTTACGCCCGAGCAAAAGGCTTTGCTCGGCAATCAGGTGATTTATAATTTCACCGTTACTACAACCGAAAACGTAAGCAATCTTGGCGGTACGGCAACCGTGCGGATCCCTTATGAATTGAATGGAGAGGATCCGGATCATATCATCGTTTGGTATATCTCCAACGGAACGCTCACCGGCATTCCCGCTTCGTACGCGGATGGATACGTTACGTTTACAACCACACATTTTTCCTACTATGCGGCAACGACCGTTGCACCCGAGAAGCTTTGTGAATACCTGAATGAGCATGATCGAACGAACGTGCACACCGTTTTGCCCACCTGCACCGAGGGCGGATATTCGGTTTGTATCCGTTGCGGCAAGCAAATGGAGGGGACGGAAACCGCGCCGCTCGGCCATGAATGGCACACCGCCGTTCTTACCGAAAACAGCTGCACCGCAAACGGTGTAACGGAATATAAGTGCTCTGTTTGCGAGCTCCGTTATGAAGCGGTTGTAAGCGCCATGGGACATCGCTACGCGATCAAGGAGCAGAAGGACGCAACCTGCCTGCAAAGCGGATATACCACGCATGTTTGCGATCGCTGTGAGGATCAATACACCGTTACGCTGCCGCAGTTGGAGCATCGGTACGTAACAAACGTGGTGGAGCCCACCTGTGAAACGAGCGGGTATTTGGAAAAAAGCTGTTCTACCTGCGGTGACACCTTCCATACCGATTACGTGGATGCACGCGGCCATAGCTTTTTCAAGGGGACCTGCACGGTATGCGGCGGCAAGGCGGAGCCTGAGGAAATCATGGTATGCTATACCTATAAGTCTGAAACGCTCACGCTCACGCTGTATTCCGACGGCACGCTGCTCTTCAGTGAATATGGATTCGATGTAGATGCGGACGGCAAGCTGGATTCCCTTGAGGGCAAGGGCGATTGGTATCGGGCCGAGGACGGTAAATTTTACGTATATACCAACGTCGGTGAGTATGTATTTGTCCTGAACGAGTCGGGGGAGCTGACTGTGAATGTCTGTGCCCACGAAAGGACAGAAAAAATCAATGTTGAGGAAACCTGTACCGAGGATGGCTATGTGAAAACCGTTTGCAGCGACTGCTCCAAGGTTTTGAAAAAAGAGGCGGCTACTCCCGCACGCGGTCATGCATTCAGCTCAAACGGTGTCTGCGAACGTTGCGGAGCGGTTGACGAGGAAACGGAGGAGGATCTTTATCTGCTTATTGATGAAGCCGTTTCCAACGCCGACAGGGAGTGGAGACAACTGCGCAATAAAGGCGTGGATATGAGAATTCTCATGACCTTTGAGAGTGAATATCGGTCGATCGTTGAAGATATGAAGTATGCCGAAAGCATCGAGATCCTTGAGGAATATAAAAAAATGTTCGCAGAGATGATGCGCCAAATCATGTACATAACGGGGGGCGACGTCACAGAGCCCGAGGTCTGCGCGCATGAAAAGACCGAGGAGTCCGTCAGCGAGGCGACCTGTACCAAGAACGGATACAGAAGGGTGACCTGTGTGGATTGCGGAAAGACGGTCGAGCAGAAGATTGTCTCCAAAGCGCTCGGTCATGCCTATGACGGGAACGGCGTCTGCGAGCGTTGCGGCGCTTCCGAAGCGAATCCCGAGGATCTGTTCAAGCGCATTGAGCAAGCGGTGACGGACGCCGCCGACGAGTGGAATAAGCTGCCCGAGATGGGGATCAGCATGTCGACGATCAGAGCGAACGAAATGAA
>JAFVOP010000106.1 GCA_017505745.1 Clostridia bacterium
GAGAAATTGGAGGAATACATACATTACTACAACAATGAGAGAATCTCTCTCAAATTAAAAGGAATGAGCCCAGTTCAATTCCGAGCTCATTCGCAACAAATTTAATATTTAATTTTTGTCTAAACTTTGGGGTTCACTTCATCGTGCGGGGCTTTTCTTTGTTTCCTCCGATGCAGATTTTGAATGGTGTGACAGCGTGACAGGTTACAGCTGCATTTTTTGCACGCCATGCTTGCCCCGGACGCAAGTGTCTGGGATTTCTACCTGCGGTAGATATCTTCCGCCTTGAAGAACTGCATTTTTCATGCTATAATATAATCAGCAAGCAGACGGAGGATATTATGAGAGACTATAGTTTTGGTAATTTTCTGCATGAGCTAAGAGCGCGTAGAGGCCTTACGCAGTATCAGCTCGGCGCGCTCGTCGGCGTTTCCGATAAGGCGGTTTCAAAATGGGAGAACGGCTCTTCCAAACCGCAGAGTAATATTTTATATAAACTCAGCGATGTACTTGGAGTCAGCGTTGATGAGCTTCTGACTTGCAAATATCATTCCTCTGAAAAGAAGGATACTAAAGGAGTATTTGCAATGAAAAAACAGCTATGGAACAAATCCTTTGATGCCATGCGTGAACGCTATGGCAACCCAGCGCCCCTCGAAATCATGAACCGTTTGCTGACAGAGCATGCGGAAATGCAGAACACGGATATGATCGTATATTTCAATCTGTTGTCTGTACTCGCAACCGAAGCAAAAAATCAAGGTGAACATATTCGGGTAAGAGGCGGAACGGGTGCATCCTTTGTGGCTTATCTCTTGGGCGCAACAGAGATCAACCCCTTGAAACCGCATTATTACTGTTCGGAATGTGGTACGGTTATTTTTGACGACAGCGTGGATGACGGTTGGGATCTTCTGGGGAAGATCTGCTCGTGCGGAAAAGAAATGCAAACGGATGGACACAACATTCCGTTCGAACCCTATCGACACGTGGTACACCGAAACACGAGCTTTGATGTATCAATGGCTCCAAATTTTTGGCGTATAGCAAACTCTGTCATAAAAGAATACTTCAAGGACTGCGAACTGACAGCTACAGAACGGGAAGAAAACCGCATCATAACTTATACTGTCACATCTGACAAATCTGCCTGTTCCTTTACGTTTTTAGCAGACACGGAATTTGAGCAGTATCAAGCCTTGGAGCGAGCAACGGGGACAGCGTTTGAGCGAGTAAACTTTTCGCAGAACGAGGTGTTGAACGAATTCAGACTCGGTAATACTGATGGCATTCCGGAATTTCGCACGGATTTCTATAAAGATATGGCAGAAGAGGTATCGCCGGGGTCCTTTTACGATTTGATTCAGATATCTGGATTGTCTCACGGTACGGGAGTGTGGATTGGCAACGCAAAGGAATTGGTAAACCAAGGGATTCCCGTAAGGAATGTAATTGCTTACCGAGATGATGTGTTCAATCACATTGAGAAGCATATGCTGCGAAAAGGCATAGCAAATACCGGATACGCCTACAAGATCATGGAGGATACACGTCGAGGTGTTTATTTCAGAGGCGGTGTTTCGGATGAAATGAAAAAGCAACTCAAAGATATTGAGATAGAGGATTGGTTTATCGATTCAATCGGAAAGATTCAATATTTATTTCCGAAAGCACACGGCGTTACCTATGTGAAATTGGCGGCAACTCTGATGTGGTATAAGATTCATTATCCTAAAGAATTTGCTGAGATCATGTTGTGATTTCTCGCCCCGCCACGGGCTTTTTCTTTGTTTTCTACATATCAAAAAGCCACCGCAACACGCGGTGGCTCATTTCATTGGAGCGCTGATTTTGCGCGCCGTTGCTCAACGGTTCGTTTTTTTGACGGTTTGAACCGATCATCGCGGCAGAACCACGGTAAAGGTGCTGCCCACGCCCGGGGTGCTTTCCACGGTGATCGTGCCGCCGCACAGAGTTGCCGCGCGGTGCGCCATCGTCAGTCCAATGCCGTAGCCCGAGCGGTGGTGTGAGGCGTCCCCCTGATAAAATTTCTCAAAGACGTGCGCGCGCACCTCCTCGCTCATGCCGATCCCCGTGTCGGAGATCCGAACGGTCACGCGCGTTTCGTCCGCGTTCAAGGTCACCGTTACCGTTCCGTTTGCAGCGGTGAATTTGATCGCGTTATGGATCAGATTCATCCACACGTGCGAGAGGATCTCTTCGTTGGATTCGATCCGCACCTCGGCCAGCTCGGGGATGATCTCAATATTTTTGCGGGACCATTCGCTTTCGTGGAGCAGAATGCATTGGCGGAGCTGCTCGTCCAGATAAAATTTTGTGCGGTTGGTAATGATCTGCTGGTTTTCCAGCTTGGATAATTCGAGGACGTTGGTGGAAAGCTTGGCCAGCCGATCGGCCTCCTCGGCAATGATCTTGGCGTATTCCTGGCGTTGCGCGGGATCGGGATCCCCGTACTGCAATTCCTTGGCAAAGCCGCGGATCGAAATGATCGGCGTTTTGAATTCGTGAGAGAAATTATTGATAAAATCGTTGCGGAAGAGCTCGATGCCGTCCAGCTCGCGTACCATGTCGTTAAAGCTGTTGATCAGCTGTCCCATTTCGGAGGTTGTGGGGCCTTTGGTATCCACCTGTGCTTTGAAATTTCCCCTTCGCACCTCCTTGGTGGCGGCGATGAGGTTTTTGAGCGGGCGCAGATAGTACTGTCCCAAAAATCCGGTGAGGAGCACCCCGATCACCACGCAGGTGCAAAGTAGGGTCACCGTGAGCGAAAGGGGATTGACCGTGATGGCCGCCACCACGGGATTTTTTCGAAACAGCAGATACGAGAAAAGGGTGATGGCCCCTGTGAGTCCGCTTGCCACAACAATGATTAAGAGGACGAACAGGGTCAGACGCCAACGGAGTGTTTGCGTTCGTTTGATCGTTTCCAACGTTTCTTTTTTTGTTTTCATTTATGAAGAACCGCCTTGTATCCGAGACCGCGCACCGTTACGATCTCAAAATCGGGATTGTTGCGAAAGCGCTCGCGCACCCGGCTGATGTGCACGTCCACCGTTCGCTCGTCGCTTTCGCTGTCCATGTCCCAGATCTCGTCCATCAATTGGCGGCGCGTGTAGATCTTGTTGGGGTAGGAGAGTAGCTTGAAGGCAAGCATAAACTCCTTTTGCGGCATCTCGATCATGCCGTCGGGGGTCTTGGCCGAAAGCGAATCGTAAAACAGGGTGGTCTGCCCGATGTTGAGCTTGCGTTCGCCCGCGATCTGCGAGCGGCGGAGCAGGGCCGCGATGCGAAGGATCATTTCCTCCTCGTCCACGGGCTTGACCATATAGTCATCCGCGCCGATGATGAATCCGCGTTTTTTGTCTGCCTGCGTTTCCCGCGCGGTCACCATCAGGATCGGGATGGTGGAGCCTGCCGAGCGGAGCGTGTGGGTAAACTCATAGCCGTCCATGCGCGGCATCATCACGTCCAGAATGATCAGATCCACATGCTTGCGGTCCATGATCTCCAACGCCTCCACGCCGTCGCACGCCGGGATCGGCTCGTAGCCGTAGCGTGTGAGCACCGTTGTCATCAAACGGCGTACGTTTTTATCGTCCTCCACAACCAGAATTTGAAACATAGCGGTTCCTCCTTTTTGTTCCTTGTGCTTTGTCATTCTTCATGATATACCAAAAATATGAACCCAGTATCAACAAACCCGAGTCCTTCCAAAAAAAGAGGCGCGCCGTCCGGGCTTGAGGTCGGCGCGCCTATCCTGCGGCCACCGGGCCGCGCGGTGCTTACTGATTGCAGTAGATCACGGTAATGTTGGGGTGAAGTTGAAGAATCGAGGCGGGGATCGCGGGCGTGATCGGTCCGAAAAAGGCCTTGTCTAAAATTGCCTTTTTCTTTTTTCCGTTGGCAATCAGAACGATTCTTTTCGCTTGCATGATGGAGACCATGCCCATGGTGAGCGCCCGGCGCGGCACGTCGTCGGGGGAATCAAAGAAGCGGGCGTTTGCCTCGATGGTGGATTCATGCAGATCCACTACGTGCGTGTTTTTCACAAATGAACTCCCCGGCTCGTTAAAACCAATGTGGCCGTCCAATCCGATTCCCAACAGCTGCAGGTCAATGCCGCCCAGACGCTCGATGCAAGCATCGTATGCGGCGCATTCCTTGTCGGGATCCTCCGCGCACCCGTTTGGAACAAAGGTATTTTCGCGGCGGATGTTGATGTGATCAAACAGGTTTTTCTGCATGAAATAGCGGTAGCTTTGTACGTCATTTTCGCCCAGCCCCAGGTATTCGTCCAGATTGACCGAAACCGTTTCGCTGAAATCAATGTCTCCTTTTTTGTACCATTCCACCAGCTGGCGGTAGATGCCGAGCGGGGAAGAGCCGGTAGCCAGACCCAACACGCTGTCGGGCTTCATAATTACTTGCGCGGAGATAATGTTTGCCGCCTGACGGCTGAGCTTTTCGTAAGAATCCACCTGAATCATTTTCATAATGCGTTTCTCCCTTTCTGAGGTTGCAGTTTGATTTTGTTTGCGGACCGGTCCCCGTTCCTCCGCGGTAGCCCGAAAGGTGCCGGGGGAGGTTCCCATTACGCGGTGAAATACGGTGCTGAAGTAGTTCTGATCCAAATAGCCCAGCTCCAACGCCGTTTCCCCCACGCGCTTGCCGCTTTGTAACAGAATGACGGCGTGGCGCATCTTCATTTCGGTAAAGAAGGACACCACGCCCATACCGGCGTAATGCGTAAAGGTTTTTTTAAGGCTGGAAAGGCTCATATTGGCAAGGTTTGCAATGTCCTGCGCGGTCAGGGGCTCACACAGGTGCTCGCGCATCAGATTTACGATCTCGGCGTAGCGCAGCGCCGATGCGGAATCCGAGGGGGCCACGTCATTGCCGCCGCGTCCCATCACACGAAGCAACAAAAGCTCCAGGAGGAGTCGCTGTTCGTTGAGCAATTGCCGATCGGCGTTTTTGAGTCCGCGGCGCACCTCGGCGCAAATGGAAAGCAATTGCTCCTCTTCCTCCTGCTGCAATTCCAGAACCCTTCCTTGGCAAAAGGGCATGGAGGCGGCGTAAAAGGAAAGATTGAGCACGTGCGGCTCGCTGTTTCCTTCCGACCAGATGCGGTGAAACTCCTCGGGCGGATGCAGGATGAGCTGTCCGCTTTGCAATTGATAGGCCTCGTTACCCGCCGTAACGCTGACGCACCCCTTGACGATGTATACCAATTCGTAAAACGGGTGCCGTTCTCCCGCAAAATCAAGGTTGAGCGGAAAAAATCGGTTGAGCGAGGTGTAAAAGGCCAGAATATCGGGACAACGGGCTATTGCAACGTTTCGCCCCGGATTTCGGTTTTTTAAATAAATATCCATATTCAAAGATTTTTTATCCGTTCTTCTATTTTTGTTTGGTTTTGGATACGATATAATTATAATAGCATAAAAAAAAACAAAAAACAAGCCCTTTTTAAAAAAAAATTAATTTTGAAAGGAAGACGTTTTCGCTATGGAAATCGGCTTGCGAGAAATTTTACGGCATTTTGATATCGAGATGGAAACCGTGCCCTACGGAAACGGGCATATCAACGCCACCTATTTGGTTGAGACCCGTCCCCGCACGATCCTGCAGCGTATCAATACCGATATTTTTACCGATCCCGATGCCGTGATGGAGAACATTGAGGCGGTGACCGCATTTTTGCGCAAAAAGGTGACCGAGGCGGGCGGCGACCCATCACGGGAGGTGTTGACGTTAGTGCCAACGGTGGAAGGCAAGTCCTATTACCGAGCTCCCGACGGCAGCGCCTACCGTTTGTATCATTTTATTGAAGGCACGCGGTCCTTTGACCGCGCGGAGAGTGCCGCCATGTTTGCGGCGTCGGCGCACGCCTTTGGAAAATTCCAGCGTCTGCTTTCGGATTTTCCGGCCGAAACGCTGCACGAGGTGATCCCAAGGTTTCACGATACCTCCGATCGCCTGCGGCAATTCCGCGAGGCGCTGGCGCGTGATGAGAAGGGAAGGGCCGCATCGGTGCAGGAGGAGATCGCGTTTGCACTGTCTTACGCCGACCGCGTGGGCGTGATCACCGACGCGATCGCCGACGGCTCGGTTCCGCTTCGCGTGACCCACAACGATACCAAGCTCAACAACGTCATGCTCGACGAGGAGACCCACGAGGGCGTTTGCGTGATCGATCTGGATACGGTGATGCCGGGATCCCTCCTTTACGATTTTGGGGACGCGCTCCGCTTTGGCGCTTCCACGGGAGCCGAGGATGAGATCGATCTTTCCAAGATCGAATTCGATCTGACCTACTTTGAGGCCTTTACCGAGGCATTTCTTGCGGAGATGGGAAGCGATATGACCTCGCGTGAGCGCGAGCTGCTTCCTTTTTCGGCGCAGCTGATGACCCTGGAATGCGGCATGCGTTTTTTGACCGATTATCTCAACGGGGATACCTATTTCCGTATCCACCGTGAGCATCACAATCTCGACCGCTGCCGCACGCAGTTCAAATTGGTGGCAGATATAGAGAAGAAGCTGACCGCTATGGCAGAGATCGTGGCGAAATACTAATGCAACAATCAATGATTTTTCCCGTTTCAGGAAAGATCATTGATTTTTTTACACAACAGTCTTGCAAAACAAGGTCGAAAATGGTATACTGATGGAGAAAATGGAAAGGAGTCGTGCATTATGCTGTTCTATTATATTCGTCATGGAGAACCTACCTACACTCCCGATGCGCTGACCCCCAACGGTTGGGAGCAGGCAAAGGCGCTTGCTAACCGTTTGGCCGTTTACGGATTGGAACGCGTATATGCTTCCTCCTCTACACGCGCATTGCAAACTGCGCAGCCTACCTGCGAACGCCTGGGGTTGGAGCCGATCGTTCTTGATTGGGCGCACGAGGACCTTACCATGAGAGAGTTTGGATGGAAAAACGCCCAAGGATGTACCGTGTGGAGCTACAAGCTTTACGATTGCATCGAAAAATTTTTGGATCCCGAGGTGCTGGCGCTGGGCAAGCTCTGGTACACGCACCCCCATTTTGCCGATACGAGAATGGGCGAGGGGGTAAAACGTGTGGACCGGGAGACCGATGCGTTTATGCTGACGCTCGGATATCGCCACGATCGCGAAAACAACCGGTTCTTCAAGGTGGGAGAGTCGCCGGAGCGTGTCGCATTTTTTGCTCATGCCGGCTTTGGAAGGACCTTTATCAGCAGTCTTCTCGACATCCCTTATCCGCAGTATGCGGTACATTTTGATGCCACCTTTTCGGGGGTCACGGTGCTGGAATTCAAGGATACGCCCGGCGTGGTCTATCCCAAAATGCTTCAGCTTTCCAACGATTCCCATCTCTATCACGAGGGGATCCTGGCCAAATACAATAAGGAATACGACGTGTGATCCTTCACACCTCATGGGAGCTTGCTGCAACAGGCTCCCTTTTTTTACCTCCGTATGTGCAAACGGTTCTATTCTCGGGCTTGGGCTCATAGGATATACAAAAACGGAACGGCCGAACACAGGAGGTATGAAAATGACCGAACGCTATTTGCCCGAGGGATCCTATTTTCCCACGGCAGAAAATAAAGAGTATCTCGCCACTCCCCAAGGGCTGGAGCGCGCCATGCATCAAGGGGCCATCGTAGAGGGGATGGTGACCCTTTGCGACAGTCGCATGCGCCTGCACGTGGATCTGCATTGCGCGGAGGGGATCCTGGAGCCGGAGGAGGCGGTATTTTGTCGCGAGGGGGAGGAGCGGAAGGACATTGCCCTGATCACGCGCGTAGGAAAACCTGTGGCGTGTCGCATCCTTGCCCTGGAAAGTCGCAACGGCACTCTGATCGCGCGCCTTTCGCGGCGGGCCGTGCAGGCCGATTGCTTCCGTTACTATTTGGCTACGCTTTGCCCGGGAGATATCATTGCCTCGCGAGTAACGCATCTGGAGCCATTCGGAGCCTTTTTGGATATTGGGTGCGGGATTTCCTCCCTTCTGTCGGTGGATTGCATCTCGGTTTCTCGCATCTCGCATCCAAAAGACCGCTTGCGGTGTGGGATGGAGCTGCCGGTGGTGGTAAAGAGTGTGGATCGAGAGAGCGGACGAATATATGTCTCCTTACGCGAGCTGCTTGGAACCTGGGAGGAGAATGCGCTGGGCTTTGAAGCAGGGCAGACGGTAACGGGAATCATCCGCAGTGTGGAAAGCTACGGTGTTTTTGTGGAGCTTACACCCAATCTAGCGGGGCTGGCCGAGCTGCATGAGGAACATGCCGCAGAGCTGCGGGCGCACATCGGACGGGGGGCTGCCGTCTACATCAAAAGTATCGTGCCCGAGCGGATGAAGATCAAGCTGGTGCTGATCAGTGCCGGCTGTGCGGAGCCGATCGCGAGTCGCCTCTCCTTCTTTGTGGACCCCAAGACCACGCCGCATATGGACCGATGGCGCTATTCCCCCGCGGTTTCGCAGAAGGTGATTGAAACAGTTTTTGAATCATAATAATTCTTATTCTTAAAACTTTATAAAAAAATGGGACAAATGGGCGAAAAAGGCTTGCCATTTGTCCCTTTTTGTGATAAAATAAAGGAACTCTACAGAACACAGGAAAGAAAGGAACTATCAACCATGGTATTGAATTTGGATCAGATCCGTTCGATCGTGCGCGGAGTAGACCGCGTGGAGGAGCGGGAGGACGGCTTTTATTTTTTCCGTTTCACCAAGGCGCAGGAGCAGGCGTATCTGGACGGTGGAAATGAGGGCTTTTGCAAAAAAATAACCGCAACGGCAGGCGTGCGTCTGGCATTCCGTACCGATGCAAGTGCATTTTCCTTTGATTATGATTTTTCGATCGGCTCCAGCCGTCGGTACGCGTGGTTCGACGTTTATGTGAACGGGCAGATGACCGAGCATTTCGGTTCCTCGGGCAGCTCTGTCCTGGGCGGCAAGGCAAGTATCAAGCTTCCCGAAGGCAAGAAAACGGTGGAGCTCTACTTCCCCTGGACCTATCGCACAGTGCTTTCCAACGTAGAACTGAAGGATGCCACGCTGCTGGAGGGGATTTCCCGCAAGCATACGATGCTCACCTTTGGCGATTCGATCACTCAGGGATATGACGCCGTATATCCGTCGCTTTCCTATGCCTCCTTGCTGGCGCGTCTGATGGATGCCGATGCGATCAATAAGGGAATCGGCGGCGAGATGTTTTTCCCCGCATTGCTGGAGGAACCGGATGCACTGGAGCCCGATTTTGTAACGGTTGCCTACGGCAGCAACGACTGGTCACATAAGACGTATGAGGATACCAAAGCGCGTTGCCGCGCCTTTTACGCACGTTTATCGGAGCTTTATCCCAACGCGCGCATTTTTGCGATCACACCGATCTGGCGCGGGGATGGCATGCGTACTACCACGCAGTTTGGCGCGCCTGTCACCGAGGTGGATGCCTTGATTCGCGAGGCTTGCGCCGATCTGCCCAACATCACTGTGATTAACGGTTGGACTTTCGTTCCGGGACGGAGTGAGTTTTACGCCGATCTGCGCCTCCATCCCAACGATCTCGGTTTTGGTCTGTACGCGCAAAATCTGTACGCCGAAATCGCAAAGATGCTTTGAGTTTCTGTGAGGAAGCCATTTCAAAAGGAAGGCTTCCTCACTTGTTTTTTCTGATGTATGAATTTCTCCGCGCGGTACAAACTAATGCAGAAGGTATCGTGCGGAGGTCTTTTTTCATGGATGTGGTATCGAATATGCTTTCGCTGCTTGGCGGACTTTCTCTGTTTTTGTACGGAATGCACCTTATGGGGGAGGGCTTGGAAAAACGCGCGGGCAACCGCCTCAAGGGAATTTTGGCGCGCTTGACCTCCAATCGGTTTCGCGCCCTGCTCCTTGGGGGGGCCGTAACGGCGCTTATTCAAAGCAGCTCTGCCGTTACGGTAATGGCTGTGGGATTTGTCAACTCGGGGTTGATGACTCTTTCCCAGGTGATCGGGATCATTATGGGCGCCAATATTGGAACCACCGTGACCGCATGGTTGACGGGACTGACCCAACTGGAGGGCGAGGGCGTTGCGCTGCAGCTTTTCAAGCCCTCCACCTTTGCGCCGATCCTGGCAGTGGTTGGTGTGTCATTCTGCCTTTTTTCCAAGCGCGAGAGCCGACGGACCACGGGGACGATTCTGCTCGGCTTTTCGGTGCTGATCTTTGGAATGGATGCAATGTCCGCGGCGGCAAAGCCGTTGGCGGCAAACCCATCGTTTGGTGAAGTTTTGCTTTGGTTTCAAAATCCCTTGCTTGGCGTGCTGGCGGGAGCGGTTGTCACCGCGATCCTGCAAAGCTCCTCGGCCTCGGTTGGCATTTTACAGGCGCTGTCGGGGGCGGGGCAACTGACCGTGGGCGCGGCGGTTCCGATCGTGATGGGGCAAAATATCGGCACCTGTGTTACCACGTTGCTCTCGGCGGTGGGAGCAACCCGCAATGCCAAGCGCACGGCAATCCTCCATTTGTATTTTAATTTGATTGGAACAGCCATTCTTTTAACGGCCTTTTGGCTGGTACGCTCTTTCTTGTTTGTCTCGGTTATGGAACAACCGATTTCCGCATTTGGAATCGCGTTGGTTCATACACTTTTCAATGTGCTTTGCACCGCGATACTGTTTCCTTTTTCTTCCTTGCTGGAGCGTTTGGCCGTGCGTACGGTTGCGGGAGAGAGCGCAGAGCGGGAAGCGCAATCGGTTTTGGATGAGCGGCTCCTGGCTGCTCCCGCCCTGGCGGTGGCAAGAAGTCGCGCGGTGGCAGAGGAGATGGCCCGGCTTTCTGTGGAAAACGTGCGGGAGGCATTTGGGCTTTTGCGTGACTTTTCTCCCTCGCGTATGGAGCGGCTGGAGGAGGGGGAGCGGCGCGTGGATCGCATGGAGGACGAGATTGGAAGCTATCTGATCGCGCTTGGAAGCCGCACGGTGGCGGAGCAGGACAGCTTGGAGATTACAGCGTTGTTGCACTGGATCGGGGATTTTGAGCGGATCTCGGATCACGCGCTCAACGTGGCGGAGGCGGCAGGGGAGCTGGCGGCAAAGGGAAGCGGGCTTTCTGAAGAGGCAACGAAGGATCTGGGTGTCATTTTAGCAGCATTGGAAGAGATTTTGACGCTTTCGTTGCGCGCATTTTGTGAGGGAGAGCGCGAGGCGGCGTGGCGAGTGGAGCCCTTGGAGCATGTGATCGACGGCTTGGAAAGGGAGATCCGAGCGGCGGGAATCGAACGCTTGCGGAATAACCGGTGCAATATTGATGCAAGCTTTTTGTTTTCGGATCTGCTGGGAGACCTGGAGCGTATCGGGGACCATTGCTCTAACGTGGCAAGCGTTTGTCTGGGGCTTTCCACGGGGGACCTGCGAGCGCATGAATTCCTGCAACACCGTCGAATCTCTGCAGATTCCGATTTCGAAGGTTTCTATAAGGACTATCGCGTCAAATATTCGCGGGCGTGAGTGACAGGACAAACCAATGAGCCGAGAAGCTTCCAAACCGCGGGATTTGGGAGACAATGATCGGCTCTTTTTTTGAAAAAAAGTATCTTTTTGGAAAAACACTTGACTTTTTTGCTGGTGTATGGTAAAATATCACTTGATCTATACGGAGAGGTATTTCGCCTGCGGCGAATGTTGCGAAGTGGTCATAACGAGGCGGTCTTGAAAACCCGCGCGCAGAAGTTCCTTTTGTTCCCTCAAAATCCTTGTAATATCAAGGGTTTTCGGCATTTTCTAAAATACAAAAATTTCATAGTTCTCTCGCGAAATTCTCTCCAAATTCCGGAGCATTTCGCTAAAGATAACCTACGGAGGGTTATCGAAGTGGTCATAACGAGGCGGTCTTGAAAACCGTTTGCCCTCTGGGCACGTGGGTTCGAATCCCACACCCTCCGCCACATTTTGCAC
>JAFVOP010000107.1 GCA_017505745.1 Clostridia bacterium
CCACGCGAGGTTTTCCGCACTTGCGATCAGGAAGGGTTCTTCTTTGGTTCCCTTGCCGGCAGGCTGTGCGATGGTTTCGCCGTCCCAAGCTTCCGCAGCACTTGCGGTTACGGGAATCACGGTGAAGGTGCCGACGATCATGACGAGTACCAATACAAAAGATAAGATCCGTCTGTGTTTCATGCTTTTCTCCTTTTTCGTTTGATAGAAATGCTTGTATATACTGATATATCTATTATAACTTTTACGTGAGGCGAAAGTCAAGTGCTTTTTGAAAAAAGTGTGATTGTTTCACAGAAAAAGGAGCTGTCCCAAATTGAGACAGCTCCCGAAAATAGGTTTGATTTTTGATCAGCCAACGAGTGCGGCGAGGATTGCCTGATAGGTCTCGTTCGCCTCGATCTCGGAGGCGTCGACACTGTAGTAGCAAGTTGCAAATGCGGTTTCGATGGTATTGTTGGTTGCGTTTTGGATGGCGATCTTCACCTGATTGTCGTTGTGGACACCGGTGATGATGCCCGCATAGGGCGATTTATTCACGCCCTGCGTGCTGTTCATCCCGTTCCAGTTCCATGCAAAATCGTTCTTGGGTGTACCGAAGTAATCGGTATCGATCACGCCTGCAACCGAGTAGCAGTTGTGGAAGGATCTCGCTCCGGGCGACTCGGCGCCTCTGACGTAGTTGTAGCCCACGATGCCCGCCGCACAGGCGATAAAGTTGTCGGCGATTTCCGTATGAACGACCGACGCGGTGAACTCGGATGCCAGGTTGAAGCAGTTTTCGTAGCTTGCACTTGTGGCGGGGCTGTCGTTGCCGACGATGCCGCCAAGACCGACGCGGTGGTTGGAGCCGGTTGCGTTTCTGTCGATCGCGCTCACGGCACCGTAGTTGATGCAGTTGGAGACGGCGTTTGCCGTGGAGGCAGTGTTGGCACTGTATGCACCGACGATGCCGCCCGCACCCGACCAGCGGGTGAAGGTGATCAGAGCGATGTCGGCATAGTTGACGTTGTAGGAGATGATCGCAGACTCTCCTGCACCCACGATGCCGCCTGCCGCCTTGTCGCCGATGACGGTGGCGCGGTTGACACAGTAGGAGAGATCGCGACAGGTGCTCTGGTATGCCACGATACCGCCTGCATAGACGCCGATCGCCGAGCAATCGGCATCGGTGGTGCAGTTTGTGACGGTGCAATCCAAGGCGATTCCGACGATGACACCCGCGAAGGTCTCGCCAAAGGTCTCGGCGGAGGTGGTCGCGTTTGCGTCAAGGAGCGTTCCGACCTTGACGTTCTTGGCATGAACGTTCTGAACGACCGAGCTTGCCGCAAGCAATCCAAAGATGCCGCTGACGTAGGTGTTGGTGGTATAGCCCTCGGTCGCCGTCTGTCCGTTATCGAGGCAAGCGTTGATGGTTGCGTTCTTGATGGCAAAGCCGTTGCCGTCGTAAACACCGCCGAAGCCGTGTCTTGCGAGATAGTCGGGGCTGCTCTGATAGTTGCCGATGGGGGTGAATGCGAGTCCTGCCAGATCAAGGTCTGCGGTTTGCTTGAAGTGAACTCCCGCAAACGCTCTTCTGGACTGCTGATCGTCCGTGCCGAGGAAGGCGTCGGCTCTCTTGGTGTTGTTGGTGGCAAGAGAGAGCCAAGCGAGATGCTCGGGACGCTCGATGAGGTAGGGATCTTCTTTGGTTCCGCTTCCGTTGGTGGGAGCGGCATAGTCGTTCATACCCTGCCAGG
>JAFVOP010000108.1 GCA_017505745.1 Clostridia bacterium
CACCTTTCCGTGGGCAAAACAAATATAAAAGCTGTTTTGGGTGGTGGTACCAAAACAGCCGCGGGAGCTATTGAAAGGGTGATGCGCACAGATAAAAAATTACGTTTCCACCCCTGCAATAAAAGTTTTTGCGGGGGTGTGGGGGAGCTTTTCTCAAAAAGCTTCCCCACAAAAAACAAAAGCCATTTTGGGTTAGTGGTCCCAAAATGGCAGCGGGAGCGATTGAATGGTCGAGCGCAGGGGTGAAAACATACCTTTATACCCATGCAATAAAAGTTTTTGAAGAGTCCAGAGAAACTTTTTTCAAAAAGTTTCTCTGGTAGCCGAAGGCAAAAAAGGGGTGTGGGGGCAGCTTTTTTCAAAAAGCACCCCCACAAAAAACGCCGAACGTCGGTGTTAGTTGATTGGCTGATAATAAGCGCAGGCGAAGAGCCAGCCGGAGTCCCCGACGGCTTGATAGAACTTGTTCCCGATGGGGTATTTTTCGAGTGTTCCCGCGCCGTCGCGGAAGAAGAACTCTTTGGTGCAATAGCCTGCCAGGAACTCCTTCAATTCGGCTGTGACGGGAACCATGCCGTCCGAGTTGGCATAGGCTTGATAACCTTCGAACTTGTAGAGCTCCTCGGGAACTTGTCTGCAATCTTCATGGCATTTCGTACAACCGGCGAGGCATGCCCAATCCAACTTTGATTTTTCGATGTTGTGGCAAGGACATTCGGCAACGCAGTAGTAGCTTCCGCCGTTGACGTTTCCGAAGGTCGAGAGGAAGGTGTAGCCTTCGATGAAATGCTTGTAGTTCCAGCCGTTGACCGAGAGCGCGGCGTTGACCGTTTCACCGTTTCGATATTCGATCTCGGTAAAGGCGCGGTCGATGAAGCGGCAGGGCGCGGAGATGCTCGCGTAGAGGATCGGGCCGTAACCGTCGGTTTCGGGATACTTTGCCCGATCGAAAACGTGATAGAATCCGTCGCCGTTTTGCTCGATCTCCCAAAGCTTGTAGTATTTTTCGTCAAACACGTAGAGGTTGCGATTTTCGGCGTAGCGGTATTCGGGATAGGTCAGCAAAAAGCCTTCCCCGTATTCGTGAGCCGCGAGATTGAAGGTCGAGAAGTCGAACTCGGGGGTCTTCATTCCCGAAACCTTGCCCGGGCGGTTCAGCTCAAACTCGCCGTTCCGCTTGACCGCAAAGGTGACGGTGACGGGATATTTGTTGTTTTTGGTGTCGGCTTTCACCGCGAAGGTGTAGGTCGCTTGACCGCTTGCGCTGATGTTTTCCGAGGCGATCTGCACCGTGTGGACGAAATTCGTGGTGTAGCTTCCCTCTTTGCCGCCGTCGTAGGTGGTTCTGAGATGGTACTTGTATTGCGAGTGACCGCCGTAGACCTCGATGTAGGGGTCGACCGTATCTTCGGAAATATCCACCCAGCTTTCAATGGTGTAGGTTCCGCTCCTGTCGGGGGCGTATTGGAAATAGATCGCGTCATCGGCGCTGTTGATGGTCGCGGCATAGACACCGGTGCTGCTGAAATTGTAGCAATCGTAAAGCCCCATTCCCGAGCCGGACAGATGGTTGCGCGTGTAGAGATTGAGCGTGATGCAGCGCTCATCGTTTGTGGCGAGGTTGTTGTTGGGATCGTAGGCGTATTCGTTGGGGACGTCGGAAAGCGTGACGCGATAGTCTCCGTCGAGCCCGTCAATGCGCGCCTCCCCCTTCTCATCCAGCTTCGCCGTGTGAATGCTGAAGCCGTCGTTCCAATGAACGAACATCTCCATGCGGGGAGAGTACGGCACACCGTCCGCCAGCACCGTCACGACGAAATCGTCGGTGGGATCATCGTTGAGCGTGGGGGGAACGTAACCATCCCCCGTCTCTTGATCGGGCTTCTTTCCGCCTCCGATGCCGTAGTGATATTCTCCTTGGCAGCCGACAACCGAGAGGAGTGCGGCGGCAAGCAACAGCATTGCCAGCAGTTGTTTCCATTGTTTCATGCGACGCTTCTCCTTTCATTCGGTTGCTTTTTTGCAGTTTTGCTCTTTTTTCCGCGCCTGAGCTTGCGGATCAGAACGTCAAGAACAAAGAGCGCGATGGCAGCGGCAAGCAGCGGGATCACGTAGCTTTGCTTGTAGGTCGTCAGCTCGTTTTTGTCGTTGGTCAGATCGGGGATCCCGTCAATCGCGGTCTGCCCGTTGTTTCGCATGATCCTGTAAAGCGTGAAGCGGTCAAACGCGGCAAACGCGTTGTATTCCGGCTCGTATGCGATCTCAAACGAGAGCGTGGTCGCGTAGGTCTTCTCTCCCGCGGAATAGGTCACGTCGACGGTATAGCGTCCGACTTTTCCGATTCCAAGGGTGTAAAAATACTTCGAGGAATCAAACGCAAGCTCCTTGGTCGAGATCCTGCCGATGGGATCGGTGATCTTCAGTTTTGCCTTCGCGTCGGGATCGAGAATGCCGGGAACGATTTCCACGTAGGCATCGTGATCGGTTCTCTCGAGCTTGACCGAAAAAGGAACCTCCATCCGCTCCGGCGGAGTGTTGCTTGAGAAGAGATTGCGGAGAAATCTTGCCTTCTGAGCTTCATCCCAATCGCCCGCCCAAGAGCCGGTCAGACTGCCGGTGAAGCAAGCGACTTTTCCGTTGCCGTGTGCGCGGTGGGCATAAAGAGGCACTGTCTCGGAGCGGCCGTTGTCTTTTTGATAGGTGACGGTCAGGGGGATCTTCGCGCCGTATTTTTCTGTGGAAAGAATGAAGCCGGAAAGTTTCGGGAAGGAGGAAAAGCCCTGCGAGATCGGATCCTTGTACTGTACGTTGACGCTCGCGTCTTTCTCGATGATGACGTTTCCGACGTCGTTCGCCATGGTGCCGAACACCACGTCAGACACGCGCTCGGGTTTGGAGATTTCGTAGTATTTTCCACCCGCACCCGCATTTACCACGGCCTGAAGCTGCATTTTTCCGTTGGTGCCGTCGGAGGGGATGTAGGTGTTGACGGCAGAGATCGTGGCACCTTCGTCATAGATCTGACGCGCGATTTCGACCGAGCTCTTCTCGCTCTCAAAGCTGAGTCCGTCCGAGATCAGCATGATGTGATTTTCGGAGAGATCGAGCTCTTTGATGGCGCTCAGCGCCGTCTCCAGACCCACGGACATATCGGTGCCGTGCTTGGAGGTGACTTCAACGATATAATTGACAACCTCCTGCTTGCAATCCTTGACCTTTTTTGGCGACGGAGTCGGGGTTTCGCTGTGATCCACGGTTCCGAAGAAGGGGACGAGATAGAGATAGTCCTCGTCATCCATCACGGAGATCAGCTTGATGGCGGCATCCTTGGCGATGGTGAGCTTGGATGCCATGAACATGCTGTGAGAAATGTCCAGCACAACGGTGTAGAGCCTTCCGTCTCTGCCGGTGTTTCCGTAACGGATCGGAAGCAGCTCGGAGAACTTGCGGAAGGTCGCGTCGTCGGCGTTGGTCTGCAGACGAAGGTCTCCCAGGGTGATCAGACTCTTTCCGTACTGCGAGATCGCCATATCCAAGGAATCGATCAGCGCGTTGACGTGCTTGATCTCGCGGATATCGACGTTTGAGATCACGATCTCGTCATAGGCGATGATCTCGTCGAGCACGAAGGGAACCGTGTTGTGCGAGGGGGTGATGGTGTAGGCGTCGATCTCAGCACTCTCACCGTAGAGGCTCTCAACCAGATCGCGATCCTCTTCCCTGCCCGTGATGAGCAGGATGCGCTCGCGTCCGACCACGGTCTGCGTGAAGCTTCGCGTGTTGTTGTGGGGTGAGAGATCGTTTTCGGCAAAGATCTCTACCTTATATTCAAATTTGTCCGCAACGTCCGCGGGCAGCGGCATCTTGACCGCGGTCAGTCCGCCCTCGGTGTTGACCACCGTGTAGTCCAGCTGCTCAAAGCTTGCCTCCGGCTCGCCCTTTTCGGCAAACGGACGCGCGTACAGCGTAAGCATGACCTGCGTTTGCTCGGAGGATTGGATGAGGAACTTCGCCTCATTGGCGTGACCGAGATAGGTCGAGCCGGCATACTCCGCCTCGAGGAGCTGTACTTCCACCTCACCCTCCTTCAGGGTGTTGTCGAGAAAGATCGCGTCGATCTTGATGCCGTTTTCGGTCAATCTTTCGACGGTCGAGGCAACCGAGCCGACGCTTTGATTGACGGTGTCGTTTCCGTCGGTGATGAGCACGATCCGATTGATCGTGTCCTCCCCAAAGAGCGTTTCGGTGTAGTTCAGTGCGCTGACGATATCGGTTGCGCTGTCATCGACCTTCGCCTCGGAAACGCTTCGCAGCGTCCTTCCCGCGGAGGTCAGCAAAACGCTGTCGCGCCCGAAGCAGACCACGCCGAGGGAGGCGTTTTCGGGAAGCGATTCCCGGATCTGTTCGACGTAAGCGTCGATCTCGTCCAGATTGCGCTCGGAGGAATAGGAAACGTCGGCAAGGACGTAGACCGTGGTCTTGGTCAGCACGCTTGTTGCCGAAAAGCCCGCCGCCGCGAGAACGGCAAGCGCGATGATGCCGAGATGGAGCCACAGCGAAACCGTCCAGCCCGCACTTTTGTTGTCCTTGTTTCTGACGATGAGAAACGGAATGATGACGGCAAGCGCGATCGGGATCGCCACAAGGAGCAGATAGGGATTATCGAAGCTGATATTTTTCATAGCAATATACCCCCCAATCCGCAATAAATATCACCGCGAGCAGAACCAGAAGCAAAGGAAGCGGATCGTAGGTTCCGTCTCTGTCGGCAGACACCCGCTCGCCCGAAAGCGAGAAGTCGGGTTCCTCTCCCGTCGGCTGGCTTTCCTCCTTTGCCGCGCTCGAATAGAGACGGAATTGGGTATCCTGCCCCGCGAGCGTCAGGCTGATGACGTAGGTTCCCACCTCGTCCAGAGAAAGCACGGCGGAAGAGCCGTTTTCGGTGTCGATATAAAGATCCTTTCCCGAAGGAGCGGTTGCCTTCAGATTTTCCGCGTTGGCGACGAGATTGATCAGCGCATCGTCACCGACGGTGTAGACGGTCTGCTCGATCACGTTCGGGAAGGAATATTCCAAAAGATTGCGCGCGAGAATGACGAAATCGGTCGAAAGCGCGAAATCCGATTCGTGCAGATCAAACCCAAACACCACCTGGCGGTTTCCTTTGCCGTTCTCCCCGACGAAGATCAAGGGATTGGAGTCATAGGAAAACAGGGTGTGGAAGCGCAGATACATGCCGCTGTATTTGACGTAATTGCTGACGGCGATCTGACTGCCGTCCACGCCGCGCAACAGATGGCGGACAAAAGTTGCCGAGGAGTTGGATTTTTCGATCACGTCATTGACGTATTTCACCGTTTCCCGCACACCGAATCCCGCGTCGGGAATGCTTTGGTCGGGATTGATCAGCCACACGGCTCCGTCGGGAAGCACGGCAGGCTCACAGCAATCAAAAATATAGAGTCCGTAGCGTTCCTTGACCGATTCGTATTGCTTGGGCGAGATCACTTTGACGTCGGAATCGCCGAGCGCGTCCAGCACTGCCTCAAAAAAGAAGCCTGTTTCGCTGACGATCAGCGTGCTGTACGTCCTGTCGCTCTTGAGGTTGTAGGTCGTGATGCCGTTGTCGAGCGCGTAGCCGTCCTCGTTGACGATCTCGATGCGGAACTCGTCAAAATGCGCACAGGAATGTTCAAAGGAAATCGGGGTGACGGCATCTTTGGGGAGCGACACCTTCTCGGTCGCCACGCTCTCGCCGTCAACCGTGAGGCGCACCTCGACCTCGGCATCCGACGCGTAGGAAACGGCGTTGGCAGATGCCTTGAGCACGCCGCCCGTGTGCGCGTACGTCACGTCGAAGAGCGCGTGGTTCGCGACGTTCTCGCCACCCACGTCCAAAATCTCGACGTTGTCGTGTTTTGCATAGCTTTTGTCGGTGGCGAGATAGACCGCGGACGTCGGTTTTTCGTCAAACGCCTTTTGCGCCGCGCCGAGCAGCTCGGCGTGATCGCCTCGGGTGTGCTCCGCCGCGGTTTTGCGCACCAGGTCGATGGCGGCGTCTTTTTCGGTCAGCGAGTCAAAGACCGTGACGCTTTCGTCGGATACCGTGATCAGCGTGTAGGAGCTGCCGCTCTTGGATTTCTTGATCACGCCGACGATCTCCTCCTGCGCCAGCTCGAAGCGCGTCTTTTTTCCCTCCTGCATATTCATGCTGCCCGAGGCATCGAGAATGAAGCAGTAATCGTTTGCCGCGTTTGGCAGCGTGATGATCGGACGCGCGATGGCAAGAGACACGATCACGACCGTCAGGATCTGCAGGATCAGGCTGATGATGCCGGTCAGACCGCTCAGGGGATTCCGCTTTTTGAGAAACCGCTCGCTCAGATGCCACAGATAGTTGGAGGGAACGGTCTGCTCGGTGTATTTGCTTTGCAGAATATAGATCAGAATGATGACGGGAACGGCAAGCAGCCCCAAAAGGCCCAGAGGATACAGAAAACTCATTTCAGCACCTCCAGATCCACCATGTTCCCGAAGAAAACGTCGGAAAGAGACTGATAGGCGGGGACGAGCAGATAGTGTCCGCCGCGTGCCTCACAGTACATTTTGATGCGCTCGGTGACGTGTTTGAGCGCGGCTTTGTAGGCGTTGACGCGGTCACGGTCGATCTTTTTTCGGAAGAAGTCGCCGACGTTCTCGGAATCGAAGAGATGCATCTTGCCTCTGAATTGCGGATTCAGCTCCTCACGCGACAGGATCTGAATGCAGAAAATATCTCTCTTTTGCTCGGCGAGCTTGTCGATCGCCGCCTCGTAGGGCGCGTCGGTGAGAAAATCCGAGATCAGGATCGAATATCCGTCTCCCCTGCCGATCTTCGACGTGCGGATCGCCTCGTCGAGCGCGGCGTCACCGACAAATTCGATCTCATTGAGCGCGTTGATGCAGTTCAGATAGGCATCCTTGCCGACCATGCCCGAAATGACCTCGTCCGCGTGTCCTCCGTGGATGGCATAGACCGAAACCTTGTCCATCTCTGCCACGGAGAGATAGGCGAACGCCGCCGCCATCCGAAGCACCTGCTCCGCCTTTTCGGGACTTCCGTGTTGCATCGAGCGGCTGGCGTCGACGTAGATTTTCGTGTGCATCTGACGCTCGTCGAGATAAAGCTTTTGGTAAAGCTTGTCAAATCGCGCGTAGACGTTCCAGTCGATCTTGGAAATGTCATCGCCCGGCACGTAATCGCGGTAGTCGGCAAACTCGCAGGACGAGCCGAAGTTCTTCGACTGATGGTTCCCGCCAAACATGCCGGCGACGTTGTTTCTGAGCAGCGTTTGCAGAGCCTCAAGCTCCGACAAAAACGCCTCGTCAATGATCATTTTTCCCATCAGCGAACCTTTTTCGTTTCCTTGACGATCATTCCGATGACACCGTCAACCGTCAGCTTGTCGTTGATCGCGGTGTAGTTGATCTTGATTCTGTGACGGAGAACGGGATAGGCAAGCTCCTGAACGTCCTCATAGGACACGTTGTAGCGACCGTTCATCAGCGCGCGCACCTTTGCGGCAGTGATGAGTGCCTGCGCGGCGCGAGGGGAAGCGCCGTATTTGACGTATTTCTTGGTCGACGCGACGCTCGAATCAAGCTCGGGGTGCGTGTTCGACACGAGATTGACGGCATAAGCCAGCACGTCGTCGGCAACGGGTACCGACGCCGCCAGCGCGCGCATCTCGAGGATCGATTCGCCGTCCAAAACCGCCTCGGCGGTCTCCTCCATGGTGATCTGCGTCATTCTGACGATCGCGGAAAGCTCCTCCGCAGAGGGGAATCCGACGATCAGCTTGAACATGAAGCGGTCCATCTGCGCCTCGGGAAGCGGATACGTACCGTCCTGCTCGATCGGGTTCTCGGTCGCCAGCACGAAAAAGGGCTCCTCGATGCGATAGGAGGTATTCGCCACCGTCACCTTATGCTCCTGCATGACCTCCAGCATTGCCGACTGTGTCTTGGGCGTGGCGCGGTTGATCTCGTCGGCAAGCACGAGGTTTGCGAAGATCGGGCCGCGGCGGAACTTTGTGACAAGTCTTCCGTCGGCGTCCTTCTCCACGATGTTGGTACCCGTCACGTCCGAGGGCATCAGGTCGGGTGTGAACTGAATGCGCGAGAACGGCAGAGACAGTACCTTTCCCAGCGAGCGCACCAGACGCGTCTTTCCAACGCCGGGAACGCCCTCCAGAAGCAGGTTTCCGCCCGCCACGATCGCAGTGATGACAAGATCGATGACCTCTCCCTGTCCGACCACGTCCTTTTTCAGCTCCTCCTTGACCTTTGCGACCTTTTCGCTGAACAGCTTTACCTTTTCGATCTCAACACTGTTATGTTCCAAATGACTCATTTTCTTTATCCTCTCATTCTTCATCTTTCAATCCGCCCTTGAGAATGTCAAAATATTTCTCCATGGCCTCTTTTTCTTGTTCCGTATGATTTCCGTCCAGCCAATTGCGGAAAAGCTTGGCGTAACGCTCCAGAATCGTTCCGTATTCGACGTATTCGTTTGCGATCGGATCGTAAACCAGATCGTCGCTTCCGAACACCGCGTCGCCGCCGACCGAGCCGCCGACGCCCTCCCCCGCGTTTTCTCCGTCCTCTTCCTCCTCCGAAACCTCACGGAAGTGAGGACGCTCGAATTTGGGGACGGGATGCCCGAACAGCTCGCAGATCCGCGTGATGGCATATTCGCCGGTTCCGGTGTTTGCCGCGTGCTGTGAGAGCGCCGTGAAAAGCGCACCGCTCGTTGCGGCAAGCGTCTCGTCCAGCTCGATCTGCAGATCGGCATCCCAAAGAAGCTCGGCGAGCGGAGAGAGCGTGCAAAGGCCGTAAACGTGTGAGCCGTCGGCGTTTTCCTCGTTGGCTGCCGCGATCCGCGACAGCGCAATGCAAAGTCCGTCTTCGGCGGGAATCCCCGATTGGGTGATCGCCCCCATCAGATGTGAGCCGACCGTCATGAAGAGCAGAGTTGCTTCCGACGGCGAGATGGTAAACACCAGCGTGTTTCGGAAGTCCGCCATCTGCCCGTCAAAGGTCTCCCACGCGTCGGCGGGCCAATCGTAATAGTTGAGCGCCTTCGCCAAAAGCTTGGCACTCTCGGAGTCGCAAAGCCAGAGCGCGTCGATCAGCTCGAGTGCCGCCGAGCTTGCATCCGTCTGTGTGCCGATCACGCCGATCGCCCGTGACAGTGCCGCGTCGCGTTCTTGCTCGGTGGTCGCCTGCTTCAGCTCTTGCAAGAGCGTTGTGACCGCCTGCGCTACGTTTTCGCGATAGGGCGATTGCATTTCGGACTTGTTGACGTAGCGGACCAGCTCCTCCAGCGCGGCGATCTGCAACGCTGTGATCGCAAACGGCGCACTGACCTCCTCCTCGGGAGGCTCCGGTGCGGGACGAAGCACGAAGGACGTCGCAAACAGTGCCGCGGCGAGAAGCAAACAGAGCGCGTAAACCCAAAGTCTTTGCCCTGCCTCTCGCTGATCCGAAACCTTTTCGAGCGCTTTTTCGGTGTCACGCCTTTGCAGCTCGTAGATGGCATCCGACTCGTTTTGGTATTCCAGCATGGTCTGCACGCGCTCTTGCAAGCCGTAGCGCCGATCCAGCCTTTTTGCCAACGCCCTGTCCGAGGTGCGGAGCAGGAAGAACGTGACAAGCCACACGGCGGCAAACGCCGCGCCCGAGATCGTCCAAAGAAGCGGCCGCCCGATCGAAAGCAGTTCGTATCTTGACAGCAGAGCCAGCGCGCCGAAGCATCCGAAAAACGCCGTCGCCGCCGCCAAAATCGATTTCAGCAACCGGATTCGAAAGGCCTTTCGTTTGAGTTCTAAAAATCTTTCACCCATGAAAATCCCCTTACAGTAGAAATCATCTCATAAATAATAAGCTTAATCAGAGAATATTATATCATCTGCCCCCCCTCAAAGTCAAGATTCTTCCCGTCAAGGTCTCCGAAATTTACTCAAAATTTACAAAATGCGTTTTGCGGGGAACTTTTTCCTGCCGCGTTTTTGCTTTTCGACAAAAAAGGGGAAGGAAATCCTTCAAAGAAGGTTTCCTTCCCCCGAGGGGTTTTATGGAATTAGTTTTGCAAACTGCCGACCAACTCGTAGAGTCTTGCATTGATCATTGCTTCGTTCATCTGGAACTCGGTCACAAGCGGTCTTCCGTTTCGGAAGGCGTTCAGCCAGATCACGGACTGGGGTCTTCCGATCGCACCGTCGTACACGGCAACGAAATCCCACGCGGCACTGTTCATCGCAACTTCCAAAAGCAGCTGTGCCTGCTCGCTGTCTACCATCCAGCCGCAGACGCTGTCCTGATAAGCACGGACCAGATTCTTGTGGTTGTACTCGCCCATCAGGTTCAAGACCGCCTCGGTCTTTGCGCTCACCTGTTCGCCGGGAACGGCAATCACGTTGTGGGTACCGTTCACACCCGCGGTGTAGCACTCTTGTTCCTCAGAATACTTCGGAAGCGGGAGAACGCCGAAGGAGATGCCGGATTCTTTCATGACTTGCGTGGTTCCGACGGTAGTGTTTGCGCGGCGGTTGAGCATGTCGGTCATGAACAGGGTCTCGCCGTTTGCCATCAGTTGGTACATTTCATTCGGAGATGCTTGGTAAGTACCCATGGTCTCCCACAGATTGACCAAGCGATCCATCAAATCCATCATGCCCATCGACGCCGAAAGCGATACGCTTCCGTTGTTCTCGTCATAGGTCACGAACGAGAATCCGCCAACCTGCGCAAAGCCAATGGCACTGCAGTTTCCGGTCAGGCCGAGCAAGCCAAGCCGGTCTTCTGTGTCTATCATCGCATTGCAGTTCAGGTCGCTGTATGCGATTTCAACGTACTCTTGCATTCTTTCCATCGTCCATTCGCCACTGACAACGAGATTAAAGATCTCTTCCTCGCCGAAGAAGGCGTTCATCAGATCGCGGTTGTAGAAGACGACGGAGAGCTGATCGTACACCGACAGAGTGATGTCACCGACTGCGGTGTACTGCTTGCCGAGCATGCCGGCAGAGCGGTTGTAGTTGGAATTCCACCACTCGGCGTCAAGGTCGAGACCGTCCGCGTCGCGCAAATCCGCATACAGCCCTTGATTGGCAAGAGGCGTGACCGCGTTTGCTTGGTAGGAAACGAAGTCATATTCGTTCGTTCCCGCCAGCACCGCGTTTTGCACGCGCGTGCTGTATTCCTGCGGAGTGATGGTCGCGAAGGTCAGGGAGACGTTCAGCTTTTCTTCGAGGTAACGGTTACGCTCGAAGACTTCGGCATTGATTCTGTCACCCATATCGTCGGGATCCATCATATCCCAGTTTCCGCTTACAGCGGCGGGTACCAGGATGACGACCTCTTCACCTTCGAAGTCGACGTTTTCATTCGAGTCTCCGCCAACGTCCGGAATGACGGGGGCAATGGTGCCACCGCCGATGTCGGGGTCGTCGGGGGTAATGCCGGGGTCGGGGAGTTCGGGGAGGTCAGGGGCGTCGGGCATGGAGGGGATCAACTCGTGCGCGGCACCGATGTCGAAGATGCGCTCCACGTTCTGCAGGAACGTGTGGAGTCTGAAGGTGACCGGATCAATGTACCAAGAAGAGAGCTCGGTGTATTCCGGTCTCCATGCGGAAGCGACTTCTTCCCAAACGTACAGGTGGAGTCTGGCTGTGCCGTCGGAGTAGAAATAGAACTCGCAGAGGACGTCGTTTTCCACCGCGTGATATTCGTACTCGACCTCAGGCTTTTCGGGTTCTTTTTCCACGAGGATCAGGGTTGTTCCGTCCTCGGCAACTGCGAAGCGTTCTTCCTCTTCTCCGTTGACGAGGAGGACGATCTCACCGTTTTCCTCAACCCATTTTGCCCATGCTTCCATTTCCATCATGACGTTGCCTGCTTCGTCGAACTCTTTTGCTTCACCGCGGATGGTTCCGTCGGAGTAGAATTCATAGCGAATTGCTATGTTGTTTTGCGTGGACGTGAAAACGTAGAGCGTGGCGGGACGCGGCAGATAGCAGTGACGGCAGAAGTCCTTTTCGTCATAATCATGACCGGATGCCGGAATGGTGATTTCGTTCACGTATCCGCAAGCGTCGCAGATTGTCTGCAACACACCGTTTTCGGTACAGGTGGGTGCGATCTCCGTCGAAGAGAAGGAGAGGTGCTGGCAATCGCCGCAGTTCATGCAACGGCCGAGCTCGTCATAGACGTGTCCCGTGGGTTCAATATAGGTTCTGAAGCCGTATCCGCAATCGGGGCAGAAATATTCCTCAAATCCGGGAGAGGTACAATCCGGTTCTTGACGGAAGCCCGCAGAGATGTTCGGGTGCTCGCAAGTGCCGATGCCGCCTTGATTTTCAAGTGCGGTTTCAACATCGAAAATCAGCTTGTCAAAGTCGGCTGCTGCTGCGTCAAGCTGGTCACGGAAGCTTGCGTTCATGATCGCAGCGCGAATCTCGACGCGGCGCACGTTGAACTCGGGATATTCCTTCAACGCCTTGATGTTTCTCTCGGAGAGATAATACTGCCAAGTGATTTCGATGTTCTTGAGAAGTTCCTTTCTGTATTCCTCAACGTCCTCGGTGATGCCGCTTCGTCCGCAGTTGACGCAGATGCCGGCGGGATCGTACTCGTGAGGCAGCAACGGGAGGACCACGTGTTCCGTCTCCATGCCGCAATCAACGCAAACGTAGACGCCTTTTCCCAGCGACGTGCAGGAAGCAGGTTCTTGCACGAGCATCTCACGGTTGACGTGCGGGCAGACGGGCTCGTAGCCGCCGAATTCTGCCAGCGCATCCTCGATCTGACAGATCAGCTCGTTAAATTCCATTTCCAACGCAGAGAGCTCGTCGAACGTGGTTGCCCTTTTTACGTTGTTTCTGATGTTTTTGTAGCTTTTCTCGAACCATACGTAGGATTCCAGATTAGCAAGAGCAGTTTCGCTGAGATATGCCGCCCAGGTTTCCTCAACGCGAGAGAGAAGCTCGTGTTGGAAATTGGCGATCTCCTCGCAACCGCAGTAGATGCAAGAGCCGTCTTCGCCGAAGCTGTGATCCACGCGATCGAGCGAGATGCGCTCGGTCGTGTCGCAATCGGGGCAGTAGATCATTTCATAACCTTCGGTTGTACAGGTCGGCTCCATGCGATCCTGCACAACGGCGTTGGGATGGGGGCAGAAGTCCTCACCGTTTGCATAAGCCTCCAGCGCTCTGTCGAGCTCCTTGAAGAAACGCTCAAAGGCTGCGATCGCGTCTGCAAGCTCTTCCTCGGTCATTGCCATGTCGAGTTTGGAACGGATCTCCGTGCGTTGGGTGCGGAAATAAGGATAATCGGGCAGCTTGGTCAGCTCGGTTTCGCTCATATAGGTGTTCCACAGCTGTGCAAAGTGCGAGCGCATTTCCTGCTTGTGCAGATCAAACGCGGAGATCCCGCAGTTTTGGCAGAAGTCATCCATGAAGATGTGTCCGATCGCGGGAAGCACTTCTTTCCGCTCGATGCCGCACTCGGTGCAGCGGTAGGTGATGCAACCGTCGTAGGTGCAAGAAGGAAGGAGTTCCTCAGCTACGAAGAATTCGTTGTGCGGGCAATTCAGCTCCGCGTCGACCATCTTGATCAACTGATAGTATTCCTTGGCAATTTCCAGGATTTCGGTATAATCCGACACCTTTCTGAGTCGGCTGGACAGATCTCTGTGCATCGCGGAGTATTCCTCGTAGAGCTCCAGTTCCGCGAACGTCGGGTCGGAAGTGACCTTGTTCCAGTCTTTCGAGAAGGCTGTGCCGATCTCATTTCCAAGTGCCGCGTAGTCTCCTTCAGCAAGGTAGGTCAGCTCTTGGCTCATTTGCATCTTAAGGTTGCCAAAATCAAAGTTGTAGGCGTTTGCTGCCTCTCCTACCGATTTTGCATGCAAAACGCGGTCGCGGATGTTGTTGAAGTCAGCAACGATCCCCGCGTGGAACTGTTCCTGCTCCGGACGGAACATCTCATATACCGTCCAGTAAGCGTCCATTTCGTCGCGGAAGAACTTCAGTTGCTCATCGATTCTTTCTCCGCAGTTTTGGCAGAAGTCACCGATGAACTCGTGTCCCTTTGCATGCTTGATGATCGTCCAGGTGTAATCGCAATCGTAGCAGCGACGCGTTTCCGTTCCGTTGACGGTACAATTGCCCTCTTTCAGACTTTCAACGTACCAATTCGAATGCATGCAGACGTTCGCCATGGCGTCCTCGATCTCTTCGATCAGCGCATTGAACTCGGTATAAGCGTAGAAGTATTCCTCAAAGCAGGATGCATTCTTGCACAAGGAGTACAGCTCTTGATAGCGGCTGCTGAATTCCTCGTACTGCGGATGCGAGACGTATGCCTTGTCGGAGGTATAGCCCGCATAAGTGTCCTTCATGTGGTAGCGAACCGTCTCGTAGAGGCTCTCAAAGAAGCTTGTGCCATTCTCGTTTGCTTTCGCGTTGATCTCTTCCTCGAGCATTTGGAACTCTTGGAAGATTCTGTTGCAGTCCTCAAGCGCGGTCACCATGTCAAGCTCGGCGCGGAGATTTTCATACCGATGGACAAATTCATAGTAGGGTTCGGAATACATATCCAAAAGCGTGCAGTATGCCGACCATTCGGTCTCCATGCGCTTGACGTTGCGTTTGATCTCATCGAGTTGTGCCTGAAGATCGTTCAGAAGTCGACGGATTTCGTTGACCATCCGCTCGAATTCGGCAAAGATGATATCCACCTCTTCGACGGAAGAAGCGTTTTGAACGTCGTTCTGCATGCGCTCATAATTGTGTTGGTATTCCGGATAAGCCATCAAAACAACATCGAAGTGTTCGAACTGATAAAATTCGCTCCACATGCTGTTCATCTTTTTCAGGATGCCCTCGATGATTCTGTCGAGATTTTCCTCACCCGCGTTGCCCTCGGGGATCAGCGTACGGTCGGGAAGCAGGGTAAAGGTGATTCTTTGACCGTTGAAATCAGCGCAAAGCTTGTTGGCAGAGGGTTGATACCATGTTCCGTAGAAGTAATTCTCAACGTAAAAGCCGTCTGCCGTAATCTCGGTGATTCTTGCCTGCAGACTTCCGTCATCGTAGAACTCGATATGAATGAAGGGGGGGGTGATCGATTGCTCGTAGTAGTAAGCGATCTTTTTTTCGGGATCACTGCCGCCCATTTCTTCCAGCAGACGCTCCATCTCGTCAAAGATCAACGCCATGCGACCCTCGAGTCTGGCAAGATCCTCAAAGGTGGATGCCATTTCAAGCTTTTGACGAACATCGTAGTAGGTCTTTTCGTAGTAATCGAAGTTGGGAAGCAGCTTGGCTTGCATTTCGTAGAGATAGTAATTCCAGATCTCATCGAGATCGATCAGCATTTCTTCCAGCTTTACCCACAATTCTTCGCCGCCGTGCTTTTCGCCGCAACGAACGCAGAGGTCATCCGAATCAAACTCATGTCCGAGTGCGGGAATGCTGTGTCCCCATCCGGTTTTGCAATCGCCGCAGGTGGTTGACACAAAGCCGTCCTCGGTACAGGTAGGCTCTCTGGTGGTGGTCAGAGCATTCTTGTGCTCGCAGTCATTGGGCTGTTCGGGATAGGGGTTCTCGACCATGGTCAGTGTGTAGTCGTCTTCGTTGACGGTGAAGTATGCAACGGATTTTCCGTCTTCGATTACGACGATGTAGCCGTTTTCATAGCCCCACTCTGCCCACTCTTCCACAACTTGGACTTCGTCACCGTTGACGTATTCGCCGCAGCCGTAAACTACGTGATCAACGTAGAATTCAAAGCGGAGATATGCCATTCCTTCGCCGTTTTGCTCGAACAGATAGCGGATTTCGCGTTCGATCTCTCCGCCGTACTCGCCGCAACGACGGCAAACACCTTGCTCGTCAAAGTCGTGACCGGGTGCGGGAGTGTAATAGTGATCCAGGATCTCGCCGCATTCCTTGCAGTACGTGGTCACGCTTCCGCCCGTGGTACAGGTGGAGGGCGATGCGGTCTGGTAGGTGATTTCGTGCTTACAGCTCGGATATTCGGGCTGATCGTTCTCGACGAGAGAAAGCGTCTTGCCGTCGGGGTTGACGGTCAGGCGAAGCGTGACCTCGCCCTCGTAAACGACGAGGATATATTCGCCGTCATATTTCCACTCTGCCCACATTTCTTCCGTGTGGACGTATCCGTTTTCATCGACCTCTTCCATTTTGCCGAGAACCGTGAAATCGGAATAGTATTCGTGATAGACGTGGTAGCCGTCACCCTTCTCGGAGAAGGTGTAGAGCAGCTTTTTGGCGGGGACGATCGGGCCGAAGCCTTCCGTCTCGCCGCAGCGATCGCAGGTGCCGTCGATGAAATTGTGTCCGAAAGGCTCGATCGAGTGCCATTCAATGGTCTCACCGCAGTCCAGACAATCCACGCGCTCCTCGCCCCAATCGGTGCAAGTGGGGAGGGAAACGATGGTGTTCGCCGTGTGCTCGTGCGGGCATTGATAGAGAATCAGCGTTTTTCCGTCATCGGAAACGACGAAGCTCATCATCACTTCGTCCTCGTCGATGATGACGATTCTGCCATCCTCCATCTCGATCCATTCCGCCCATTGGTCGGAAAGAACGATCCAGCCGTATCCGGCAACGTTTCTCTTCTCCATTCCGTAGATCGTGTTGTCGGAGTAGAATTCGAAGAGTATTCCGTAATCGCTGTCGCCGTAATCGAAGACGTAAAGGATCTGCTTGGAGTCAAGCTCCTTTGCATTCTGACCGCAACGGAGGCAGTTGCCCTTCTCATCAAAGTCGTGACCGAGAAGCTTGGAGTATTCTTCCTTCACAACCTTGTTGCAGTTGTAGCAGTATTCGTGGTAGTGACCGAAGGTGGTGCAAGTGGGATCGGTGATGATGACTTCGGTGTTCTCGTGCTTGCATTCTTCTGCAACGAAGAGAGACAGTGTCTTGCCGTCCTCGTTGACCGTGAAGCGCATGCCGCTCAGAGCCTCGAAGTTCAACACAACCGTGTCATTCTCCCAATTCCAGGAGGTATGGATCTCGTTTCCGTACCATTCGTTGGAATCCGCGCTGTTGCGGTATTCCATGTTGATTCTCGCGGTGTAATCGTTATAGAAATAAATGAAGAGTTTGGAAGTTTCGGTGATTTCCTCGAACGTATAGCGAATGAACTTGACGGGCTCGATCGGGCCGAAGCCTTCCGTCACACCGCAACGATCGCAGGTGCCGTTGACGAAATTGTGTCCGAGAGGCTCTCTGGAGAACCACTCCAGATGTGCACCGCAATCCAGACACTCCACGTGCTCTTCACCCCATTCGGTGCAGGTGGGCATCCGGTCAATGACGTTGATCGTGTTTTCGTGCGGGCATTCGTAGAGGATCAGCGTCTTGCCGTCCTCGGAAATGATGAAGATTTCTACCTCCTCGCCGTCGTAGACAATGGCAATTCGGTTGTCTTCCTTATAGATCCATTCTGCCCAATCGTCATAGAGAACGACGACCGTGCCGTCCTTGGCGTAGTAGAGTTCCTTGGCGTAGAGGGTGTTGTCGGTGTTGAACTCATAGATCATACCCCAACGGAAATCCTCGTCTTCTTCGGAGTAGACGTATTGGATCTCTTTTTCACCGCCGACGATCTTCTCGTCCATGCCGCAGTTCTCGCAAATGCCGTCCGTGAAGCTGTGTCCGTGCGGCTCGAAGAAGATTTCCTCCAGCGTATCATCGCAATCCTCGCAGTAGGTCACGCGATAGCCGTGGGTGGTACAGCCGGGCTCCTCCTCGTCGGTGTCGACGTTCTCGTGCAGGCATTCCTCTTCGTCATCTTCCACAAGCGTCAGGGTATAGTTGTCATCGTTGATCACGAAGTAGAATTCTCCGAATTCAATCGACAGAACGATTTGCCCGTTCTCCTTGACGTAGTCCCAGGTACCCCACAAGGTGAACGTCTCCGGGTTCGCGCCGTCCATTGCGGCGGTAATGGTGTAGAGCGCGGTGAAGTCGGCATAAAAATCAACGTGAAGAATTGCGCCGTCTTCCTTCAAATCAAAGACGTAAAGAGCCTTCTTCTCATCGGTTTGTCCGTCCTTCTCGCCGCAATTCGTGCAGACGCCGTCAACGAAATTGTGTCCGAGAGGCGCTCTGGAGAACCACTCCAGATGTGCACCGCAATCCAGACACTCCACGTGCTCTTCACCCCATTCGGTGCAGGTGGGCATCCGGTCAATGACGTTGATCGTGTTTTCGTGCGGGCATTCGTAGGGGATCAGCGTCTTGCCGTCCTCGGAAATGATGAAGGTTTCTACCTCCTCGCCGTCGTAGACGATGGCAATTCGGTTGTCTTCCTTATAGATCCATTCTGCCCAATCGTCATAGAGAACGACGACCGTGCCGTCCTTGGCGTAGTAGAGTTCCTTGGCGTAGATGCTGCCGTCGTCGTTGAACTCGTAAACAAACGCCCAGTCATCTCCCTCAAACTCATTGTAAACGTAAAGGATATTTTTGTTTGCGACTTCCTTCTCATATCTGCCGCAACGCTCGCAGACGCCCTCGACGAAGCTGTGTCCGAGAGGCTCGGTGAAGCTCTCCTCCAGCGTTTCGCCGCAGTCATTACAGTAGGTCACGTTGTAGCCGTGCGTGGTACAGGTGGGTTCCTCGAAGTCGGTGTCGATCTTTTCGTGCAGGCACTCGTTTTCGCCCTCATCGGGAATGAGGTTGTAGCCGTCCTCGCTGATGAGGAAGCGGATCACCTCTTCTCCCTCGAAGTAGAAGTAGACGTATTTGCCGTCACTCTTCCAATTGCCCCAAACAGATTCTTCTTGGTACTCGTCGCCTTCCTGGAAAGCCACGAACACGCACACGGTACCGTCGTCATAGAATTCGTAGCGAACGTCAATTCCCATCTCGCTCGCGCCGAAGAAATAGACGATCTTCTTGTCGGTGACGTCTCCGTCCTTCTCGCCGCAGCGCGTGCAGACGCCGTCAACGAAGTCGTGTCCGAGAGGCGAAGTGCCAAATCCCTCAAGCTGTCTGCCGCAATCCAGACAGATCACGTAGCCGTGTCCGCCCTGCGTACAGGTTGCGGGGGTCTCGTGCTTTTCGGTGTTTTCGTGCGGACATTCGTAAAGAACAAGCGTGAATCCGTCGTCGCTGACGGTGAAGAGTGCAACCTCCTCGCCTTCATAAACGATGGCGATCTTGCCGTCTTCCTTTTGGATCCATTCTGCCCAAGCCTCAAATTCTACGACGAACTCACCGTTCTCATCGTAATAACCCTCAATGGCGTAGACCGTTTTGTCGGAATAGAACTTGTAGGTCAGCTGCCAGGTGTCCTCTTCCTTTTCCACGAAGATATAGGACATTTCCTGATCTTCTTCGGAGCCGTTGTATTCGGACAGTGTGAATCCGTCCTCATTGACGGTGAAGTGTACATACTCCACCTCGTCCTCGAAGTCCATGCGCAGAACGACGAGATCTTTTTCGAGAGCCCAAGTTGCCCACATGTCGTTGGATTCTACCAACGAGCCGTCGGGGTCATAAAGCGCGGCGTACAGGTAAGCCGTGTAGTCGGAGTAGAACTCGAAGTGGCCCTTGAGCGCGCCGAAGTCGTCAAATTTTTCGTACACGTCATAGACGTAAACGACCTCTTTTTCCTCGACGTCTCCGTCCTTCTCGCCGCAACGCGTGCAGGAACCGTCGACAAAGTTGTGACCGAGCGCGTCAACGAAGCTGTCAACGTAGCTGTCACCGCAGTGGCAGGTGTAGGTGGTAAAGCCCGAAGCGGTACAGGTAGGCTCGGTTACAACAGCCTGATGGCTGTGACCGAGTGCGTCAACCTCGTCGCCAACGTAGGCGTCGCCGCAAACGGTACAAGAGTAGGAGGTGTAGCCCTTTTCGGTACAAGTGGGCTTTGTTACGGTGCCTTGGTAGCTGTGCTCGCTCATGTCAACGTAATCGTCGACGTAGCTGTCACCGCAATGGCAGGTGTAGGTGGTAAAGCCCTGAGAGGTGCAAGTGGGCTTGGTTACCACAGCCTTGTAGCTGTGTCCGGTCGCGCCAACGACGTCGCCCCGGCGAGTCGCATCGCAACGGGTACAAGTGTAGGTGGTGTAGCCTTCCTTGGTACAAGTGGGAGCTGTGACAACAGCAGACTCATCATGTCCGAGTGCCTTGACCTCATCGTCAACGTAGCTGTCGCCGCAGTGGCAAGTGTAGGTCGTAAAGCCCTTTTCGGTGCAGGTGGGTGCGGTCACAACGGCATTGTGGCTGTGACCGAGCGCGTCAATGTAATCGTCAACGTAGCTGTCGCCGCAGTGGCAAGTGTAGGTGGTGTAACCCTTTTCGGTGCAGGTGGGTGCGGTCACGACGGCATTGTAGCTGTGACCGAGCGCGTCAACGTAATCGTCAACGTAGGTGTCACCGCAGTGGCAGGTGTAGGTGGTGTAACCTTTTTCGGTGCAGGTGGGTGCGGTCACAACTGCCTCGTAGACGTGATCCAGCAAAGGCAGCTCGACGTGTCCGGAAACCCATCTCTGGCAGACGGTACAGAATTTACCCTCGGAATATCCGTTCTGCGTGCAGGTCGACTCGGTCGCGGGAACGGTCTGCAGGGTGTGTCCCTTTGCGGGAATGACCACGGAGGCGGTGCTGATGATCGCCTTTGTGCAAGCCTCGTCCTCAAACCAGGTTCCGCAAGCGCAGATATAATAGGGCTTCAAGCCCGATGCGGTA
Source organism: Clostridia bacterium (assembly GCA_017505745.1). Lineage (GTDB taxonomy): Bacteria > Bacillota > Clostridia > Oscillospirales > CAG-272 > UMGS1865. The sequence goes on from JAFVOP010000108.1 coordinate 20,769, forward strand.
CAAGTGGGTTCTCTTCCGCTGACCGCCCGGGACACGCTGTGAACGTGCTCGAGAATCTCCTCGATGACGTAGCCGCAGGCGGTACAAGTGACACCGTGCTCGGTGGTCGCCTCGGCGTGGTCGGGCGTGTGCGCTTCCTTGTTGAGTGCCTCGGAGCAACGCAAGCAGGTGCGCCAGTGGTGGTTCTCGTCATAGGTGAGATTGTCGGAAAGCTTGTGTCCAAGCTCGGAGGTGTGGTTTTCAACGCGAGGAGCCGCGTCGCAACGGGTACAAGTGTAGGTGGTGTAACCGCCCTCGGTACAAGTGGGAGCCTTGACGGTGGCGATCTCATTGTGTCCCAGAGGCTCGGTGACGTCATCGGTGTAGGTGTCACCGCATGCGCAGGTGTAGACCGTGTATCCGCCCTCGGTGCAGGTGGCAACCGTGACAACTGCTTTGTAGCTGTGTCCGGTCGCGTTGATCTGCACGTGACCGCTCAGAAGCGTTCCGCAGGTTGCGCACTTGATTCCGGCGGTGTAACCGATCTCGGTACAGGTCGGAGTCACGGGATCGATGCCCTCGGGCGTGTGTCCCTTTGCCAGGACGATGACAGCGGTGTGATCGGTGATCAGCTGCTGCGCGTTGGCATCCAGGAACCACTTGCCGCATTCGCAGGTGTAGTATGCAATGTTACCGTTGTGCGTGCAATCGTGCGCCTTTGCCTCGACGGCGGTCAGCTTGTGTACGTGCACGATGGGAGGCGTGATCACGTATTCACATACGGTACAGATCTGTGCCGATTGCTCGGTTGCGGCAGCACCCGGCGTGTGCGCGTGAAGCTCATCGCGCTCGCCGCAGACGGTACAGATGTGATAGTGTCCTTCCTCGGCGGTGCTCCAAGTGTTGTTGTAGATATGTCCCAGAGGCGCGAGATAGTTGGTGATGAGCGTATCGCCGCAAGCGGTACAGGTCTTTTCGGTGTATCCCGCGGAGGTACAGGTGGGCGCTACGGTGCGCACCGTGTGGTTGTGACGGAGCTGCGGGATCGTCAGCGTGTACTCGTCACCACACCAAGCGCAGCGGAAGGTGTTTCCGCCCGCCTCTTGGCAGGTTGCGCTCTTGTGATCGTGCAGGACGTAGTAGTGTCCGATCGCGGGAATGACGGTGTCGTATGCCGCGTCACAGTCTTCGCAGGCAAAGTGCATCTTACCGTTGGCGGAGCAAGAGGTCTCCACGGCGACGGAGGTGTGCCAGTTGTGTCCGGTGGGCATGGTGAAGTCGATCACCTGACCGCAGTGCAGACAGATCGTGTAGCCACCCGTGGTACAAGTGGGAGCCACAGTGCGGACGTTGGTCTTGCTGTGACCGAACGCGAGGCAGTATTGCACAGCAGAGAGCTGCGCGGGTGCATAGAAGGAGAAGTGCTCGGTGGTGAAGGTGATATAACCCTCGCCGTTTTCATCGAGCGCGTAGGTTGCGGGAACCGCCACCAGCTCGCCCTTGGAAATGTACCAGACCACGATCTCGTCGGGGTTCTGTCCGGGCTCGAGCTTGTATTTGATGCGGACGGTTGCCTTACCGCCAAGCTCGCTGATCTCCTCGTCACCGGTGACGGTGAAGCTGTAGATGGGATTGTCGCCCAACAGCAAGAGATCTTCGTCGCTCAGCTGAGCCTTCTTGATGGCATCTTCCTTCGCCTCATCCTTGAGCGTGGAGGCGGAGATGCTGACGTTTCCGTTCTGCGCGAGGTTATCCTTGACGCCCTGGTCAAATCCGAGCGTTGCCTCGGGGAACTCAACTTCGTTGAAGTCGTTCAGATCCGATCCGTTCAGCTCGACGCTGTCATTGTCGGCAGTGACCGTCTTCTTGGTCTCCCGGCATCCGTTGTGCGAGCACTTGTATGCGGTCAGCGTTTCCGTGCTTGCCTCTGTGTCGATCACCCACTCGTGAGCGTCGGGATCTTCATAAGGCAGCTTTTGGCTGTTCTCGTGTGCTACGTGATCGACACAGTCGACGTTGTTACAAAGCTGTGTCTTCTCACCGCCCTTTTGGCAGGTGGCGGGAGTGGTGATCGCCCAATAGTAGGAGTGCTGGGTGATCGTCTCGGTCTTGTGATCCACCTCGGAGCAAACGGTACACTCACCCTCATAGGTGATCGCGTACTGACAGCAGGTGGGATCGATCAGCGCCGTGTCGGTCTTGATCCAATTGCTGACACTGTGACCGGTGGCATCCACGAGATCGCCCTGATAGCTGTATCCGCAATCACAGGTGTAGGTGGTGTAGCCACCCTCGGTGCAGGTCGGCTTGGTGACAACCACGGAGGTGTAATTGTGAGGTTGATAATCAGCTCTCTCGGTTGTGTGCGAGCAGGTTGCATCGCGCCAGTGATAGCTGTCGTTGTGAGAAAACTCTTCCTTGTAGCTGTGATCGGTCGCAGCCTCGTATTCGTCACGGTAGCTGTGGTTGCACGCGCAGGTGTAGGTGGTGTAACCCTGCTCGGTACAAGTCGGAGCCGTGACGGCAGGGGTATAGACACACGCCTCTGCCTTGCTGCCGTTGCAGTTCGCGCAGGTAGCAGTGTGCGTGCCGTCGTTGTTCGCCGTCAGAGTCGCATAATTGTGACCGATCTCATCGACGTAGGTGTCGACGTAGCTCTCACCGCACGCGCAGGTGTGCGTGGTGTAGCCCTTTTCGGTGCAGGTCGGCGCCGTGACCGCAGACGTATAGCTGTGTGTATGCGCCGGAACTCCCGTCGCGGGGATCGACGAGGTCTTCGTCTTTCCGCACACCGTACAGGTCTTGGTCAGAACACCCTCGGCAGTCTCCGTGGCGGGCGTTGTGATCTCACCCTCGTTCCACGTGTGCTCTGCCTTGTCGCCCACCTCGTCGGTGTGCTTGCAGGTCGCAGCGTGCCAATGGTATGTATCGTCGCTCGTCCACGCGTCCGCCCATGTGTGCTCATGTGATTTACATGCACCAAAGACGACGGGAAGAGCAATGATCAAGCAAAGGACGCAGATCAGAGTGAATAGTCTCTTTTTCATGATTATTCTCCTTTTCCCTCAAAAGATGTTGGAATTCGTACTTTTTTCGACACATATAACTTCCTTATTATATGTTTCAATTCCCATTATATACCTCGACTTCTTCTTTGTCAAGGGATTCCAAAATATTTTCTCCATATTTATAATATATTTACATTTTGTCAGAATCCCCAAAACAGCCGCGGGAGCGATTGAATCGGCGAGCGCACAGATAAACAATTACGTTGATCCTCATGCAATAAAAGTTTTTGCGGGGGCGTGGGGGAGCTTTTCTCAAAAAGCTTCCCCACAAAAACAAAAAGCCGTTTTGGGACCACTAACCCAAAACGGCCGCGGGAGCGATTGAATCGGCGAGCGCACAGATAAACAATTCCGTTTTCACCCATGCAATAAAAGTTTTTGCGGGGGCGTGGGGGAGCTTTTCTCAAAAAGATTCCCCACAAAAACAAAAAGCCGTTTTGGGACCACTAACCCAAAACAGCCGCGGGAGCGATTGAAAGAGCGAGCGCACAGATAAACAATTCCGTTTTCACCCATGCAATAAAAGTTTTTGCGGGGGCGTGGGGGAGCTTTTCTCAAAAAG
>JAFVOP010000009.1 GCA_017505745.1 Clostridia bacterium
CATATTCTCCCGTTCCGTATAGACCAATATTCATTTTTATGGGTCGAAGACCAGTTTCGTTCATTTCAGTACACTCCTTTTTTAGTTTCTTCCGAGCTTCCAAAAGTCGCCATGTGACAGTACCTTCGGGAATGTTCAATTGCTCGGATATCTGCTTGGTTGAAAGGCTGTCATAATAGTAAAGAACGATGATATCGCGATATATCGAAGAAAGCATTGCGATTTTTGTGCGCAACAGATCATAAACTGCTTCTTGATCGTTATCAAAAGCTTCTTCATACGCTATGTCTTCCGGAATGTCATAGGAATACATCGCGCGCTGTTTTCCCATATGACGTCGAAAACTTTTTGTTACGTTACTTGCAATCCCCCAAAGCCACGGTTCAAATTTATTCTCGTCTTTGAGTTTCGGCAATTCTCGTACTACCGTAAAAAGTATTTCCTGCGACAGATCATCAGCCTCCTCGCGAGAATAGGTATGATTTACCGCATATCCATATACTTTTTCCACGTAGCTTTCTATAATATTCGCATCCATCGTTCTCACCTGCCTTTCACCCATAAAGTGCATTGAATGGATTTTTCATTGGGTACTTTTCAAAATTGTTTGAAATATTATACCATAAAATTATGAATTAGTCTATAACGAAACCGCCGAGAGCGACCAAACGGTCACTCTCGGCGGTCGTATTCAGATGTCCAATTCCGGCGGGACGTCGATCTCATCGGATACGTATTTTCCGTTTTTCTTCCGCTGCCGTACACATTCCGAAAGGAGATATTCGATCTGGCCGTTCACCGAACGGAAATCGTCCTCCGCCCACGCGGCGATCGCGGCGTAAAGCTTTGGGGAAAGCCGAAGCGGGATCTGCTTTTTTTGCGATTCGTTCATAGGGGATCACCCATCAGTACAGGCTGCCCGAATTCACTACGGGCTGCGCATCGCGGTTTCCGCAAAGCACCACCAGCAAATTCGATACCATCGCCGCCTTGCGCTCCTCGTCCAACTGTACGGTCTGATTTTCCGACAGGCGTGCAAGTGCCATTTCCACCATGCCAACCGCGCCGTCCACGATCATCTTTCTTGCATCGATGATGGCAGACGCCTGTTGCCGTTGCAGCATGACCGCCGCGATCTCGGGAGCATACGCCAGATAGGTAATGCGCGCCTCCACGATCTCAATTCCGGCCTCCTCCACGCGCTTCTGGATCTCTCCGCGGATCCGATCGGCCACCACGTCACTCGAGCCGCGCAGGCTGCCCTCGTCGGCAATGCCGTCGCCCGTGGTATCTACGTTGGGCGAGACGTCGTAAGGATAGACGCGTACCACGTTCCGCAACGCGCTGTCGCATTGCAAAGAGAGGAATTCCTTGTAGTTGTACACGTTGAACACCGCCTTTGCGGTATCCACGATGCGCCACGTCACTGCAATACCGATCTCCACGGGGTTGCCGAGGCAATCGTTGATCTTTTGGCGGTTGTTATTCAGGGTCATGATTTTCAGGGAGATCTTCATCCCCCCCGACGCCAAAGCCGCCGCATCGGCCGAGCTGCCCTTCCCCAAAGCATCGCGCTTGTTGCTGACGTCTCCGCTCTGATTGAGCTTGGTGTAGGCGGCAGGATTGACGGCTCCGCAGAAAGGATTAACCGCGTAAAAGCCCTCGCCCTTCAAGGTGCCCACGTATTTTCCGAACAACGTCAATACCAGAGCCTCCTGTGGCTTGAGCACGCGCAGACCGCACAGCGGGATCCATCCCACGCAGAGCACCACCATCGAGATACCAAAGAGCACCCAAGCTGCCGAATAGCCGTAGTCCTCCGCCAAAATGCCTCCCGCAATCACACCTGCGGTGGCAAGCAACAACACCAACAGATTCACGATCAATACGGGCATACCCTTTTTCGCATTCTTCAAAATCTTTTCTTCCATCATACGACCTCCTATAGTCTTTTGATATTAAAATGATATCACAATTATTTCAAATTGTCAATAGTTTTTGAAAAATTTTTGAAAAAATATATAGAAAGCTCCGAGCCGGAAAAACTGCCGGGCTCGGAGCAAATCTTAGTTTTGCTTTTTCTGTTTCGTGGGAATCCGTTGGATGCACAGCCCCGTCCGCGCGGGCAGATAGATCGGCACCTTGTAGTTGCCGTCGGGATGCTTGGCGGCCTTGTAGACGTAATCCTTGGAGATGCGGTCCCAACCGCCAAAGGCCTGCTCGTCCGTAGAAAAGGACACTTGATATCGTCCGCTCTTCGGCACGGGGATAAAATACCCCTCGTAGGAGCATTCCGGGCTGAAATTGAGCGCAAACGTGCAGTCGCCGCGCCGATACACCAGCACCTGCTTGCACTCATCGATAAACAGACACTCGGGCGCGCGCAGAAGGAGCTTTTCCTCCTTCGCCAAGGCCAGGAGCTCCCGATCAAAGGCCTGCAGGTATTGATACTTCAAAAAGGGACTGTCGGCAAGGCTCCATTGGCGGCGGCAGTAGAAATAACTCCACCCGTTGCCTTCTCGCGGGAAGTCGATCCACTCGGGATGCCCAAATTCGTTCCCCATAAAGTTGAGATAGCCGTCGCCGCCCACCGTTACGGTAGCCATGCGGATCAGCTTTATCAACGCCATGCCGCGCGCCACCACGGGGTCGCGGCTTTCGCAATTCATGTCGGTGTACATGTGGCTGTCGCACATGCGGAAAAGCAGGGTCTTGTCCCCCACCAGGGCTTGATCGTGTGACTCGGCATAGCCGATATACTTCTCACCCGGTCGCCGTCCCGTCAATTCCCCCCATATCTGCCACATGTTCCAGTGCTCGTCGGGGACCTCCCGAAGTAGCTTGATCCAAAGGTCGGGCTCGCCCATCGCCAAGCGGTAGTCAAATCCGATCCCGCCCTCGCGGATCGGCAAGCACATGCCGGGCATCGCCGACATATCCTCCGCCACCGTTACGGCGTGCGGATTGACCTCGCGGATCAGCTCGTTGGCAAGCTGGAGATAGGTGATCGCCTCGGTATCGGTGTTCAGCGAAAAATACTTGCTGTAATCGGTAAACGCCGTTCCAAGGCCGTGATCGTGATAGATCATCGAGGTCACCCCGTCAAAGCGGAAGCCGTCAAAATGATATTCGGTCATCCAGAATTTGAGATTAGAAAGCAGAAAATGGAGCACTTCATTTTTGTTATAATGAAAGAGCTTGGTTCCCCATGCGGGATGCTCTCCGCGCGCGCCCTCGTGGAAAAACTGATACGCGGTGCCGTCAAATTCGTTAATGCCCTCGGCGGTGTTTTTCACCGCGTGGGAATGCACCAGATCCAACAGGACCGTGATCCCCAGCTGATGCGCGGCATCCACCAGCTCCTTCAGCTCCCGAGGGGTTCCGTAACGCGACGAGGCGGCGAAAAAGGACGACACCTGATATCCAAAGGACCCGTAATAGGGGTGCTCCATGATCGCCATGATCTGGATCGTATTGTATCCAAGCGCATGGATGCGCGGAAGGATCTGCTCGCGAAATTCGCGATACGTTCCCACGCCCTCGCGCTCCTGCGCCATACCCACGTGGCACTCATAGATCAAAAGCTCCTTTTTGCGAGGAATAAACGCGGCGTCCTTCCATTCGTAAGGAGCCTCATCCACGATCGCGCCGCTCCATTGGTAGGTCTGCGGATCTTGCAGGACGCGGCGGATATAAAGCGGGATCCGTTCGAGCAGTTGGCCGCCCGAACGCACGACCGTTTTTACACGGCATCCGTCCCAAAGAGCCTCCCGTCCGGGCAGAAAGATCTCAAACACGCCGTTCCCAAGAGGCGTGAGTTTCAGATCCAGCCAGCGCCAATCCACCATGTCGCCGGTAAGATAGACCTCCTCGGCGGCAGGCGCCCATTCGCGGTAGTACCAACCGTCCTCGGTTTTGTGGAATCCAAAATACTCGTGACCGTTGGCAAAATCCAAAAGACGTCCTTTCGCACCCACCAATTCGCGCTTTTTTCGACGGTAGTTTTTCATGCGGAGCGCAATATCCTTCTCATACGGCACCAGATACGGATCCCGTTCCAAAATTTTATACGGCATGGCAACCTCCTTCGGGCAAGCCTCGTTTTCCGGTATACGGCTTGTCCTACCTTTATTATATCCGTTTTTATGCCGTTTGTCAACTCCAACCTTGCAAAAGAACAAGCCGAAACCGTTCGTGCGATTTCGGCTTGTTTCGATCATACCTGCGGCAATACGTCGCAAAATAGAAGCAACTGCGAGCTTACCCGTTCCTGTTCGGTCAGGGGCTTGAAGGTTCCATTTTCATACAAAATATCCATCACCATCAGTGCCACCATGTTGTCCACAAAGCCGCCGGCGCTCCAATTGATCACCAGATCACGCATCTGCGGCGGATATTTTTTTGCTTCCATGGATGCCATCTCCAACGCGGAGTCGGCAAAATGTCTTTTCAGGGACTCCTCAAGAGACGGAAGCGCTTTGAAAAACGCCTTTGCCTCGCCTCGCACCATCATGATATTCACCTTTCCGTCATCGGTGAGGTATCTGCGCTGGCGCAACCGCTTGAATTTGTTTTCATTCGCGCAACCGTCTGTGATCGCGCCGGTCAGATATTCGTACAGATATTCATAATCCGCCGTGCGATTGTTTTCCCATGCCCCTTCCCGAGAGCTGTAACGGGTATCCACCGACCAGGAATATACCGATGGATATTTCTCCGACCAACGCGTCATATTTCCACACGCCCAATAGGGGGGCAGATTTGGATAGATGCTTGTGTATTCGGGATCGGATTGCGTTTTCGGCAAATGAACGTATGCAATATAATCGCCGCCGTCCGCGGTCTGGATGCGATAGGAAGCAAGATCCTTTTTTACGGAAAGATCGCACTTATTGAGCACAGCGTAAAAGATCACCGCAGCTTCAAAAAGTTCGCGATTTCCGCTCGGAATATATACGTCCGATACGTCCGCAATCGCGCGACGCACCGCAGGTACGTATTCTTTTACCAGCAACTCCGCCAGCTCACGCTTCTTCCCAATCAAAAGATCCCTTTGTTCCAATGAGTAGGTTTCCAAATCGAATTTTACAAACGTGGTATATCGCTCTCCCGCCTGACGAACCAAAAAGCCGTTTTCCTCCAGCATTTTCACCTTGTCTTCAATAAATACGGGAGTCATTCCAAGCTCTTCGGCAATCTGCTCCTTGGTCTTGGGAGTAAAATACACACTGTATACAATGTTGAGGTTTAGTTTATCCTCCAGATAGTATTCGGGACCGCCGTTCTTCCCGGGGGTTCCGCTGTGCCCAAAGCCGCAAGCTTCGATCGGCTTCATTCCAAGCTTTCCAATCTTTCTTTCCATAGTAAACCCTTTCTTTAATTCATTTCGTGCTTTGTTGAGATGCCACTTTACGGTCCCCTCGGGAAGTCCCATCTCATTGGCAATTTGGGAAATGGGACGGTTTTCGTAATAAAAGGAATAAACAATCTCGCGACGCTTTTGCGTTAAAAAGGCAATCTCTCGACGCAACCGTCGGAGCTCCTCTTCGGGATCCTCATCCAAAAGCTCCGAATCATCGGGAAAATCCATTCCGTCGATCGAAATTCCCACCCGATTCTTTTTTGATGCAACAAAGCGGGAATATACGTGTTCGCTGATGCGCCATATATATCCGTCCGTGTTGTAGATCTCTTTTGCGGAAAGCAAGGACAAATACACCTTCTCTACAATATCCGAGCAGAGTTCTTCTGCTTCCTGATAATAAAAGGCTTTTTGCATTGCAAATCCGTAAATTTTGGGGAGATATTCAACGATGATCTCATCTGCTTTTTGTTTATCCATTTCATTACCTCGGCGCCGTTTGCCTATACAGTGTCAAGAAAGCCGAAAAGGTTGGCGTTTTTTAAAAAAAAGATTGAAAAAGAACACTATGAGGGGCGGTAATTGCGCGTCTGCCGCGCGTAGCAGAAACCAATTTAGTAATAAACAACGTGTCAAAAGTTCTTGAAAGGGGGCAAAACGTGCAAGCACGTTGGGGAACTTCCTCCAAGAAGTTCCCCAACAAAAATTCAAACCGTCTGTTGTGTGAATGCGCGCTCAAGCGTGGCACCGATGGCATCGGCCATCAGAGCAAAGCCGAGATCGTTGGGATGACAACCGTCCACGGTGCACATGTTGGCGTATTTGCCGCGGAAGATCGACTCGCCGTCGATAAAATAGACGTTGCGGTCGCCCTGCGCGCGCGCATAGCGATAGGTGTCGATGATCACGTCACGTCGGGTCATCGCATCCTCATAATTGCGGTCCACATGCACACGCGAGATCATGATATACGGAATATCCGCATGCTTTGCCCGAATTGCCTGATACAGAGGCAGGTGCGTCTCTCGCAGATGCTCGGGCGTAGGCGCGTTGGCATCGTAGTCGCAAACAAACGCCATCATATCGAGCCCGGCCAGATACCGAACGATCTCAGGCTCTCCTTTCCCGCTTCCCGAGAAACCCAGATTGATATAATCCAGTCCCATGCGTTGCGTGATCACGTTTTGGTAGCTATTGCCCGGACGCGAAGCGCATCCGCCCTGCGTGATCGAGCTGCCGTAATACACCACGGGCTTTTCATTGCGGTATTTCATACCGCCTCCAAGCGTTGCGTCCTGCTGCAATCCGATCTGCAGATCACGCACACGGCTGTAGGACGGAAAGTGGATCGTAAAATGCCGCATCCTTTTCTCGGAAAACCGCACGACCGACTCGTATCCGCCCGTAAAATCAAACGCGGGACGAAACTCTTTGTAAAAACGCGTGATCCCCGTTGCCAGATCGTCCACGTACAGATCAAAGGCCGAGCTTCCCGTGAGCGCAAAGTGCGGCATCCGTCCGATCTTCGGCATCTCTGCCCGAATCGCCACGTACAGAGAATCGGTGGAAAAACGCACGCGACCGCCTGCCGTATGATAGGCCATACCCGCTACGCCCTTACTTACCGTTTGTGCTACTTCATCGGGCATCCGCTTAAAATCGGGCTCGGTTCGGTAGTTGTATAATCCGTACACCTCAAACGGCGCGCGACGAACATCATAGTACGCAATGTCGGGCTCGTTGACCGTAGACTGCACCGCCATATTTTTGTCGATCAACTCGATTTTTTCAATATTTTCTCTCATATTTGCTGAAAACCTCTTCTTTTTTAGAGAAATTCTTATTCTTATTTTCGATTATGTCAGTTTTGAAACAACGGCGTGGATAAATACCGCTCTCCCGTATCGGGAAGCAGGACCGCGATCCGCAGATCCTTGTACTCGGGGCGATTGGCCAGCGCGGTAGCCGCGTGCAATGCTGCGCCCGAGGAAATACCGCAAAGAAGCCCTTCGCACGCCGCCAATCGACGGGCGGCCTCGTAGGCCTCCTCTTCGGTCACCGCAATCACTTCATCGTACAGGCTTCGATCCAGATTTTCGGGCACGAAATTGGCTCCGATCCCTTGAAGCCCGTGCGCCCCCGCGCACCCCTTGGAAAGCAGAGGCGAGGCGGCCGGCTCCACCGCAATCACGCGGCACATTGGGTTCTGTTCTTTGAGATAGCGCCCCGTTCCGCTCAGCGTGCCTCCCGTTCCCACGCCCGCCACAAACGCGTCTACCCGCCCCTCACAGTCCCTCCAGATCTCAGGGCCCGTGGTTTGATAGTGCGCCATCGGGTTGGCGGGGTTGTCAAACTGAGACGGAAGAAAGCTTCCTTCCATTTCGGCGGCAAGCGCTTTGGCTTTCTCAACCGCCCCCTGCATTCCCTCATTTCCGGGCGTGAGGACGATCTCGGCGCCGTACGCCGCCAACAGCTGCCTGCGTTCCATGCTCATGGTATCGGGCATAGTCAAAATCAACCGATATCCTCTTGCCGACGCGATTGCCGCAAGTCCGATTCCCGTGTTTCCGCTGGTGGGCTCGATCACGGTTGCCCCGGGTTTTAACAGACCGCGCGCCTCGGCATCATTCAAGAGGAACAGGGCCACACGGTCCTTCACGCTTCCCGCGGGATTGAAGGACTCTACCTTACAAAGCAAGGTTGCTGACGGACAATAGGTTCGGCAATAGCGTTCGGGTAACAGCATGGGCGTGTTACCGATCATCTCTTCCATACGGTGATAAATCATAAACTTCTGCGGGCGAACGTCGCCCCTCCTCCGCTCCTGGATTTTGTTTTGTTCATTATATCACGCTTTTGAGTTGGTGTCAAGAAATCCAAAAGAAAAAACGCAGCAACGAGATCTCATTGCTGCGTATTTTCGCGGCTTGCGGTGGGTTATTCCGCTTGCCGTATGGATTTTTGATTACTTGCCCATTGCGTTGAGCTTTTTGGTAAACTGGCTCTTCTTGTGAGCTGCGGCATTCTTATGGATGATTCCGTAAGCTGCTGCCTGGTCAACCTTCTTAACGGCTGCCTTGTAAGCGGCCTGTGCAGCTGCCATATCGCCGGAAGCCAAAGCTGCCTCGTACTTCTTCATCTCGGTCTTCAAAGCGGTACGGTGCATTTTGTTCTGCAGAGTTTTGGTTTCGATAACCTTTACTCTCTTTTTTGCGGATTTGATATTCGGCATGTTGTTCACCTCCCTTAATTTTTTAAAAAATCATACTTGAAAAGCAGCGCCTGAGAGGGTGCGCACAGCTTTTATCCATATACCCGTATATTCTATCACAGTTTGCAAAAAATTGCAAGTGTTTTTTCAAAAAAAGTTTTATTTTTTTTGAGAGATCAGAAGCTGACGTCGGCAGCCACCTGATACAGCTCGCGAATCTCTGCCTGTCTCTTTTCCACAATGGCCTTCATTTCTTCAATCTGCTCGGGAGTAAAGGCATCCAGGTCCCCGGGCTGGAGCTTGTTTTTGTACATCCGGTCTACGATCAGTGCAAACGAGATATCCACGGTGCTGATCTGATTATCGATCAAAGACATGGTCAGATTGCTCTTTCCTTCCACCAGCTGCTCCACCGCCTTTACCGCCATTGCAGTTGCAATCGAACGGTCTCTCATCGTGGGATCGCCGCCGCGAACCGCATGCGCCACGCGCATGAACTTACATTCCACGCCGGTTTCGTCCTGAATCTTATTACGAAGCGTCTGCGAATAGGGTGAGCCATCGGGATTCACCATACCCTCGGCCACGATCACGATCATGCCGCGCTTGCCTGCCGCGCGGAGAGTCTTGATCTTCTCAATAGCGGCCGCTTCATCAAAGGGAACCTCGGGAACAGCCACCGCAACGGCGCCGCAAGCAATGGCCGAATACAGCGCGATCTGGCCGCAGTGACGGCCCATCACCTCAACTACATTCAATCTTGCATGGGATTCGCAGGTATCGCGCAATTTGTCGATGATCGTTACCATGGTATTCACGGCAGTATCAAATCCGATGGTGTAATCGGTTGCCGTGATATCATTGTCGATCGTACCGGGCAGACCAATGGAAGGAATGCCGCGCAGAGTCATATCGGTAGCACCGCGGAAGGTTCCGTCGCCGCCGATACAGATCAATGCATCGATCGCATTCTTCTTACAAGTCTCAATGGCTTTTGCCATACCCTCTTCGGTTTTGAACTCGGGGCAACGACTGGAATACAGAACCGTACCGCCGCGGCTTACAATACCGCTCACGCTCTGATTGGTCAGAGGGATCAGATCACCCTCAATGAGGCCGGCGTAACCGCCAACCACACCAACCACCTCAATGCCCATCGAAAGCGCCTTGTTTACAACTGCCTTCACACAAGCATTCATACCGGGAGCATCCCCGCCCGAAGTCAAAATACCGATTTTTCTAAAAGTTGCCATGATAAATCCGACCTTTCCATTTTTCTCACCGTGAGAAAAGACCTTTTTTTCCATACCTATATATTCTAATATATTTTTGTCAGGAAATCAAGATGTTATGCGAAATTTCTTCAAAAAAATTGTTAAAAAAATACCAAAGCGGCAATTCCGACAACCCAAAATTACTCTTTTCGACACAACGCCCGATGTGCTCGCAGAAGCGCCACGCATGCGAAGGAGGCAAACCCATGATCCTTGCTTCCCTTCTCCTGTCGGTACTCCCAAAGGGTTCCCGTTTCGGCCTCCATACAACCGAAAAAGTCCGCAATGTCACGCAGCACCAAACGGTATTCCTCCAGCTTCAGTAATACCTCCAGGCGCAGGTACGCGCCGATGAAGGCGTTGATGGGATGAATCTCGGGGTGGCTCTTACGGTCCGCGCCAAACACGTTGTAAATAAGATCCCTCAAGTATGCATACGTTTGATCCCGCAGATCCACGTCTCCAAACAGGATCGCGTAATACTGCCCTGCCTCCGAGCAATCCTCGGGACAAACCACCAGCTCCCCGGTCTTCTCCTCGCGCACCGCGTGATCCAAAAACACCTTGCCGTTAAAGGACTGGCGCACCGTTTCACTCTTCACGGCACAGCTTTTCTCCAAAAGCGACGGGTCTCCGTATAAGCGGTACACTGCCTCCAGGGCCGCTGCATACAGGAAGTTTGTAGGGTAATTGACGTCCATCGTCCAGTCATTTGCGCGGCTCCATTCCACAAAATTAAAGGACGGAAGCCGTTCAAGCAGACCATCTGAATTTTCATATTCGGCATACAGCGCCAAAAGTCCCTCAATGGAAGGGCGAAACAGCTCCGCCTCCTCCCGGTGCCCCCGTTGATTGACGTATTGCTCTACCTCCAGGATATACCACATCGTCCACTGGGGAATAAACCGATCGGTATGATGCTCCGAGGGATACCGCATCGGCAATGCGCCCTTTGGGTACTCTCCCCGATTTTGATACAGCCGATAATTTTGGAGGAAGGCGTCCTCCACACGGGTCTCACCAAACAGCGCGTATTCGGTTTGCGCCGTAAAATAGGAGTCGCACAGCCATCCCGCGCGTTCCCGGGAGGGACAGTCCATAAAAATATCCAAGGCATTGTGCGCAAACGTCCGAACACCGCCCCGATAGACCGCGTTGAGTGTTTCATCCCCGAAATCGGGATATTCCACCTCGCGGATATCATGCGCAAAATTCTTGATGCCAACCCGATGCAAGGTAATACGTCCGCTTTTCACCGCCACGATCAGCGTTTTCATCACGTAGGGCTCCATCGACGTCAGCTCCATCGGTTTCCCCGCGGGAAGCAGATACTCCAGTACATTGTGGGCGTGGATATTGGTAAATGTAAAGTGATCGGCCGAACCGGCTTCACTAAAGGCCACTACTACGTCACACTCCCTGTCGGCAAGTGCCGAAAGCAACACGAAGCCGGTTTCGATCCTTCCAAAATCAAAGATCGCGTATTCCCCTTCCCCAAGGGAAACAGGAAGCATCTCCGCATCTTCGGTTTTGGTTTGCACATGCCGCTGGATCCATTCGTACGGGAAATGCGTGATCTCCTCGCGCGCATAGCGTGAAGGTGCGGACGGATCGGAATAGAACTCCGTATGGTACGAAAGCGTTTCATCAAAGGTAAGCCTTCCGCGCGAGCCGATGCTGCGGAGCCAAATATCCTCATAATGCGGATAGGGTGCCAGGCGGTCAAGGACCGTGAGTCCAAGATCCAGCGTCTCGCACTCCACGGGCACGGATCTGTCCTCCAAATAATGTCCCTTTCGAAAATCCCACACCTCGTTGAAATGCCGCTGGCTGGAATAGCGCTCCACCGAAAGGCATTTGCTGCTTGGAAGATAGGCCTGAAAATCACGCCCCGTAGCAAGGAGCACTTGATCCCCGCGGCAAAGCTCGGCCTGAAGAAACGATTCCTGACGTACCGTTGCGCCCCCAAAGGTATAATAGCCAACCACGGCGATCAGAATTTCATTCTGCCCGTCACCGTACGCATCCAAAGAAATCACGTCCTCCCGCGCATATCCCTTGGCAGTACGCGCCGGTCCGCGCGCAACAAAGCTTCCGTTCACATAAAGCTGATAAAAAGTGGAAGCTGCAATATGGATCTCTGCCCCTTGGAGAGAACCCACCGTTGCGCGAAAGCAACAAAAGGAATGCAGATCCTTGCTTTTTCCAACCGGATAGACCGGCATTGCTAATTGAAACATACTTCCTCCCAATCAATTGAAAATTATACGGAATTGCAGGTAGCTCCAACAAAAAGAGGTAACCCGGTGGGCTACCTCTTTTGAACCGCTTGAATCAGTTCGTATAGTTATCGAAATAACCCTGTACCAAAACCACAGGGGTTCCCTTGTCGCCGGAGCCACTGGTCAGGTCGCAAAGCGAGCCGATCAGGTCGGTGATCTGACGGGGCGTGGTGCCCTGTGCAGCCATGTTTCCAACCAGCGAGCCGTTCTTTGCGCGAATGCTCTCGGAAATTGCCTTTTTCAGAGCCTCTCCGCTAAGATCCTTGAAATCATTATCGGCAAGATATTTCAGCTTGAGCTCGTTGGGCGTTCCCACCAGGCCGTCGGTAAATGCGGGAGACACCACCGGGTCGGCAAGCTCCCAGATCTTGCCCTTCGGATCCTTAAAGGCGCCGTCGCCGTAGACCATAACCTCCACGTGCTTGCCGGTTGCCCGAAGCATCCGCTCCTGGATATCGAACACCAACGCGGTGCATTCCCGCGGGAAGAGCTTTACGGTATCCTCGTTGGATTTGTTAGAGCCCAACAGGCCGTATTTTTCATTGCAACCGCTTCCGTTGATGGGAGAGGTGAGGATATCGTCCAGGCCGCACACAACCTTTGCGCCCGCAGCCTTGAGGATGCGCTTGGTGCGCGCACGGGTGTGAATATCGCAAGTCAAAACGCAGTCGGTGTAATCGAGGATCGCCTTGGGCTGATTTGCAAAGATGATCTCCACCTCGGTACCAACCGAACGGATCAGATCCGCATAGTATTCCACATAGTCCACGCCGGTAAATTCCAGCTTGGTATCGTTGCCAAACAGCTCACGGTAGCGAGCAAGCGTCAAAACGTCGCTGTAAGGATTTACGCCGGCCTCGTCGAGCTGATCGAGCGAGATCATCGAGTTTCCAACCTCGTCGGAAGGATAGCTGAACATCAAAACGATCTTCTTCGCCCCCTTGGCGATTCCGCGCAGGCAGATCGCAAAGCGGTTACGCGAAAAGATGGGGAAAATGACACCGACCGTGCCACCGCCCAGCTTGTTTTTTACGTCCTGTGCAATCGCGTCCACCGAGGCGTAATTGCCCTGCGCACGCGCCACGATCGATTCGGTGAGCGAAATAACGTCGCGGTCACGAATCTCAAAGCCTTCGATCTCCGCAGCTTCCAACACACTGTTGGTAACGATAGTGGCGAGGTCGTCCCCCTCGCGGATGATGGGGCAACGAATGCCTCTCGACACCGTACCAACTCTACGTTCTTTCTTTTCCATTGTTTTCTCAAACCCTTTCTTTCCCGCGCGGAGCAAGCCGGAATGGTCACAACGGATCCGCCGCGAGACGCAAATAAAGAAATGTCGTATTACTTATATATTATACCCCGATTTGGAGCCGTTGTCAATAAAAAGTGAAAAAGATACCCAAAAAATATTCCCAAAATTCGCAAAAAAACGAGGGGCTTATCGGTGAGAATGATACAAATTTCGCCACGCCTCTACCGACTCGGCAACGCTTTTGCTCGAATCAATCACAATCAAGTTTCCCATTTCCCGCATGTGCGCCTCCGAGAAATCCTTTTGGTCGGCCAAAAAGCGGCGGCAGACCTCGGCATAGTCGGGAGTAGCCTGCCTGGATTCGCGCTCGATGTAGCGCAACAGCCGGGTCTTATCGTCGGCCTCCAGATAGACCACCGACACCGTTTCGGCGCCGTAATGCCGCGTCAGGCTTTTCGCGCCCTCCAGCGTGTTGATGAGAATATAATCCTTGCCCTCTTCCAGCTCAAATTGCAGCGTGAAATACACCCAAAGCCCTTGGGTGGTGTGGTATTCGCGTTTTTCGATCACCCGTCCCGCAGCCTCAAATGCGGCCAGCTCGTCAAAGCTGACGAAATGGTAATCCACGCCGTTGCGCTCTCCCACCCGTTGCGGACGCGTGGTATAGGGCACGATCGGGATCAGCGAATCGGGCCGCTCGGCCAGGATCTCCCGATACACGGTGTCCTTTCCCGAGGCGCTTTTTCCAACGATGCAATAAATTCTGCTCACGATCTTTTCTCCGTCCGTAAATTGAAGCAAAGCGAGAAAAAAGGCCTCTCCAACGCCATGCCTCGGGGAGGGCTCGCTCCGTCCAATATCATTATAGCATACTTCCAAAAAATTGTCAAGAAAAGACAAACTTCGGAGGTAGATTTTTTTGGCAAAAGACAAAAAAGAAGGTGCAGATAAAAAAGTCTGCACCTATATCTGCAAACGCCGCAATTAAGTGAAAGGGTGGCTGAAATTGTAGTCGGTTCAACTTTTTGCATTGCTTTTACAATGTTGCGAACTACGCTGCTACAAGTTGCTCACCGGAGAAACGGTGTGTTGGCGTTGCGGATACCAAGGGTATCACCGTGCATTTTGCACGGATTTTAGAGGACGCAGCTCAAAGGTCAGCCAAATTGAAAATTGGCTTCCCCTTTTGCTTGGCACATTTATACATTTGATATGCACCGCCCCAAGTGCGATTTACATAGACAATCATCAAATCGGCCTTTTCCGCCATATATCTGTTGCGATATACAAGTGCATATTTAGGTGGCTTGTCTTCGATGGGGGGATAAAGAATCGCATCGTATTGGTTTTTTTGCTCTTCCAAACACTTTTTTTGATATGCGGCAGTTATATAAGGCGTTACAAAAACCAACGAAACCTTTGGATTTACTTTTTGATATTTTTTGCAACAAGTATACGCAAAGCGGTCAAATGCGCCATAGCCGCCCAAATACAAATCGGCAGACCCGTCTCCGATTTTGTCTTCCAAAACCACCAAGAAACGGCGCTCGTACTCTTTCGTCGACACAAAGTCTGCATGTCCGCAAAATGTGATTATCATGATTCGAAATCGGATTTTGAAGATTGAATATTCTCAAGTGCATAATCACAGCATTGAATAATAAGACTATTCAACGACACTTGCGCCTCTTGTGCAAGGCTTTCAAGTTTTTGAACAAGCTCCACCGGCATCCGAAATGTTTTATTGATATATTGCGGCTTTTTTACACTAAACATAATAACCACTCCTCACACCAATATTTTACAATATTCGACACAAAAATAAAACACCTTATTTTTGCACTTGTTTTTGTATTGTAAATATCTCGTATTATTTGCGGCGATTCAATAAGTATCTACTATCATTCAAAAACAAAAAAGTGCGCGCAACCGAGGTCACACGCACCGAAAAATGCAAACCCCGATTGTTGCTACACAAAACTTAACAAGCTCACAGGAAGTCCTGCTCATCCGTCAAGTGGAATTTGCATTTTTGCCAAATTCATGATTGACGGATATGCACGGCAATAAAACTCTCTATAAAAATATAGAGAGGCTTCTCACAGAGCTTGTTATCAAAATTTTGTGTAGCAAGTATATTATAACACAGTTTAAAAAAACTGTCAAGTGAAATTTTAGAACTTCTCACGCCTCCCCCCTGTGTGTCATCTCTGAGAAGGCTCGCGTTCGTTTCACTCACGGCTCACCGGTCGAAGCTTTTTGCAGTCGAACGAAGTGAGCGGCAAAAAGTCGAGTTGCAAGACAAAGCTGCTTTGCCTTGCAACGAAGAGAGCTACGAAGGATTTTGATATACTTTTTCAGAGGAATGATACTTCCATTTGGCAAGTGATAGCGCATCCCTCCCCGCGTCATCCTGAGCGAAGCCGAACTTTCGGCTTGCCGAAAGCGCGAGGCTTGCCGAGCGGGATCTCGCGGGGACGTTGTAGGAATGTTACTTTCATTTGGAAAGTTATAGCGCATCATATTGTAGATCCCACTGCGCGCCGCCTGTCGGCTTCGCTTGTGGTTTTGCTCCATTCCACGCGTACCGCGTTTTATTGCGCAAAACTTCGACTCCGCACGCCGAGGCCATGCGATCCTCGTTTCCGTTTCGCGTCCTCGCGTGCTCCGCTCAGGATGACGCGTAGAGTGCATGTGCGGTGGTTTTCCGTAGGGAGACCGTCCTCGTTTTCGTTTCCCATTCTAGCGTGCTTCGAGCATTGCTTGCAATGCGGGGAGTGCGCGGCAACGCCGAGCATCTCCTTCTCATAGATGACGCACGGGACGCGATGGCGATTGCACTACGGAGAGCCACCTCACAAACACTTTCCGTGTCATCCTGAGCGTCATCCCCCCGCGTCATCCTGAGCGAAGTCGAACTTTCGGCTTGCCGAAAGCGCGAGGCTTGCCGAGCGGGATCTCGCGGGGCGTTGTAGGAATGTTACTTTCATTTGGTAGGCTATAGCGCATTTCTCCCCGCGTCATCTCTGAGAAGGCTCGCATTCGTTTCACTCACGGCTCACCGGTCGAAGCTTTTTGCAGTCGAACGAAGTGAGCGGCAAAAAGTCGAGTTGCAAGGCGTTGCAACCACAACAAAGAAATCGACGAAAAATTTTGATGTACCTTTTCAAATGGATTTTATTCCCCAAGATACAAGCCCCGCTCGACCAAGGACAGTTCCTTGAACTAGCGGGGCTTTTTTCGGTTCGATTATTCCTCGGGATATGCGTTATATGCGCTCAGATCTCCGTAGGGGATCTCCTTTTCTATGCGAACGTCCGCGCCGTCAAACGCGATCTTGGTAACGGTGTGACCCGCAGCCAACACGTTTTCCCGGCCAACCTCCTCGGCAAAATGCACCTCGGGCAGCAGGCACTCCCGGGTGGGTCCCTCCTCCTTTACATGATACCATTGGTAATAAACGGTTCCGCCAACCACCGACGTGGGCCAAAGCACGTATTTTGCGCGCACGTTGCCGTATTCGCCCTCCTCGGGATAATACTCCTCGTAGAGCGCGGTTCGTCCGGTCTGCTCCAGCTCAGCGCGCAGCTGCGCACGGTTTTTGCGCTCCCCGTAAAACAGATCCAGCTGGGCGGGGTGGCGGTAGGTGAACCAACACTCCTTATCCTTTTTGAAATTCAAGGCAATTCTGGCATAGGGCGCATGCGCGGCCAAAAGCTCCTCGCTCACCTCTCCAATCTCCCCAAGCTTCACTCTGGGAAAGTGTCCGCAGCCGTGGTGCGGAGGCTGCACAAAGTCACTCTTCATGGCCTTGCCGTAGGCGGCGTTCATCCATTCCAGCGCCTCCCACGTCGCGTCTCCCGTAAAGAGCGCGCGATGCTCTGCCCCATCCACATGTACGGTTGCCTGCGTGACCACCGAAACCACGTTGGTGTAGTCATTTTTGGCATACGCAAGGTAGGTAACCGTGTTTTCGAGCGCAGGATTTTTTGCGCGGCTGCGCCCGTGGTCGGTCTCGCCCCAGGTGCGCATATAATGATCGCGCGCTTTGTTCAATTCTACCGTGACCGCCGTATCTCCGTAGGTATAGGTCACGGTTCCGTCGCCGTTTTCTGCGCGCGAAACGCTTTCCTTGCCGTGCTCGGCAACGTAGGCATCGTAGGCCTGATATTGCAGATCCTCCTCGCTTCCCTCCTCCACGGAGAAATGCACGGGCAGGATATTGGGAGCCAGCATATCGGGCGTGAGAATATCAAAGGTGAACAGCACCTCCACGGTGAGATTGCCCAGATAATACATCTGCCCCGCATGTGCCTTGTAAACCTGCACGCCGCCAGCGCGAAGCGTTTGCAGCACGCGGTTGTAGCCCTCCACCTTTTCCGCCGTTACCGAGCGCTCGTAGCCCTCGGGTGCGGGCGTGGTTTGGGTATCCACGTTGCACAGGTTGCAGATCACGCGCTCGATCGCCACGTTGTATTTCGGGTCCTGCCAATACAGCTTTACAAAATCCACAAATGCGCCCATGTGGTCGGTGTGCGGATGGGTAAAGAACCATGCGGCAACCGTGATCTTGCCGTCGGGTGACACACAGTGGTCCTTCATCACCTTGTACAGGCGCGCGGGATGATTGCGCGTCCTGTCAAACAATCCACCGTCCCAGATCACAAATCTGCCGTCCGACAGGCGATAAACATAGCTCATGCCGATCCACCAAGCCTTTTCCTCCTGCGCCATCGCATCCCCCTGCGGCAGTCCGGCAAGCCCCAGCTGAAACAGGAGCGACTGCGCCGCACCATCGGTGGCGGCGGCAGGATCAAACACCGAAAGATCCAGGCCCTGCAAAGGCTCCACGGTGATCTTGACCTCGTTGCGGGACGCATCGTAAAACAGGTTTACCAGGTCCTCGCCGTTTGCGTAGATCGCAGCCTGATTCTCGGTTCCCAACACGCGGCGCAAGGGGCTCTTTTCCGTGTAGCCCGCATCGGTCAATGCGGCTAAATATGCGTCAAAGGCTTCCTTGGAGGTTTCCTTTACCGTCATCAGCGTGCACTCGTTATAGGTATCGGTATACAAAATATCTCCGTGTTTTCCTTCATACAAAGGCAACTGCTTCCAATTCATATCCATTCGTTCCTTTCTCCATGGGAGGATTGCCGCAAGGTTGCGTTCCGTGTCATTATAGCAAAAAAAAACGGCCGTGTCAATGGACAAACCCATCTTTTTTCCGTCTTTTTTCCTCATTTCAGAAAAAGGCATTGACCTCATTGTAAGAGATCAACGCCGTTTCCTTATCTGCATCTTTATACCGTAGGATAAACTATATCACTGTATTTGCCATACTCATTATACTTTCCTGTATAGATATACGTTGATTCATAATCCCCCAACAACTCAATTAAAGCATCCCGATTAATTGCCTTGCACTCGTCAGAGCCGTATTCTGTAATGTAATAAGCATCATCATAGTAAAATTGACTTTGCTCTGTGTAGAAACACCACGTCACTCTAACTATACCAATCACACCGTTTTCCGTCTTAGCATACCAACCGAAAATTCCGCTTGTTGTATTTCTCAGCGTTTCCTGATGTTGAAAATGCGGCGGCGTTACCGAACCGCTATTCAAAGCTCCTTTTACCGATGCAAAGGCAGAAAATAAATCGGGTAAGCGACCGATATCTTCTTCGTTAAAACGAGCTTTTGTATAGGCATAGGTATCTTGCTCTCCGCCTGTCCATTCTTTACACCATATGCTGACTGTTTCATTTGTTGCAAAGCCGTTGATATATTTGGTTGCATGAAACTGAACTTCGGGAGAATACCATAGAACATTCGTGGAGAATCGGGGAACATAAACACCGTTATCAGATACTTTTATCTGATTCAAAACCTTTTCTGCTTCACCGGAAATATCCTCAAGCAAATGAACATACAGGTTTTGTTTCCACTCGTCACTTTGTATACTTTCTTCCGTTTGAGTAATTGTACCTATACTCGGTGCTCTATCAGTCGCGGCTATCCAAGCTGCGTTTGATGTCCATAATCTGTCATCAAAATGTCCATTGGCATCAAACGCCATCAAGTTTGCGCCCATTACAGTATAACCGTAGATTCGATAACCAAAAACAACGAGATTTAGCTGCTCTGCCTTGCCTTGCGATTTATTATACATAACGGTTTGTTCATAAGAGAATTGCGCCATGTTATTAATAACAAAGCTATCGAAAATTGAGAAATCGGTAAAAAAACCAACAGGAACTAAATAATAGAATTCCTCCGTCATTTCTTGCCCTCTTAAAAGCTTTACAGTCTGCATACGCAAAAGCCTAAATTCGTCTTGATTCCAATCATCAAAGAAAGTATATACATCGGGTAACGCTTCCATAAATTTGGCAGTTACCGATATACCGGTTGGATCGACTTCCATTTGTCCCCCCTCGGATATTCCGCTACTGATATCATCCCCATAATATTGCGGTGCAGACGATGGGGATTGAATATTGACAATCGGTATATTAGGTCGATTATCCGGTCCCGAAATTACACCCGGATCATCCTCTCGCAGCATTGGCACAACGAGGACCGCGCTTGCAATTAACAAGAAACAAGCTGCGATTGCTCCAAAGCGAAGCCAACCGCCTTTGGTCGGGTTCTTCTCTTTCTTTAAGTTTATTTTTGCATATACCTTATCCTTGATCGAGGAACGCATATCCGCCGAAACCTCGGGCGCAGCGTTCTGTTTGACGAGCTTGTCAATCTCATTGGCCTTCGCTTCGTCGAAAATATGAGTTAGTGTTTTCTTCATACCTCATTACCTCCAAACATTTTACGCAATTTGTTCAAGGCTCTGTGTGTTCGCGTATCCACATTAGAAACTGAGAGTCCGATAGCCTTGGCGATCTCTTTTGAGGACTCACCGTAATAGTATTTGCGGAAGATAATGCTTGAGTCCGGCTCTCCGAGATCCTCAACAGACCTAATAACCTCGCGCCGAAGTTCCTCATCGGCAAGCTCGCTGTCGATCATCACCTCATCTGCAACCTGCAAAAGCGATTGCTCGTCATCCAGAGAAATACCACCTTCCAGGCTTCGTTTCTTGGCAACGTTGATCGCATGATTCCGTGCAATGACGCACAGATAGGATTTGATGCTCGACAGTGCAGGATCATAGTCCGCAAGCTCCGTATAGAATTTGCTGAATACGTCTGCCACACAGTCTTCAAGATCCGATGAAACGCAGTAAGAACCGTCAAGCTTGCTTTTGACAACTGCATAAACAAGACCTGTGTATTGATTCAATAACTGTTCCATTCCGGCGTTCGGGTCTTTATGTAGTAGTCGCAGTAATTTCCTGTCCTCCATGGTTTCACCTCTCTTTGGAATCGATTCACTATTTCATACAATCAAACACGCGAAATCTTACATTTTTCAAAATTATTATACCATATTTTTCAAAAAATGTGTGAACAGATGAAAAATTATGGGTGCAGCCGCAGTAACCCCTTTCGGATGAACAAACGGCAGGAACATTCCTGTTCCTGCCGTTGTTTGTTATTCTGTTTGGTATCAAAACAATATCAAAAACTCGCTATGAATGCCGAAAAGCCTGGATATATAAGGATTTTTCGATCCCTGTTTATTATTCCCACTCGCTTAAATTAGCATTATATGGAGTGAATTTAGGTCTTTTCGAGCGGTTTTTCGGGGGATTTGACCGCCTTTTTCTGCTTCGTCTATGGAGTCTGCGAAAAAACGGTATCAAAATGGTATCACGCACCGTGCTTTTCATTTTCGATTACTCAGGCTTTTTATCAAAATCCAAAGTCAAATCGTAATCTCCAAGTTTATTTACCTTAAAGCCGTTCTTTTTGTATTCTTCGTAATTGAAGGCTTCCAACTCGTCAATAGCAAGCTTATGAAATTCGTAGAAATTGTGCCACCATTCCCAGCCCGAGCCAAGCTCGTTGGAAAGATACGCATCCGCGATATCACATGCTGTTTGCGGAGCAACGTAAAAAGCTCCCATAGCCAAAACGTTTACACCATTTCCGGTTATAGCTCTCGTTGCCGCAGGCAAGCTTTCCACCACTCCGGCATGTACGTGTGGACATTTGCTCGCTGCAATATGAATTCCCATGCCCGTACCGCAAAATAACAACGCTCTTTCATAATTTCCTTCGGAAATTTCCGCTCCCACACGGAGACCTACGCGATGAAACATCAAATCCGTATCGTTGGGATTACTATCCTTCTTTACCCCCAGATCGAGAATGTTCCATCCCTTTTTGGCGAGATGCTCTACAACGGCTTCTTTCAAAGGGAAGCCGGCAAAATCCGCCCCAACAACCAAATATTTATCCTTTATTGTTTTCATAATCAGACTTTCTCCTTGATTTGCATAGTTATCGGTGGCTTTTGCGTGGTTTTATCTTTTATCACCATTATACCACCAAAGTATTGTTACGCAAAATTGCAAAAAGTGGCTTGGAATAAGGCTTCCAAGCCGCTTTTTAGCCTTATTTGATTATTCCCACTCAATCGTACCGGTGGGCTTCGGAGTGATATCGTACAGCACGCGGTTGATGCCCTCTACCTCGGAGGTGATGCGGGCGGTGATGTGATGCAGAATCGCATACGGGATCTCCTCAACCGTTGCGCTCATGGCGTCGGTGGTGTTGACGGCGCGGATAATTGCAGGCCAACCCTCGTAGCGGCTCTCGTCCTTCACACCCACGCTCTTGATGTCGGGGATCACCACGAAATACTGCCAAACCTTGCCGGCAAGTCCGTTCTTGTCAAACTCCTCGCGCAAAATCGCGTCTGCCTCGCGGAGCGCATGCAAGCGGTCACGCGTGATAGCGCCCAGGCAACGAACGCCCAGTCCGGGACCGGGGAACGGCTGACGGTACACCATGGCGTGCGGAAGCCCCAGCGCCTCGCCTACCACGCGCACCTCATCCTTAAAGAGCAGCTTAATGGGCTCCACCAATTCAAATTGGAGATCCTCGGGAAGTCCACCTACGTTGTGGTGAGACTTGACCGCCTTTTTGCCCTCCGCCTGCTTGATGCTTTCCAGAATATCGGGATAAATGGTTCCCTGCGCCAGGAAGGAAATGCCTTCCAGCTTACGCGCCTCATCGGCAAACACGTTGATAAACTCCTTGCCAATGATCTTTCGCTTGCTCTCGGGATCCGAAACGCCCGCCAAAAGGTCGAGGAAACGGTCGGTTGCATCAACATATACCAGGTTTGCATCCAGCTGATTGCGGAACACCTCTATCACGTTCTCGGATTCGTTTTTACGCATCAGACCGTGATTGACGTGCACGCACACCAGTTGCTTGCCGATCGCCTTGATCAGAAGCGCGGCAACTACCGAGGAGTCCACACCACCGGAGAGTGCGAGCAATACCTTTTTGTCTCCCACCTGTGCGCGAACCTCGGCTACCTGCTCCGCGATAAACGCGTCGGCAAGTTCCTTCGTGGTAATACGCGCCATGGTTTCCGGACGTTTGTTGTTTTCCATATTCAATTCCTCCGCTTTCCTTCCCCTTGGAAGAGTAAAAATTTACGCTCTTATTATAACAAACCCGAGAAAAAAATGCAAGTGTTTTTTTGATATTTTTTAGCGATTGAACGAAAAAAACGGAGAGAAGACGTTGCTGTCTCCTCTCCGTATTTTTGCTTATCCCACAGCGGTTTCGGCCGAAACCTCTTCCACGGCAGGAGTTGCTTCCTTTACGCCCACGTTGCGGTAGCAATCCATACCCGTTCCGGCAGGGATCAGCTTACCGATGATCACGTTTTCTTTCAGGCCCAGCAGGCGGTCGACCTTACCGCGGATGGCGGCCTCGGTGAGCACCTTGGTGGTCTCCTGGAAGGATGCGGCAGACAGGAAGGATTCGGTTTGCAGCGACGCCTTGGTGATACCGAGCAGGACCGTGCTTGCCTGTGCAGGCTCCAATCCCTCTTCTCCGGCATCCACGCGAGCCTGTACGGCGTTGTTCGCTTCCTCAAACTCGAGCATATCGACCACGGAGCCAACCAAAAGCTCGGTGCTTCCGCTGTTCTCCACGCGCATCTTACGCGTCATCTGACGCGCAATGATCTCTACGTGTTTATCGTTTACGTTACAGGACTGCGAACGGTACACCTTCTGGATCTCCTTGATCAGATACTCATAAACAGCATCCAATCCCAGGATCCGCATGATGTCCGCAGGCGCCTTGTTACCCTCGGTGATCGCTTCACCCACTTCCAGGTGCTGACCCTCGATGATCGCCAGCTTGGTGCCGTAAGGAATCTGATATTCCTTCACCTCGGGGATCACGCCCTCCGGCTGCTCCACATCGGGATGCACGGTAACAACGTGTACGTTGGAATTTTCCGCCATACCGATGTGCGCGCTTCCGCGAACCTCGTTCATAATGGCGGCCTTCTTGGGCTGACGCGCCTCAAACAATTCTTCAACACGGGGCAGACCCTGGGTAATATCCGAGCCTGCGACACCGCCCGAGTGGAAGGTTCTCATGGTCAGCTGCGTACCCGGCTCACCGATCGACTGTGCCGCGATGATACCAACGGCCTCGCCAACCTGAACCAGCTTGCCGTTTGCAAGATCGGCGCCGTAGCAATGCGCGCAGATACCCTGCTTTGCATGGCACTGGATGACCGTGCGGATATGCACGCTCTTGATGCCGGCCTTTTCGATGGCGCTCACCACCTCTTCGGTGATCATCTGGTCATCCTCAAGAATGACCTCTCCGGTTTCGGGATGAACGATCGGTCCCATGGTAAAGCGACCGATGATACGGTCTGCCAAGGGCTCGAGTACGTTCTTATCCTTTTCGTCAATGACGTCGTTGACCCATGCGCCCTTCGTGGTATCGCACTTGACCTCGCGCACGATCACTTCCTGAGATACG
The DNA here is from genome assembly GCA_017505745.1 of Clostridia bacterium. Lineage (GTDB taxonomy): Bacteria > Bacillota > Clostridia > Oscillospirales > CAG-272 > UMGS1865. The sequence goes on from JAFVOP010000009.1 coordinate 24,308, forward strand.
TCAACCAGACGTCTGGTCAGGTAACCCGAGTCTGCGGTACGCAGAGCGGTATCCGACAGAGATTTACGCGATCCCTTTGCACCCATGAAATACTCCAGGATGTTCAGACCCTCGCGGAAGTTGGATTTGATCGGGATCTCGATGGTACGTCCGTTGGTTGCAAACATCAGTCCGCGCATACCTGCGAGCTGACGCATCTGTGCCACGGAGCCACGGGCTCCCGAATCCGACATGATCTTGATCGGGTTGAACTGGCTGAAGCTATCCTGCAGGGCGGCAGTTACGTCGTTGGTGGTCTTTTCCCACAGCTTGACAACGGCGTTGTAACGCTCCTCGTTGGAGTACAGACCCATGCGGTAGTAGTTGTTGAGAACGTCCACCTGCTTCTGCGCCGCTTCGATCAGCGCGGGCTTTTCCGCCGGAATGGTCATATCGTAAACCGAGATCGAGAAGGAAGCGCGGGTGGAATACTTGTAACCCATCGCCTTGATCTCGTCCAGCATCTTCGCGCAAACGGCAAATCCGTTGTTGCGGATGCAGCGGTCGATGATCTGACCGAGCTGTTTCTTCTTAATTACGAATTCAACCTCAAGCTTGAAGAGGTTTTCGGGCTTGCTTCTGTCCACAAAACCGAGGTTCTGCGGCAGAGGCTGGTTGTAGATCATCCGTCCGAGCGTGGTTTCGATCACGGCAGACTTCATCTCGCCGTCGATCTCCTTGAACACACGCACGTGGATCTTCGCATGCAGACCGAGAACGCCGTTGCTGTAAGCGCACATGGCCTCGTTGAAATCGCGGTAGCAATTGCCCTCACCGGGCTCGCCCTCTTTTTCCATGGTAAGGTAGTAGGAACCGAGGATCATATCCTGCGAAGGAACCGCAACGGCCTTACCGTCCATGGGCTTGAGGAGGTTGTTTGCGGAAAGCATCAGGAAACGAGCCTCCGCCTGTGCCTCTGCGGACAGCGGCACGTGTACGGGCATCTGGTCTCCGTCGAAGTCCGCGTTGAATGCGGTACAAACGAGCGGATGCAATTTAATGGCACGGCCCTCCACCAATACAGGCTCGAATGCCTGAATCGACAAACGGTGCAGAGTCGGTGCGCGGTTCAGAAGCACGGGATGCTCCTTGATCACGTTTTCGAGCGCATCCCAAACGCAAGCGTTTGCAGGATCGTATGCGCGGTCGATCTTCTTCTGCGCATCCTTGACGTTGGTTGCCTTGCCCATCTCCACGAGTCTCTTGATCACAAAGGGCTTGAACAGCTCAATCGCCATTTCCTTCGGCAGACCGCACTGATAGATCTTAAGGCTGGGGCCGACAACGATAACCGAACGTCCCGAATAGTCTACGCGCTTACCGAGCAGGTTCTGACGGAAGCGTCCCTGCTTACCGCGCAGCATTTCGGAAAGAGATTTGAGCGGGCGGTTGGAAGCGCCGGTAACGGGCTTGCCGCGCTTGCCGTTATCGATCAGCGCGTCCACGGCCTCCTGCAGCATTCTCTTCTCGTTGCGGATCACGATCTCGGGGGTACGGATCTCCATCAGCTTGCGCAAACGGTTGTTGCGGCTGATGATACGGCGGTAAAGCTCATTGATGTCGGAGGTGGCAAAACGGCCGCCGTCGAGCTGAACCATCGGTCGAATATCCGGAGGGATGACCGGAATGGTATCCAGAATCATCCAATCTAGGTGATTTCCGGACTTGCGGAAGGCCTCAATGACCTCCAAACGCTTGATGATACGCGTTTTCTTCTGTCCGGAAGAGGTTGCAAGCTCTTCCTTGAGCGCTGCGGAAAGCTCGTCAACGTTAATTCCCGCCAACAGCTCCTTAATTGCCTCCGCGCCCATTCCAACGCGGAATTCGTCTCCGTAAAGCTCACGGTACTCGGCATACTGCTTCTCGGAAAGGACCATACCCTTTTCCAGGGGCGCGTTACCGGGATCCAGAACCACGTTCTCGGCAAAGTACAGCACCTGCTCGAGCGCCTTGGGAGACATATCTAAAACCAATGCCATACGCGACGGCACGGCTTTAAAATACCAGATGTGAGACACGGGAGCCGCCAGCTCGATATGTCCCATTCTTTCGCGGCGTACCTTTTTGGTGGTAACGTCCACGCCGCACTTTTCACAACGGATGATCTCTCTGCTGTGCGAGTTCTTATATTTGCCGCACATGCAGGCTCCGTCCTTGGTCGGGCCAAAAATACGCTCACAGAACAGGCCTCCAACTTCCGCCTTCAGCGTTCTGTAGTTGATGGTCTCGGGCTTGGAAACCTCGCCGTACGACCACTCGCGAATCATATCCGGAGATGCCAGACCGATCTTTATAGAATAAAATTCGTTATGCTCCACAGTTGTAACCATGAATCCTTTCCAATTTATTCGTTGTCTTCTCCGTCGGGATAAAGACCGTAGTCATCATCCTCCTCGGATTCCTCGTAGTATTCGTCTTCCTCGTCCTCAATGGCATTGCCATCCTCGTCCTCCAACAGGAAGGACTTGCGCAACGAGTCATCCTCCACGTTGCGTCCCAGAACCTCGTCGATCGCGGCGGCATCCAGCTTGCTCATACGGGGAGTTTCCTCCTCACGGCAAAGCTCGGAAAGCTCAATGTCATTTCCGTCACGGTCCTGTACGCGAACGTCCAGAGCCAGGGACTGCAATTCCTTCACCAGAACCTTGAAGGATTCGGGAATACCGGGCGTGGGAATGTTCTGACCCTTGATGATCGCCTCGTACGCGCGGCGACGTCCGTTGATATCGTCGGACTTCACGGTCAGGATCTCCTGCAGCGTATATGCGGCGCCGTAAGCCTCGAGCGCCCAAACCTCCATCTCTCCGAAGCGCTGACCGCCAAACTGGGCCTTACCGCCGAGAGGCTGCTGCGTAACGAGGGAGTACGGTCCGTTGGAACGCGCGTGGATCTTATCGTCAACCAGATGGTGAAGCTTGAGGTAGTACATGATACCAACGGTAACGGGGTTGTCAAAAGGCTCACCCGTACGGCCGTCGTAAAGGATGGTCTTACCGTCCATCACCTTCAGGCGCTTCTCTGCGCGGAGCTGATCCATAAACGCCTGATCGGCGCGCTCCTCTGCGGAGAGGGTGCGCAGTTCTTTCTTGCCGGTTTCGGGATCGGTGATCTCCTCATACAGATCCTTGCCCTCGGGATTTTCCAAGGGGAACAGATCTCTTTGCATGCCCGCCGCTTTGAGGCATTCAAGAATGTCCTTCTCGTTTGCGCCGTCGAATACGGGGGTCATGATCTTCCAGCCCAGCTTTCTCGATGCAATGCCGAGGTGAACCTCCAGCACCTGTCCGATGTTCATACGCGAAGGCACGCCCAGGGGATTGAGTACGATATCCAACGGCGTACCGTCGGGCAGGAAGGGCATATCCTCGGGAGGAAGGATGCGCGAAACGACACCCTTGTTACCGTGGCGTCCTGCCATCTTGTCTCCCACCGAGATCTTACGCTTTTGTGCGATATAGACCTTAACAACTTTATTCACACCTGCGGGAAGCTCGTCGCCCTGCTCGTGCGAGAATACGCGCACGTCCACAACGATTCCGGCTTCTCCGTGTGCCAAGCGCAACGACGTATCGCGAACTTCTCTCGATTTTTCACCGAAGATCGCGCGCAACAGCCGTTCTTCCGCGGTCAGCTCAGTCTCGCCCTTGGGCGTGATCTTACCAACCAGAATATCGCCGGAACGGACTTCGGTACCCTTCTTTACGATACCCTCGGCGTTCAGGTCGCGCAAAGCGTCCTCGCCCACGTTGGGGATCTCACGGGTAATTTCCTCCGGTCCAAGCTTGGTATCTCTTGCCTCGTGGGTATATTCCTCGATGTGCAAAGAGGTATAAACGTCATCACGAACCAACCGTTCGTTGAGCAGAACGGCGTCCTCGTAGTTATAACCCTCCCAGGTCATAAATCCGATCAACGCGTTCTTACCGAGCGAGACCTCCCCGTTTGCGGTCGCGGGACCGTCGGCAATGATCTGTCCTGCCTCCACGCTCTCGCCCTTCTTAACGAGCGGACGCTGGTTGAAGCAGGTGCCCTGGTTGGTTCTCTTGAATTTGATCAGATCGTAAACGTCCTTGCTGCCGTCTTCCGCGGCAACGATGATGCGATCAGCCTGTACGCGCTCCACCACGCCCGAACGCCGTGCAATCACAACAACGCCGGAATCCACCGCCGCCTTGTACTCCATACCGGTACCAACGATCGGCGAATCGGTCACCATCAGCGGAACCGCCTGCTTCTGCATGTTCGATCCCATCAGTGCACGCGAGTTGTCGTCGTTTTCCAGGAAGGGGATCATTGCGGTTGCCACCGAAACCAGCATCTTCGGAGCTACGTCCATATACGAGATCTCGGAAACGTCGGCCTCCACGATCTCGGATTTGTCACGGGCAGTCACCTTCTTATTGAGGAAGCATCCCTCATCGTCCAACGGCTCGTTGGCCTGTGCGACGATGTAATGGTCCTCCATGTCCGCCGTCATATATTCCACTTCGTCGGTCACCACGTGCTTTACGCTTCCGTCGGCCTCGGTAATATGCTTCACCTTGCGGTAAGGAGCCTCGATGAAACCGTATTCGGAAATGCGCGCGTAGGTGGTGAGATAAGAGATCAGACCGATGTTCGGTCCTTCAGGCGTCTCGATCGGGCACATACGTCCGTACTGGGTGTAGTGTACGTCACGAACGTCGAAGGATGCGCGGTCACGCGAGAGACCGCCGGGACCCAACGCCGAGAGACGGCGTTTGTGCGTCAGCTCTGCGAGCGGGTTGTTCTGGTCCATGAACTGCGAGAGCTGGCTGGAGCCGAAGAACTCGCGGATCGCCGTGGTCACGGGGCGGATATTGATCAGAGCCTGCACGGTCAGCTTTTCGTTGTCCTGCGTGGTCATGCGCTCCTTGATGATCTTGTCCATACGGGTAAAGCCGATACGGAGCTGATTCTGGAGTTGCTCGCCCACCGAGCGGATACGGCGGTTGCCCAGATGGTCGATGTCGTCCACCTGGCCTACGTCGTGCGTCAGGTTGATCAGATAGTTGATGGATGCAAAAATATCGTCCACGGTAATGTGCTTGGGGCAGAGATCAGCAATTCTCTCCTTGGCCATTGCCTTGATCGCGTCCACGTCGCCCTCGCAGGCCTCCATGATCTCCATGAGAACCGAAACGCGAGCCTTTTCGCGAACGCCGCAGTCCTTCAGGTCATAGCCCAACAGGTACTCGGGCTCCACCGTGTTGTTGCCCATGACCTTGAGAACGAAGCCGTTGTCAAGGGTCAGCTTGACCTCGTTGATGCAAGCGTGCTCGATCTCCAACGCCTTTTCGCGCGTGATGACCTCGCCTGCCTCGCAGATCACCTCGCCCGTGATGGGGCTGACGGCGTCCTCGGCCAAACGGTGGTTGGCGATTCTGCGGTGGATCGCCATTTTCTTGTCATATTTGTAGCGACCGACAGGCGCGATATCATAGCGCTTGGGGTCAAAGAAATAGTTGTTAAGCAGGGTGCGAGCCGCTTCCTCAATGGGAGGCTCACCGGGACGGAGCTTTTTATAGATCTCTTTGAGAGACTCCACTCCCACGGTAGAACGATTGATCTCGGCAAGCTGCTCGGATTCGTCGCGGTCAAAGGTCACCGTCAGGTGATCGTCCTCGCCGAACATTGCGTAGATGTCCTCGCGGCTCTCCACGCCAAGCGCACGGATCAGCATCGTCAGAGGCAGCTTACGGTTTTTATCGATGCGGACGTACATGGCGCCGGTTGCATCGATCTCATATTCGAGCCATGCACCGCGATAGGGGATCACCGTGGTCGAATAAGTTTTCTTGCCGGCCTTGTCGATCTCGGATGCATAATACATGCCCGGAGAACGAATGATCTGGGATACGATCACGCGCTCCGCGCCGTTGATTACGAAGGTTCCGGTCTCGGTCATCAACGGGAAGTCACCCATAAAGATGTCTGCCTGCTTCACCTCGCCCGTCTGCTTGTTGGTCAGACGAACGTTGACCTTCAAGGGCGCCGCGTAGTTCACGTCGCGCTCCTTGCACTCCTCAACGGGATACTTCGGATGCTTGTCGTCCAGGGTGTAGGAGATGAACTCGATCACCAGATTACCCGAATAGTCGGTAATCGGGGAGGCATCTCGCAGCACCTCCATCAGTCCTTCCTCTTTGAACCACTCGTAAGATTTGGTCTGGATCTCTACCAGATTGGGGAGCGGATAGTCAAACCGCGATCTGGCAAAGCTTTTTCTTACGTTTTGACCAAGCTTCTGATCTTTTACATGGATCATTAAATCAATCACTCCATTCAAAAAATTGGTAACGCTCCGCACGTTCCGTGCTGCTGTACTTTTTTCCTTATATAAAGGTGCCGATTTTTGTGCAAATTGCTGCTGTCCAATTTGTCGCATTTTATCAGCCAAAGCACAGAATGAGCGATTATAATGCAGTTTACTATTATAGCACCTTTTTTGGCGGTTGTCAATACCTTTTTTCCATTTTTCATAAAAAATATCTTTTTATTTGTTTTTTCGGCATTTATTTTTCGCGTTCTTTTTTGTTGACATTGGCTATAATGTGTGATATAATACTAAAAGGTAAAAAATTGATTCTGCAGAAAGGAATGAAATTATGAATTTTTCCAAGGTTGACGATTATCTGGAGCAGCTTCCCAACTACGGGTTTCCCGCTTGTGAGCTGGCCGTTACCCATAAAGGATCGTTGGTTTATCGCCGCGCGGTAGGCTTCGCCGACATAGAGAAAACCCGCCCCACCTCCGAGAACGATCTGTACTACGTCTTCTCGGTAACCAAAACCACCACCTGCATCTGTGCGATGCGCTTGGTGGAGGAAGGAAAACTGGGGCTGGACGATCCGGTATCCAAATATCTCCCCACCTATGCCTATCTCACCGTAAAAAATCCCAAGGGAGGAGCCCCCACGCCGGCCAAGGAAACGCTCACGGTGCGCCACCTGTTCACGATGACCGGAGGCTTGAATTACGATCTGAACGCGGCGCCGATCATCCGCGCCTGCCAGGATCCCAACGCCACCACGCTGGACATCGTCAACTCGTTTGCAGAAACACCGCTCGATTTTGAGCCCGGCACACGTTATCAGTATAGCCTGTGCCACGACGTATTGGCCGCCGTAGTAGAGGTGGTGTCCGGCATGCGCTTTGCCGATTACGTCCAACGCTATATGCTCGATCCGCTCGGCATGAAAAATACCGGCTTCCATCTGCCCGAGGAGCTTCGTCCGCGCCTGTCGCAGCTTTATCGCTTTGTGCACGGCGCCATGAAGGCCGAGCCGATGGAAATCAGAAATTCCTTCATTTTTAACGATCACTATGACAGCGGCGGAGCCGGCTTTTACAGCTGTACCACCGACCAGATCCGCCTGATGACGGTGATGGCAAACGGCGGAAAGACCGAGGACGGCTATTCCCTGCTCCGTCCCGAAACCATTCGCATGATGATGGTGGGTCAACTCTCCGACGCGCAACACATCTCCTTCTGCCCCACACACCGCTACGGCTACAGCTACGGACTGGGCGGACGTGTACACGTTGACCCCATCCTCTCCCGCTCGCGTGCCGCCGTTGGAGAATTCGGTTGGGGCGGCGCGGCAGGAGCCTTTAATCTGATCGACCCCGAAAAACAGGTGGCACTTTATTTTGCAACCCACGTCAAGGGGGCACAGTTCGTTTACCACATGGTACATCCCACGCTTCGCGATCTTACCTATGAGGCGATCGAAGAGCTGTAAAGGAGAAATACGATGAATTTTTCCAAACTGGATGCGTTTTTCAAGCAGCTTCCCATGTGCGGGATCCCCGGATGCGAGCTGGCGATCACCTATCAAGGGGAGTCGGTCTACCGCGCGGCAGCAGGCTTTGCCGATGCCAAGCAAACACGTCCCGCCTCCGAGAACGATCTGTACTACGTGTTCTCGATCTCCAAGATTTCCACCTGCGTAGCCGCTATGCAATTGGTGGAAAAGGGAGTGATCGCGCTGGATGATCCCGTTTCCAAATACCTTCCCGCATTTGCGCATTTGACCGTCAAGAACGGAGCCGGAAAGCCCGTCCCCGCAAAAAACGCAATGACCGTGCTGCATCTGTTCACCATGACAGGCGGATTGAACTACAATTGCGACACCGCACCGCTCCTGCGCGCAAGAATGGAGCCCGATGCCGACACTCTGCGGATCGTCAACGCCATGGCAAAGGTTCCGCTCGAGTTTGAGCCCGGCACCAAATTTTTGTATAGCCTGTGCCACGACGTACTGGCGGCCGTGGTAGAGGTTGCCTCAGGCATGCGCTTTGCCGATTACGTGCAAACGCATATCTTTGATCCGCTTGGAATGAAGGATACCGGCTACCATCTGCCCGAAGCGCTTTTGCCCCGCATGGCGGACCTGTACAAAAGCCGTCATTGCGTTCCGGTTGCCGACCCGATCGAGCTTTGGAACAACTACACGTTCACCGACCGCTATGACAGCGGCGGAGCCGGACTTTACAGCAGCACCCCGGATCAGATCCGCCTGTTGACCGCGCTTGCCAACGGAGGCAAGACGGCAGACGGATATTCCCTGCTCCGCCCCGAAACGGTTCGCGAAATGGGCGTCAACCGCCTGTCCGACGAGGTCCTGCCCTCCTTCTTCCCCTCGCGCCTGTTTGGCTACGGCTGGGGACTTTGCGGCAGAGCGCACCAAAATCCCACCCTCTCGCTCTCACGCTCCTCAATCGGAGAATTCGGTTGGGACGGTGCGGCAGGAGCATTCGGTCTGGCCGATCCCGAAAAGCAGATCGCGCTGTACTTTGCAATGCATTCCAAGGGCTGCCAGTATGCCTATCAGGTGGTGCATCCCATCCTTCGCAATCTTGCCTATGAGGCCATCGAAGATCTTTAAAGGAGGATTATCATGAATTTTTCCAAGCTGGAAGCCTTTCTTCAAAGCCTTCCCGCATGCGGCATTCCCGGATGCGAGGTCGCCGTTACCCACCACGGGAAACCCGTGTTCCGCACCCGTACGGGATACTCCGACCGGGAGCGCACCAAGCCCGTATCTCCCGCCGATATCTACCGCATGTATTCGGTCTCCAAGGTAACCACCTGTGTGGCCGCCATGCAGCTGGTGGAAAAGGGCGTGATCGCGCTCGACGATCCCGTTTCCAAATATCTTCCCGCTTTTGCATATCTGACGGTAATCGGCAAAAACGGAAAACCCACCCCCGCCCAAAACACGATGACGGTATTTCACCTGTTTACCATGACAGGCGGACTGAATTACGAAAAAGAGACCGGACCGATCCTGCGCGCATTGCAAAGCCCCGCCGCCAATACGGTATCGGTCTGCAACGCCATCGCTCAATCCCCGCTCGATTTTGAGCCGGGAACCAATTTCAAATACAGCCTCTGCCATGACGTGCTTGCCGCTGTTGTGGAGGTTGCCTCGGGCATGCGCTTTGCCGACTATACCCGCGCGCAGATCTTTGAGCCTCTTGGCATGCGCAACACCTGCTTTCATCTTTCCGAGGAGCAGAAGTCGCACCTCTCCGCGCTCTACAGCTTTCGCGACAAAGCGTTGGAGCTGACTTATCTGGAGGAGGACAACTCCAACATCATGAAGAGCTGTCCCGATTTTGATTCGGGTGGCGGCGGAATGTTCAGCACCGTGGACGATCAAATTCGCTTTTTGACCGTGCTTGCCAACGGCGGCAAGACCGAGAACGGATATTCCCTGCTTCGCCCCGAAACCATCGAGCTTCTTACGGTCAACCGTCTGCAAAGATCGGCGCTTCCCAATTTTGCCAAGGGCTTTTTGTTTGGCTACGGTTGGGGGCTGTGCGGATGCGTGCACATGGATCCCGTGGTTTCCCGCGCGCGCTCTGCCGTGGGAGAATTTGGCTGGCACGGTGCGGCAGGCTCGTACGCGATGATCGATCCCGTAAACGAGGTGGCAATCTTTTACGCCATGCACGTCAAGAGCTGTAAATACGCGCATTGCGTGATCCATCCCAATATTCGCGACCTTACCTATGAGGGGCTCGAAATCTGACGTTTTTTCTCCTTCTGCTTCACAATACTTGATTTGAAAGGATTATCATGAACCGCGAAGAAATTCATTCCAACCAAACGCCGAAAAAAAGCGCTTATGTTGGTCTTACGCTTCGGCAACGGATCCTCCCCTCGGTGCTCTTGGCCTTTGCGGCCTCCTCCACCCTGTGCCTGTTCGGGCCGTTTGACATTTACGGAAACAATCTTTCCGAATTTGTATTTTCCATCGGTGACTTTTTGGGATGGTGCCTGCTCTTTACCCTGATCGGGCTGGTAGCCATCACGGCTGTGCTCCTGCCCTTGCGCGGCAGAGTGTTTGACATTGTATACGCCGTCTTTCTTTGGCTGACCCTGATGCTCTACGTCCAGGGCAACTTTCTCAACCAGAGCGCCGACTCGCTCGCGGGTGACGGCGTGGGAGACGGCTCCGGCGTAACCGCCTATGTGATCAATACCGTGATATGGGTGCTCGTTGGCGCGGCGATCGTCTTCGCCATGATCAAATTCTTTCAAAAATATCGCGAAACCGTCCTCACCGTCTGCATCATTGCCCTGATCACCGTAATCGGTATGCAGGCCGTCAACTTTGCCGTTACCTCCCTCACCACCGATATCTGGACGCAAAAGGACAACTCCCTGCAAGGCGATGAGGAAAAGCACATCCTGACTTATAAAAACATGGATCGGGTATCCACCGGCAAAAACGTGATCTACTTTGTGGTCGACCGCTTTGACGTGATCTATTATGAGGACTACGGCTTGGTCAAGTGTCCCGAAATCTTTGATGAGCTTGAGGGCTTCACCTATTACAGCGATATGGTCTCACTCTATCCCCGCACCTATCCCAGCATTGCGTACATGCTCTCGGGCATTGAGCACGACTTCCACGATGCGCGCCTGGATTACTTTGAGGAAAGCTATTCTACCTCTCCCTTCCTCAAGGAGTTAAAGAAAAACAACTATAAGGTGAATATCTACACCGACACCTACTACGGATACCACGATGCCGCATGCATGTCGGAGTATGTGGAAAACTCTTCGGGAACAACCTCGTATACCATCGGAGATACCCCTGCCCTTTCCAAGGATATGCTCCGCATCTCGCTGTTCCGTTACCTTCCCATGGTAGCCAAACGCACAACCGGTGACATTCACTCGGGATCCTTTGAGCAATACGTCGACTATGAAACCGAATATAATAAGTACACCACCGATATGAAGGATGCCTACGAATTTCTCTCCGCGCATCCGCTCACAACCGATTCCAACGGCAACAACTTCTCGTTCATCCACATCACCGGATGCCACATGCCCAACCTCTATGACGAGGACTTTGCCCCCGTAAAGGAATCCGACCGAAACAACCCGGTTGTGGCGCTTAAGCAAAGCTTTAAGATTATCAATTTGTATCTGGAGCAGCTCAAGGAGCTGGGCCTTTACGAGGATGCCACCATCATCATCACCGGTGATCACTCCAACATCCGTCTCGACCGCGAATTCCGCGGACCTCACACCACCGCCCTCTTCGTCAAAGAAAGCGGCTCTGCAAACGCGCCGCTCAAGGTCAGCCACGCGCCCGTAGCACAGGCCGACATTATCCCCACCATTCTCGCCTCCGAAGGGATCGTTTCTGATACCGATTTCGGAAAGCCCGTGTGGGACTACCGCGAGGGAGACGTCCGGGAACGCAAATACGTATTCCAGGCCCGCCAAGCGCAACCCGAGGGCCCTGCCACGTACGAGGTGATCGTATACAAAATTACGGGAAGCTCCCGCGACCTGAAGAATTGGGAGATCGTTTCCTCCGGTGACTATGTGGGAAGCATCTACGAATAACGAAAATTAAGGAAGTGAAATTACAAGGATTATGGATCTTATTTTGTATTACGTTTGCATTCCGTTGGGACAGCTGATGAAGTGGTGCTGGCAGCTCATCGGGAATTACGGACTCGCCATTATTTTGTTCACACTTGCAACTAAGATCGTGCTATTGCCGGTTTCGGTTTGGATCCAGAAAAACTCGATCCAGATGATCAAGATCCAACCCGCCGTCAATTTTCTCAAGGTGAATCACTACGGGGATATGGACACCTTTGCCGACGAGCAGGCAAAGCTCTTCAAAAAAGAAAAATATCACCCCATGCTCTCGCTCATCCCCCTGGCTTTGCAGGTCTTTCTTCTGCTTGCCGTGGTAGAGATCATCTATCACCCCATGGAATACCTATTCGGCATCGACCGTTCCGCCATCGCTTCCCTCGCCGCCTTCATCGGCGCCGACACCGCCGATTCCTCCTGTCAGCTGCGCATCATTGAGGCCATCAAAACCGGAGAGATCGCGCTGGGCACCGCCATTCCCGGCATTTCCCAAGACGTTCTCGCACATACCGTTGAGCTTGCCTCGGGCTTTGAAACCGCCTTTCTCGGCTTCAACATGTCCACCGTCCCTGCCGACGTGTGGGGCATTTACATCCTGATGCCCGTGATCGCGGGCGCGTCCTCCTGGCTCCTCTGCTTTACGCAAAACCTCTCCAACGTCATTCAACACGAGCAAAGCAAGCTGAGCCAATACGGACTTATGATCCTCTCGGTGGGCATCTCGCTCTACCTTGGCATCGGAGTGCCCGCGGGCATTGCCGTTTACTGGATCGCCAGCAACCTCTTCTCGATCCTGCAAATGTACCTTTTGAATATCGCCATCAATCCCAAAAAATACGTCGACTACGAGGCGCTCGAGGCCAGCCGCAAGGCGCTTGCCGATATCGAAAAGCTGGATGAGGGCAAAAAAAAGGATCCCAACTACAAAAAGAACCGTATGCGCGAGAAAAAGGACTATAAGCGCTTCTTCTCGATCGTCAACAAGCACCTGGTCATCTACTCCGAAAAGAGCGGCTTTTATAAGTATTTCGAGGCTCTGATCCGCGAGCTGACCGCGCGCTCCAACATCGTCATCCACTATATCACCAACGATCCCGACGACGTCATCTTCGAAATTGCCGAAACCAATCCCAAGATCAAGCCCTATTACATCGGTTTGAAAAAGATGATCCCGCTGATGATGAAAATGGAGGCCGACATCGTGGTGATGACCACGCCCGACCTCGACAAATATTACATCAAGCGTTCTCTGATGAAAAAAGATATTGAATACATCTACGTTCCGCACGATATGATGAGCGTGCATATGGGCTTCCGCGAGGGCGCGCTGGACGCGTTTGATACGGTATTCTGCACGGGCGATCACGTGGTGCGTGAGGTAAGAGCCACCGAACGGGTCTACGGCCTTCCCGAAAAGAAGCTGGTGAAGTTTGGATATCCCTTTGCCGATAAGCTGATCGAGGCGGGAGAACAGGAGCGGCAAAACCACGTTCCCACCGAGAAAAAGGAGATCCTCATTGCCCCCTCGTGGCAGGAGGACAACCTGCTGGATTCCTGCATCGATACCCTCATCGAAAAGCTTTACTGCGACGAGTATCACCTCACGGTCCGCCCGCACCCCGAGTACGTTAAGCGCTACGGAGCCAGAATGCAAGCAATTACCGAGCGCTACGCCGACAAGGTGGGCGACAAGCTCTCCTTCGAGCTGGATTTCTCGCACAACAAGTCGGTCTATTCCTCGGATCTGCTGATCACCGACTGGTCGGGCATCGCCCTGGAATACTGCTTTGCCACCAAGCGCCCCGCCCTGTTCGTGAATACCAAGATGAAGTGTATGAATCCCAACTGGGAAAAGATCGATTGCATCCCCACCGAGATCACGCTGCGCGATCAGGTTGGTATTTCGCTGGACAAGGAGCAGCTTGCCACCTGCGACCAAACCGTAAAGGAGCTTCTGGCACGCGGCGCGGAGTACGAAACGGTGATTGCCGAAACGCTTTCCGCCCATCTTTACAACATCGGAAGCGCCGCCGAGGCGGGCGCCGATTACATTCTCACCTCTTTGGTGGAGAAAAAGAAACAAAAAAAGAGCTGATATGTTCAGAAATTATCCTCCTTCCGCATCACGCGGGGGTGGAAAACAAGCAAGGGCAACCGCCGTGGCGGTTGCCCTATTTTGGGATATAGAACCGTTATTTTGCCCTATATAGTGTTGCACGCCGAAAAGCAACCGAGCAGCAAGCAAAGCAACAAGCGCTCACAGCCGTATCCTTTTTGAGAATAAAAAAGCCCGCACCAACCGTTTTTTCTTTTCCATCGCGCCAAAAACCGCTTCGCATTTTTTGGAAATCTCTCTTCGAGACTTGACAAACCGAAACGAATATGCTATAATGGGGTCGAAATTGAGAAGAAAGAAGGAAACAAGCATGGGATTTTTTGAAATTCTGATCGCTCCCACCGCCGCGTACATCGATCCCGCCGCAACCTCCGCCGTCATTTCCGTAGTTGGCGGTGTTGTGATCGCCGTGAGCGCAACCGCCGTGATCCTTTGGAGAAAGGCTAAGAAAAAGGTTGCCAACGCGCTTCATATCGACGAAAACGCAAACAAAGAAGTGGAAGAAGAGATCGTAATCAACGACAATAAGAACTGATCAACCACAAAAGCGCCGCTGTTCAGCGGCGCTTTTTTCTTCCTATTTCAAGTGTCGGTTCAGCCGCTTTTCCACCGTTTTTACCGAAAGATAGACCGTCAAACAGATCAAAACGTAACCGCCTGCAAAGCCCGCGGTAAAAAACCAAAGCACACGCCAATCAAACGGAATCCACGCATTTACGAGATAGCAGCCAACGTAAGCGAGATAAAGAAATCCGAAATGAAACAATAGCGCTTTTGCACGCGACCACTCCTCAATTCGGTGAAACACGCTTGTGCCGGCCTGTATAAACGCCAGGAGATAGGTGGATACAATGGCCAAACAAACCTCCCCACCGCTCAGGGAGAAATCGGAAATTGAGCAGGAGAGGATCAGGTATACCACCCCCACCACAATCGGGCCAAACCCGCCAAACAGCATTCCTCTGTGCAAAAAGATCTTTCCGTATTCCTTCATAACCGAAGCCCTATCCTTTCTTTTACTGCCTTGAGCCGCCTTCTGGAGACGTAATCCCGATATCCGTTGGAAAAGATCACCAAAAGCGAACCTCCCAAGGAGGTGTCAAAGCGCCGGATTTTCTTGATGTTTGCAATGCAGGACTGATTGATCTTTAAAAAATCGGGGTCCAACCTCTCCTCCAGCTCATAAAGACGACGGCGGATCATCCATTTCCCACTTTCCGCTAAGGCATACACCCTGCCTCCCTCTACCGTAAAGCAGATCACCTCCCGCAAATCCAGCTGGACGATCTGCTGCTCCCCGTAGCCAAGCAGCTCCCGGGAGTTTTCTTCCAAAAGCGCTTCGATACGCGCGGGCAGATCGCTCTCTTTTTGCAAATAGATCACCACCTCTTCCTCGCGGCTCGGATCGATCACCGTGGTGAATTTCATAGTCTCCCCTCCCTTCTCCTTTTATTTTACACCAATCGCCAAAAAATGCAAGTCCCTTTTTGTGTTCGGTTGCTTTGCAAGGCTATGCGGGGCCTAAAGCAGAAACGTCCCCGTATTCCGCGGCGCGGAATACGGGGACGTTGGATCATGCCTTTTCGCTTTCCTTTTCCAGAATGTACTTGATCACCGTTCCAATGCCGTCGGCCATGCGTACAAAGCCGGCGTCGTTGGGATGAATGCCGTCCACCGTAAAATCATACTGGTGCGGCTCCACGAAAAAGCTCATTCCGTCAATGAAATACACGTTCTTGTCGCCCGTCTCGCGTGCCTTGAGATACGAGGACATGATGTGATCGCGGCGGTTGAGGATCGCCTCGTGGTTGGCGCGGCAATACCAGAAGTTGGGACGCGTGATCATGATGTACGGAATATCCGGATTCGTCTTTCGAACGGTCTCATACATCGCGTAGTGGGTATCCTTCAGGTGCGCGAGATTCGGCGCGTTGTGGTCGTAGTCGCAAACAAACACGCTTGCGGGCAGGGTTGCCATCCACTCGGTAAGCACCTGCTCGCCCTTGGCGTTGCCCGAAAAGCCGATGTTGTAAAAGTCCATATTGAGCATTCTTGAAACAATCGTGGGATACATATACCCGGGGCGGCTGGCCGCCGTTCCGTGCACGATCGACGAGCCGTAGAAGAGGATCGGCTTAAGATCGCGGTAGGGGCGCGCCACGTCCACCAGCGCGTCGGGCTTGAGACCGATCTCCAGGGTTTCCACCACGGCGTGAACCGGGAAATTGATGGTGTAGGAGCGCATGGCCTGGTTGTCCATTTCGATGATCTGCTCGTACTGATCCACCATATCGTACGGCATACGGAATTCCTTGATAAAGCGGCTTCCGAAGTCGCCGTCCACGTAAAGGTCAAAGCCCGAGGTGGAGATCAGCGCCAGGTGCGGGGAGCGTCCCACCACGCGGAACTTGGCGCGAATGGCGATATAGGGCGAGTTGGTGGAAAAGCGCACGCGTCCGCCGGCAGACTCACGGTGCAGCTTGCTCACGCCCACACTGCTCGCGTCGGCAACGTCGATCGGCACCCGATAAAAGAAGGGCTCCGTATCAAAAAATCCGTGCAGAGAAAAGGGTGCCTGATGCACGTCGTACCAGGTTACGTCCACGTCTCCGATGGTGGAGTTCACAATCATATTCTTATCAATATTGATATAAGATTCCATCCTACTGTTTCTCCTTTTATAAAGTGATATTTTTTACAAGCTGTCCAGATAGCGGCAGGCGGCAATTGCGGCAACAGCGCCGTCGCCCGTAGCGGTGGCCACCTGGCGAACTGCCTTGGCACGGCAGTCCCCTGCCACAAATACGCCCGCGGTTGCGGTGGTGCAATCCTCGCCCGAAGCATAGTAGCCTCTCTCGTCGAGGGTGGCAACGTCGGCAAACGCGCCGTTTTCAGGCTCCAGACCAATGGCCACAAACATGCCGTCCAGGGCCAGCGTTACGCGGTGCCCGTCGGCCACGCGGCGGATCACCACACCCGAAAATTCGGGAGTATCGAGGATCTCGTCTACCACGGTCCCGGTTACGATCTCCACGTTTCCGCGCTTGGAAAGGATCTCCTGCAAGCGTTGCTCGCCCGTCAGGAAATCGAGATTCTGTAACACATACACCTGCTTACAGGTTTCGGAAAGCAGGATCGCCTCCTGGAGCGCGGAGTTTCCGCCGCCCACCAGAGCCACGGTGCGGTTCTTATAAAACGCGCCGTCGCAAACCGCGCAAAACGAAATGCCGTCGCCGATAAAGCGTTCCTCGTTAGCAAGCCCCAGATGGCGGTGCTTGGCGCCGTTTGCAAGGATCACCGCGTGGGCCTCGTAAACGTTTCCGTCCTCGGTCTCCACCAGCTTTTTGTCTCCCTCTACGCGAATGGCAGTCACGGTTTCGATCTCCACGTCCGCGCCCTGTCCAAGCACCTGGCTCACCAGCTTATCGGCAAGCTCGCTTCCGCTCACGCTCTCAAAGCCGGGGTAATTTTCCACCTTGGGCGAAAACGTGATCTGTCCGCCAAAGGCGTTTTTTTCCAAGATCAGCACGCTCTTGTTAGCACGTCTGGCATACACGGCGGCACAAAGCCCCGCAGGACCTCCGCCTACAATGATAATATCGTACATATCTATCTCCTTATTGTTTGCGGGGGAGGAGCCTTTTGAAAAAGGCTCCTCCCC